>JAADHZ010000080.1 GCA_013151575.1 Gammaproteobacteria bacterium
GATAATTCGAAAGAAAGTAGGTTATTTTCCAATAATGGTATTTTCAGAAAATCATGCCTAGATAAGAAACAGTGCCTTGACAGGGCTGCCATATATAAACAATGAAAACATCACCTTAGCGCGGCATCCATCATTCTATGCAGCCTTACAGCACTTTTTGGCAAGACTGATGAAAGAAGGTCCGCGTTCGAACAGGTTCTACAAAAATGACGAATACGAGTCATTATGGCCGAGCCAGTGCCTTTACGAATGCGACTTGCATGTCACCTACACATACTAAGATACATTGGTTAGACGACATAACCGGCACCTATTGGCCTACGCCTTCATTGGGCGTTATCTCGACTCAATAGTCACTCGCCTACGCCGACCAACCAACCAATATATTCCTTAAGAAGCAGCTGCGCCGATCACCGTCCAACCTTTTTCTTTAAACGCTGGATGGCCTGCAACTGCGCCATAGCCTCGGCCAATTCTGCCGACGCGGCGGCGTAGTCGATATCGTCTTTTTGGTCAGCCAGCAACTTCTCTGCCCGATCCTTGGCTTCAAGGGCTGCGGCCTCGTCGATGTCGTCGGCTCGCTGCGCGGTGTCGGCCAAAATGGTCACGGCCTCGGGCTGGATCTCCAGCATTCCGCCGGACACAAACAGTACGATTTCCTCGGCACCCTGTTCGGTGATAATCCGCACCTCGCCGGGTTTGATGCGCGTTAGGAGCGGTGCGTGACGGGGCATAATGCCCAGATCACCCATCACACCCGGTGCAAACAACATCGTGGCCGGGCCAGAAAATATCTCCGCCTCGGCGCTCACGACGTCCACATGCATAGTCATTGCCATTTCCTTACCCCTTCTTTAGCGACAAAAACTGTCTTAAGACAGGGTTTTGGCCTTTTCGACGGCTTCTTCAATGCCGCCCACCATGTAAAAAGCCTGCTCAGGCAGTGAATCATATTCACCCTCAACAATACCCTTAAAGCCGGTGATGGTGTCTTTCAGGCTCACGTATTTACCCGGTGCACCGGTAAACACTTCGGCGACAAAGAACGGCTGTGATAGGAAGCGTTGCAGTTTACGCGCACGATTGACGGACTGTTTGTCTTCTTCCGACAACTCGTCCATACCGAGGATAGCGATGATATCTTTCAGCTCTTTGTAACGTTGCAGGGTACCCTGCACGGCACGGGCGACGCCGTAATGTTCATCACCGATCACCAAGGGGTCCAGCTGGCGCGAGGTGGAATCCAACGGATCCACCGCTGGGTAGATGCCCAGCTCAGCGATCTGACGAGACAACACCAACGTGGCATCCAAGTGAGCAAAGGTGGTGGCAGGTGACGGATCGGTCAAGTCATCTGCGGGTACGTACACGGCCTGGAAGGACGTGATAGAACCGGTCTTGGTGGAAGTGATGCGTTCTTGCAGAGCGCCCATTTCTTCAGCCAGTGTCGGCTGGTAACCCACCGCAGAAGGCATACGGCCCAGCAATGCAGATACTTCGGTACCGGCCAGTGTGTAACGATAAATATTGTCCACGAACAACAACACTTCGCGGCCTTCGTCGCGGAAATGCTCGGCCATGGTCAAACCGGTCAGCGCAACACGCAGACGGTTACCCGGAGGCTCGTTCATTTGACCGTACACCAGCGCCACTTTATCCAGCACGCCGCCTTCTTCCATCTCGTAGTAAAAGTCATTACCTTCACGAGTCCGTTCACCGACACCGGCGAACACGGAGAAGCCGCTGTGTTCAACGGCGATGTTACGAATCAGTTCCATCAGCGTCACAGTTTTGCCTACACCCGCACCACCGAACAGACCGATTTTACCGCCCTTGGCGATCGGCATGATCAGGTCGATAACCTTGATGCCAGTTTCGAGAATATCCAGGCTGGAGGACTGCTCATCAAAAGCGGGTGGTTTACGATGAATCGGCATGTACTTGTCAGCAGGCACATCACCGGCGTTATCCACCGGGCGACCCAGCACGTCCATAATACGACCCAGCGTGCCCTGGCCTACCGGCACCTGAATCGCAGCACCGGTACCCGCCACGGTCAAACCGCGTTTCAGGCCATCAGTGGTGCCCATAGCGATGGCGCGAACCACACCGTCACCTAGCTGTTGCTGCACTTCTAATGTCAGATCAACGTCGTCCAACTTCAATGCGTCATAGATCTTCGGCATCGAATCGCGCGGGAATTGCACGTCGACCACGGCGCCGATGATTTGTACAATCTTTCCTGAACTCATGTTTCAGTCCTCTTTAATTTTAACAAATGCTGTTTCGCGGCTGCGGGTTTGCTATTTAACATTAGCAACATCAAACCGCAGAGGCACCACTGACGATCTCGGAAATTTCCTGAGTAATTGCAGCCTGGCGGGCCTTGTTGTAGGCCAGGTTCAATTCATCGATCAGGTCACCGGCGTTGTCGGATGCGGCCTTCATCGCCACCATGCGCGCGGACTGTTCGCAGGCCACGTTTTCCACCACGGCCTGATACACCAGCGACTCGACGTAACGTGTCAACAGATCGGTGATCACCTCTTTGGCTTCTGGCTCATAAAGGTAATCCCAGTGATGGGCGTACTCTTTTTCTTCTTTAGCCTCAATCGGCAGCAATTGCTCGATCTGCGGATCCTGCGTCATGGTGCTGACGAACTCGTTGTACACCACGTAGAGCCTGTCGATTTCACCATTATCGTAGGCGTCCAACATGACCTTGATGGTACCGATCATGTCTATCATGCGCGGCGCGTCACCCAGGTGCGAGGTTTCTGCCGCAATATTGCTACCCAGGCGTTTGAAGAAACCGGTGGACTTGGAACCAATGGTGCAGACATCAATGCCCACCCCTTTGCTGTCCCAATCTCGCAGTGATTTCAAAGCGGCACGAAACAGATTGGCGTTCAAACCACCACACAAACCACGATCACTGGACACCACAATAAAACCAACACGTTTGACCTCGCGGTCCTGCATGTAGGAATGATGGTATTCCGGATGTGACTGCGCCAGATGATGAATCACATTGCGAATTTTTTTCGCATAAGGGCGCGAGGCCCTCATGCGATCCTGCGCCTTACGCATTTTACTCGCCGCCACCATTTCCATGGCACGCGTGATTTTTTGCGTATTTTGAACACTTTTGACCTTGGTGCGTATCTCTTTACCGACAGCCATGCCTTTCTCCTAATGTCCTGCGCTTAACGGCGCTTAGTAGGTGCCAGCCGCCTTGAACTTCTCGATGGCGGCGCGCATTTCAGCGGCGATGTCATCGTTAAAGTCCCCGTTCGCATCAATCTTCGCAAGCAAGTCAGCGTTGTTGGAGCGCAGGAAGGAATGCAGGGCCGTTTCGAAGTCTACGATTTTTTTCACGTCGACATCGTCGAGGAAACCCTCATTGGCAGCAAACAGTGAACAGGCCATTTCGGCCACGGACAGTGGCGCGTACTGCAATTGTTTCATCAGCTCAGTCACACGCTGGCCACGTTCAATCTGCTTGCGTGTGGATTCATCCAGGTCGGAGGCAAACTGCGCAAAGGCCGCCAGTTCACGATACTGAGCCAAATCGAGACGCACACCGCCACCCAGCTTCTTGATGATCTTGGTCTGCGCTGCCCCACCCACACGAGACACCGACAGACCGGCGTTAATCGCAGGACGGATACCCGCATTGAACAAATCAGCTTCAAGAAAAATCTGGCCGTCGGTGATGGAAATCACGTTGGTGGGCACGAAGGCCGAGACGTCACCGGCTTGCGTTTCAATGATAGGGAAAGCGGTCAAGGAACCCGTCTTACCTTTCACTTCACCATTGGTGAGACGTTCCACTTCGTTCGCATTGATACGCGAAGAACGTTCCAGCAAACGGGAATGAAGATAAAACACGTCACCCGGATAGGCTTCACGGCCTGGCGGACGACGCAGTAGCAAGGATACCTGACGGTACGCCCATGCCTGCTTGGTCAAATCATCATAAACGATCATGGCGTCTTCGCCGCGATCGCGGAAATATTCACCCATGGTGCAACCGGCGTAAGGCGCGATGTACTGCATGGCCGCAGGATCAGCAGCGGTAGCGGCAACGATGATGGTATGTTCCAGCGCACCGTGTTCTTCCAGTTTGCGCACTACAGTGGCAACAGAAGAGGCCTTTTGGCCAATAGCAACATAGATACACTTAACGCCGGTACCTTTCTGGTTGATGATGGCGTCGATGGCGACAGCAGTCTTGCCGGTCTGGCGATCACCGATAATCAGCTCACGCTGGCCACGGCCCACCGGCACCATGGCATCAATGGCTTTCAGACCCGTCTGCACCGGCTGGTCAACGGACTTACGTTCGATAACGCCCGGCGCGACTTTTTCGATGGGCTCATGGCCGGCGGCGTCAATCGCGCCCTTGCCGTCGATGGGAACACCCAGTGAGTTCACCACGCGACCCAGTAGGCCCGGACCCACCGGCACTTCCAAAATGCGGTTGGTGCATTGCACTTTATCGCCTTCAGTGATGTGCTCGTAAGCACCCAATACCACGGCGCCGACGGAGTCCTGTTCCAGGTTCAAGGCCATGCCGAAGGTGTTACCGGGGAACTCGATCATTTCACCCAACATGACATCGGACAGACCGTGGATGCGCACGATACCGTCGGTAATACCCACCACAGTGCCTTCGTTACGCGCCTCGGTGGAGACGTCAAAACTCTCGATTCGTTTTTTAATCAGCTCGCTGATTTCAGACGGATTTAATTGCATTTTGTTTTTCCTCTATTGGCAGTTGCCGGACTGTCTTCGCAGTCAGGGCTAACCCGCCAGCTCCACGGAAAGCTTGTTTAGTTGGGTGCTCACCGAACCATCGATCACCATGTCGCCCGCTTTGATAATGGCCCCCCCCATGAGGGACTCATCCACACTGCATTTGAGCGATACTTCTCGCCCCAGGCGTGCCTTGAGTTTTTTGGTGATCATCGACTGTTGTGCAGCGCTGACTTTTTGAGCTGAAATAATTTCGGCTTCGACGGTTTTTTCCGCCTCGGCCTTCAATGTTTCAAATTGCTCGGTAATTTCAGCGACCACATCCAGGCGGCGGTTTTCGGCCAGTAGTTTGATCAGGTTGGCACCTTGCTCACTCACAACATCGCCAGCAACATCAATAATCAACTGAGCCACTTGCTCCTTGTTGACACTGGTATTGCCGATAATTGTCTGAGCGTCCGCATTCGCCGTGATCAATGTGACGGTTTGCAGCAGGTCAGACCATTGCTGCAATTCATCGCTGGCGTGCGCGAGTTCAAATATGGCTTCGGCGTATGGTCGAGCGATGGTGGATTTTTCCGCCATGGCCCTAAATCTCCGCTGCCAGTTCGTTCAACAGGGCATCATGCGATTTGGCGTCGATTTCGCGCCTCAGCACTTTTTCGGCACCCGCGACGGCAATACTCGCCACCTGAGCACGCAATGCCTCTCGTGCCTGATTGATCTCACGTTCAATCTCGGCGTTAGCGGCGGTCACGATGCGCTCACCTTCCACGCGTGCCGTATCTTTGGCTTCTTCCACAATTTCAGAAGCACGCTTCTGCCCTTGTGCCACAATATCAGATGCCTGATCCTTCGCTTCTTTAAGCACCACCATCGCCTTCTTTTTGGCCCGCTCTTCTTCGTGCTTGCCTTTTTCAGCGGCTGCGAGACCATCGGCAATGCGTTTTTGACGCGCCTCCATGATCCCGGACAGGGGGCCCCACATCACCTTGTTGACAAACCAAATCAACAAACCGAACGCGATCATCTGCGCGATAAGGGTTACTGTAATATTCACTGTTTCATTCCTCCCGGTTTATCACTGCGGATCTATACGCCAGCAGCTCTTCACCAAGTTAGTGGCCTTTCCTTTAAAAGTAAGGGATTAAAGCGCGCCGATAGCAGCGGCTAAGGCACCAACGAAGGGGTTAGCAAACAGGAACCACATGGCGAAGGCCAGGATGATAAACGGGAAAGATTCCATCAGACCGGCAAAGATGAACATATTGGTCATCAACACTGGGCGCATTTCAGGCTGACGTGCGATGCCTTCCAGGGTTTTGGCACAAATCAGGCCCCAACCGATTGCGGAACCCAGACCAGCAGCGGCCAGAATCACACCTACACCAACGGCTGTGTAGGAGTAAATCATCGCGATCATATCAGGTGTCATTATTACTCTCCTTAACTTAAAAAATAAAAATTAAATAAAACCAAACTCATTACAAACTAAAATTAAAACTTACTATTTAATGGTCCGCAGTATGTGCCATGCCTAAATACACGATGGTCAACACCATGAAAATAAACGCCTGCAACGTGATGACCAAAATGTGGAATAACAACCAGCCCAGATCCAATACCACTTGCAGCGGGAACCAGATCAGCATGCCTGCGCCCAATGTTGCCGCACCGGCCAACAAGGCGATCAACAAAAACACCAGCTCACCGGCGAACATATTGCCGAACAAACGCAGGCCGAGACTCAGCGGCTTGGCCAGTTCTTCGATGGCGGTCATCAGGATATTGGCAGGCATTGCCATTTTGCCGAAGGGGTGAAACAGGAACATCTTCAGGTAACCCATTGGGCCTTTCACCTTCAGATTGAAATACAGTGACAACATGAACACGACCAGCGCCATGGCCATGGGCACGCTCAGGTCAGTGGTTGGCACCACCTTGAGATAATGTATGCCGAACCAGCCACCGATCAACGGCAGCAAATCCACCGGAATTAAATCCATGAAGTTCATCAGCCACACCCAAACGAAGATGGTCAACGCCATGGGTGCAATCAACGGGTGATGACCCGGGAAAGAATCTTTTACCTGGGTTTGCACAAATTCAAGAATGGATTCAACAAAATTCTGGAAACCACCCGGCACGCCTTCGGTCGCATTTTTGGCCACCCGTGCTCCGACGGTGACAAACAAAATGCCGAGCAACACTGAAATAACAATGGAGTCGATATTCCAGGTCATAAACCCTTCACCGACGTGCGCGTTGGTTAGATGATGCTGGATATACTCAACGGTGCCGCCACCGCTTGAACCTTCTGCTGGTGTTTGACTCAAAATCCCATCTCCCCTAACGTTTTCAATCCGGGCTGCCTGCCGTTTTCCGGTCACGCACACCCATCAAATAACTGGCTTGTGCCAGGGCGAAGCCGACAAAAACGGCCATCGCGTCGAGCTTCAGCAAACCCAGCCCGATTCCCAGCAACACAATCACCGCCGCAAATCTCACTACGGCGCCGATGTATAAAATTATCATGCTCTGTTTAGGGTCGCTCAGCGCCAGCGCATTCGCGCGCATGAAGCCCCCGATCGAAATCAGTGCGAGCACCACACTGGACAATCCCCCATAAAAGGCCGACAACGCTTTATGCGCTCCCTCACCTTCGCCAGCCGCCAGCATAAAAAATGCGGCTGCCACTACCGCTGTTGCCGATAGCTGGGCAACAACCACCCGGCGGGCCTTTCCCGTCAGTTTTTTGTCTATCGTACTCACTGTAAATTCGGGTCTGTCAACAATTTGAAAACTTTCAGAAATCCACCAACAAACCCCAGCGCACCGAACAGCAGCATAAATACCGGCGTCGTCTCCAGCCAGACATCCAACCAGTAACCCAGCAAAAAACCGGAGATCATTATCGAGGCCAGCATGTTGCCGACACTAATCAGCAAAAGCCCCGGGCCTTTTTCTTTACTTTTGGCCATCGGCAACCCCATCTGGACAGGAGCAGATCCGCTCGGCTCAAAAGCCCCCAAAATTGGGCACAGAAGTATAACCAGCCGCCCTGCTCTCGGCAAGCCGCTACCTGGAAATATTTAGCCCCCTGACGCATAAATTCGGAACGTCACCGATATGCACGCCATCTCTGCCGTCCGCCAACCCCGCGAGTTAACCTCAAACCCGCCGCGCGGTTATCGACCTTTCTCAGAGCATTGATTTAATCAATCCGAGCACCGCAACAAAATCATCATTTGTCTGTTGCGATGGCACTTTTACCTTCACCACAAAGGTCCGCTTCGAGAAACGGAGAAGCCAGCAGTGCGCCTTTTAAGTTCTCAACCGTTCTCAGCAACTCTCAACATTCACCCGAGGGAATTTTTCAGCGAATCATTTTTGGTCAGCCGTCACGCAGCCAGTCCGCAGTAACTGTCGTCAAGGCCCGTTAAAAATGAGCCTTAACCGATATGCCTATTCAACCTGGTTATTTTCAAAGGGGTTTTAACGCGGAGCCAAGACGGGCGACCATAACCTATTGAATACGCGCAAGTATGCCATCCAGCTCATCGAGATTATTATAATGAATCACCAACTTACCGTTACCTTTGGCGGCATGCTGAAATAACACTTTGGCAGCCAGTTTTTGCGCCAGTTCGTCTTGCAGGCGTTTAATGTCAGGATCCACTGATTTGGCATCTTTTTTTGTTTTGGCGGGCGTATTGCCCAAACGACGCACCAGTTGCTCGGTGTCACGCACCGTAAACCCTCCGGCGACCACCTCGCGCGCGGCCTGACTCTGGGCATCGCCGTCCAAGGCCAGCAGGGCGCGGGCATGCCCCATCTCCAGGTCACCATGTTCCAGCATCTTGCGCACGTCGTCGTTGAGGGTCAGCAGGCGCAGCAGGTTGCTCACCGCCGCGCGGGATCGGCCGACGGCTTCTGCGGCCTGCTGGTGAGTCATGTCGAATTCGTCGATGAGACGTTGCAGGGCAACGGCTTCTTCGACGGGGTTGAGATTTTCGCGCTGGATGTTTTCGATGAGCGCCATGGCAATGGCGGCTTCATCAGGCACATCGCGCACCACGGAGGGAATGTCGTGCAGACCGGCGATTTGTGCAGCGCGCCAGCGACGTTCACCCGCGATGATTTCGTAACGTTTGCCACCCGCCAGCGGGCGCACCACGATGGGCTGCACCACCCCCTGTGCTTTGATGGAACTGGCCAGCTCTTCCAGGCTTTCCGGGTGCATGTCGGTACGGGGCTGATATTTGCCCGGCTGCAACAAATCCACTGGAATTTCACGCAAATCCGTGCCTGCGGAGTTATCGCTTATTGACTTCACTGAGCCGCCCAACAGGGCATCCAGCCCACGACCCAAACCTCGTTTTTTTACCGCCATTAAATTTTCACCAATATTTTAAATTTTTTAATGATGCCAAGCTGGCATAACACTTTTTCAGGCCGTCAGTGCGCAGCCGTCACCGGAGGGGCCGCATCACGCCGCAGCATTTCCCCCGCCAGCGCCAGATACGCTTTGGCGCCCCGGGAGCTGCGGTCATAGACCAGTGCGGGCAGGCCGTGACTAGGAGCCTCGGCAAGGCGAACATTGCGCGGGATTACGGTGCGGTACAGTTTGTCGCCGAAATGTTTGTTGAGCTGTTCGTTAACGTCACCGGACAGGCGGTTGCGCGGGTCGTACATGGTGCGCAGCAGGCCGTCGATTTCCAGGAAGGGGTTCAACGAGCCGCGCACTTCTTCGATGGTGTTGAGCAGGGCGGTCAGGCCTTCCAGTGCATAATATTCGCACTGCATCGGGATCATCACCGACTGGGAGGCCACCAACGCATTGAGGGTGAGCATGTTCAGCGAGGGCGGGCAATCAATGAGGATGTAATCATACTCGCCGATGGTGTCCACCAATGCGTCCCGCAGGCGGCGCTCGCGCTGGGGCAGTTGCAGCAGTTCCACCTCGGCGGCAGTGAGATCACTGTTGGAGGGCAGCAAGTCGTAACCGGCATCCCCCGTTGCCACCACCGCCTCGGCCACCGTCGCCTCGCCCACCAGCACGTGATAACTCGACAGTTCAATGGCGTGTTTATCGCAGCCACTGCCCATGGTGGCATTGCCCTGGGGGTCCAGGTCCACCAGCAGCACCCGGCGTTTGGTGGCCACCAGTGAAGCGGCCAGATTGACGCTGGTGGTGGTTTTGCCCACTCCGCCCTTTTGATTGGTTACCGAGATAATTTTTCCCATTGCCCTGCCTGTCTGTGAATCAACCTGAATAAAGTGCTGCTATTTTACCGAGCGTGGTCGCCCGGCCCCTGCGTTGACATTGCCGACTCCGAAGCCGACAGCTGCACCAGGTGACGTTCCTCGTCCAGTCCGGGCACGGTCAGCTTAACGACCCGGTCAACCTTGAAGCGCCCATTGGGCCGCGCATCCAGCGTCGCCAATTCTGCCCGAGGTTGCGCACCTTTCATGGCCAGCATCACACCCTGTGGCGCGCAGTGTTGGCCGCTGCCAGCCAGCATGTCCGCTATCGAGGCGAAGGCACGGGATACGACGGTATCAAACCCACCCCCCGAGACGGACGAAAAATCCTCGGTGCGGGCGTGGACCACTTGCACATTGTCCAGTCTCAGCTCCCCCACCGCTTGCTGCACGAAACGGGTTTTTTTACTGTTGCTATCGAGCAGCACAAACTGGCGTTCTCGATTTCGTTCCGCGCTGACGATGGCCAGGGGGATGCCGGGAAGCCCCGCGCCGGTACCCACGTCCAGCACCCGTGTACCGTGCAAATACGGCAACACCGCAAGGCTGTCCAACAGGTGCCGCGTCACCATTTCTGCCACGTCGCGCACCGCCGTGAGATTGTAAATGCGGTTCCATTTGACGAGCAGCCGCAGGTAATCCAACAGTCGGGCTTGATCATCCGCAGGGAGATCCAACCCCATCGAAGCCAGACCTTTTGCCAGTTTTGCCTCCAGCGAGGAATTTCGTGACACTGACATTTCAGTCAAACCCAGCGATTATTCAATGTCGGAGGCCGCATCACTGAACGTGTTCACTGCGGCCACACGCTCTAAAAATGTCATGGTCTTCCCTCACCCAGCCGACCCGCGTTTTTTCAGATGCACGAGCAATAACGATATCGCGGCAGGAGTCACCCCGGAGATCCGCGATGCCTGCCCGACCGTAGCAGGCTGCTGCGCCGCCAGCTTTTGCCGCACCTCTGAGGACAGGCCGCGCACGCCACTATAATCCAGGTCGTCCGGCAAGGGCATCCTTTCCTGACGTTGATGACGGGCAATTTCCTCTTTTTGCCGCGCGATGTAACCGGAATATTTGAGCTGGATTTCCACCTGCTCCGCCACCACCGGGTCTGCCACGGCCTGTCCCGCACCTTGCAGCGACATCAGCCCGGCATAGTCCACATCAGGACGACGCAGCAGCTCATCCAGATGTGCCTCTTTATTCAACGGCTGCCCCAGCACCTGTTCGGCAGCGACGCCTACTATTTTTGGCCGTAACAATGTCTTGCGCAAACGCTGGCTTTCGCGCTCGATGGCTTCACGTTTTTTCTCGAAAGCGGCCCAGCGCAGATCATCCACCAGCCCCAGCTCGCGACCAATAGCCGTAAGACGCAAATCCGCATTGTCCTCGCGCAACAGCAGACGGTACTCGGCACGCGAGGTAAACATGCGATAGGGTTCTTGCGTACCGCTGGTAATGAGGTCGTCCACCACCAACACACCGAGATAGGCCTGATCACGACGCGGACTCCAGCTCTCTTCTTCACGCGACTGCCGCGCCGCATTGATGCCTGCCAGCAAACCCTGCGCTGCTGCCTCCTCGTAACCCGTGGTGCCATTGATCTGCCCGGCAAAAAACAGCCCCGGCAGATGTCTGGTTTCCAGCGAAGGTCTGAGATCACGCGGATCAAAAAAGTCGTATTCGATGGCGTAACCCGGCCGGGTAATATGGGCGTTTTCAAACCCCTTCATGGAACGCACCAGTGCATGCTGTACATCAAAGGGCAAGCTGGTGGAAATACCGTTGGGATAGACTTCGTGAGTCGTCAACCCTTCGGGCTCAACAAAAATTTGATGCGAGTCCTTGTCCGCAAAGCGCACAATTTTGTCTTCAATGGACGGACAATAACGCGGCCCCACGCCTTTGATTTCGCCACTGTACATAGGCGAACGGTCGAGACCGGCACGGATAATATCGTGAGTCTGTGTATTGGTGTGGGTAATATGACAAGGTACCTGATGCGGATGATCCGCAACCGAACCCATGAAAGAAAACACCGGTCGGGGATCATCGCCCGGCTGCGCCTCCAGCACAGAATAGTCAATGGTGTTGCCATCAATGCGCGGCGGAGTGCCGGTTTTCAGCCGATCAACACGAAATGGCAGCTCACGCAGACGTTCGGCCAGCGCATTGGCCGGCGGATCACCCGCGCGACCACCCTGATGACTCTCCAGCCCGATGTGGATACGACCACCGAGAAAGGTGCCAACCGTAAGCACCACGGTGGGGGCCTGAAACTTGAGGCCCATCTGTGTCAGCACGCCGGTAACATGACCACCTTCCACCAACAAATCGTCCACCGCCTGCTGAAACAGCGTCAAATTAACTTGGTTTTCCAACACTCCACGCACTGCTTGCCGGTACAACACCCGGTCAGCCTGTGCCCGTGTCGCCCGTACCGCCGGACCCTTGCGCGCATTAAGGCGCCGAAACTGAATGCCTGCGCGGTCGGCCGCTTTGGCCATCAACCCACCCAACGCATCGACCTCTTTCACCAAATGTCCCTTGCCAATACCACCGATAGCGGGGTTGCAGGACATCTGCCCCAGGGTATCGAGATTGTGGGTCAGCAAAACCGTGCGCGCACCACTGCGCGCCGCAGCCAGCGCGGCCTCGGTAC
>JAADHZ010000037.1 GCA_013151575.1 Gammaproteobacteria bacterium
TAAATCTCGACAAGGAAGCCAACGATCACCGGCGCATTACCTTTCATGATTCCTGCAATGTGGCACGCGCCTCGCGCATGGGCAACATGCCCGGCGGACAATTTATTTTACCCCGTGCATTAATCACCGCCTCGGCCAATCATTTTTTTGATATGTCACCCGAAACCATCCACGAAAATACATTTTGTTGTGGCGGTGGCGGCGGCCTGTTGACCGATGACTTGATGGAAATTCGCATCAAAGGTGCCATGCCACGTATGCAGGCATTGAAGCAGGTAGTGGACGAACACGATGTCAACTCCATGGTGGCTATTTGCGCCATATGCAAAGCTCAATTCAGCAAGGCCTTGCCCGCGTATCAATTCCCCATGGACATGATTACCAGTTTGCACCAGGTGGTTGGTGATGCCATCCAGCTGGGAACCAAAGAGTAAAGCTGGGGTGCCTTTGGGAGTATTCGAAATTTTGTGCCATTCCAGTAACGTTACGAAAAAAGAATGACCCGGTAATTTTCCACACCTAGGGATTACCGATTGAAATATTCCCCATCACCAAAGCCGGGTGCCTCCAGGCGGAGTGCGATAGCTTCAGCTTGTCACAATTTTGACATATTCCTGTAATTTATCTGTCATGTTAAAAACATAAACTGCTCGGAATTTCGCGGGAGCTGTCCCGCGCCGAGGAGATGTACATGATAAATGTGTCAGTGAAAAAACATTCCGCCATTACCGGTTTGTTGATATTCATGGTTGCGGCAACGGGTTTCGCCCAGGCAGATACCGATGTCGTGAATCCGGCGCAAGCCGGTCAAGTGGATACCCTGTCAAAGCGACTAATTGTACTGCGTGGTGAAGTGGAGGATTTAGGCGCTGAGCTATCCCTACAACGGGCAGAAGAGAAGCAGCGCATTGCGACGTTGCTCACACAGCGCAGCGAAGTACAGGCCAGCGTCAGTCGTGAATTGCGCAATCAGGACAAACTCAAAACATTTCTGAAAAAAAATCGTGAACTGGCCCGTCAGGCCGGGGCAGACGCCGGGAAGCTCAAACCGGTGGTGCTGAACGCCATTGCAAGGATCAAACACAATGTAACCGACGGCCTTCCTTTCCAATTAGGTGAGCGGCTTGCCGCCCTCGATTCCATGCGGGATCAGCTTAATTCCGGCGTACTTTCGCCACCACGCGCAGCCAATCGGCTATGGGCGTTTTGTGAAGATGAGTTGCACCTGACGCGAGAGAACGGCATCTACCGACAGGCCGTGGATATTGATGGCGTTTCCGTGTTGGTGGATGTCGCCAGACTCGGAATGATTCTGATGTATTTCCGGGCTCCCGATCAGCGTTACGGTATGGCACGAAAAACCAGTGACGGCTGGCGCTTTGAACCTGCCGACAATGAGCAGGACAGTAAACGCATTGCTACCTTGTTCGAATCATTGCAAAAACAAATTCGCACCGGGCTCTTTGAGCTTCCCAGCAGCATATGATGTCGGAGTATTCAGTCATGTTTTCATCCAACAACCTATTCACCATTATACAAAAACACATTGCCCGGCTGTTTGTTTCCAGTTCACCCGTGCTGTTGTTGGCGGCGCTATCGATGCTGACGGTTTCAACCGCAGGTGCGGAGCAACAGGAGACAAGCCTGGAACTGGCCTTTCAAAAAGAATTTGCTTTTCTTGAAGCTCAGAAACAGGAGCTTGATGAACGCCTGATTCGCCAGAAACATGATGCTGCCGCAGAAACTTCCCGCTTACAAGCCGAACTGGATGCTGAAGAACAGCACCTGCTGGGTTTGGAGTCCGGCACACAACGTCTTAATGATTTATTGCTGGAATCAGAGCGTGCCATTGAACTGAACGAGGCTAATCGTGACACTCTATCGGCGACTTTTGAACAAGCACAAGCGGCGCTTGCCGATTACGGTTATGCATCGACGAATACCGTCGGTGATCCGGCCAATGATGATAAAAACGAGCTGGATACGCTTGCTGGATTTTATGCCCAAGCGTCACAGGCCAGCATGGACCTGGCGCGAATCAGAATAACACCTGGCGATTTTTATTTGCAGGATGGTACCCGAACCGAAGGCCGTATCATCCATGTTGGCAATATCGCCAGCTATGGTGTCAGTCCACAAGGTGCTGGGGTACTGGTGCCCGCTGGTGGTGGCGCCATGAAATTATGGGGTGAGGGCAACGAGGGTATTGCAAAAGCGTTACTTGCCGGAAAAAGTCCGGATGTGTTGCGACTTTTTCTGTACGAAACCGCGAACACCGCCGTGGAGGATCAGAGTGAAAAAACCCCGTTGGACGTTATCGACAGCGGCGGCATCATCGGTTGGGTGATTGTCGGCCTAGGTGGCATCGCCGTATTGTTGATACTGCTTCGGTCCCTGTTTTTGCGCGCCGCCGGTGCCTCCACCGGCGCATTGCTCGGGCCGGTGGGTGAGTTCATCGCCAACGGTAAACGCGAAGATGCACTGGCATTGTGCAAAAAAAATCGGGGCTCAACAGCGCGAGTATTGGCAGACACAGTGCGTAATCTCGACCGTGATCGTGACCACCTTGAAGACATTATTTCCGAAAGCATTCTGCATGAAAGCAATACCCTGAACCGTTTCGGCAGTTTCATTATGGTGATTGCCGCCGTCTCACCGTTGCTGGGGTTGTTAGGCACAGTGACGGGCATGATCGCCACCTTTGACGTGATCACCGAATTCGGTACCGGCGATCCGAAACTACTGTCCGGCGGCATTTCCACTGCATTGGTCACCACCGAGCTGGGACTGATTATTGCGATTCCGGCATTGATTTTTGGCAACTTGCTCAGCGGCTGGAGCAACCGTATCAAGGATGAAATGGAAAAGGCTGCGTTGCATATTACCAACCTGTCACAAGGGGTAACGCCGGACCAGCAGCCAGCCACCAGCGCGGCGACGTAACCCTCATGGAATCCAGTATTGAAGGCCTGCTGTATTACTACCAGACGGGAGGTTATGTGATGCCACCGTTAGTGTTGTGCGCCCTGTTGTTGTGGTACGCGTTAGGTTATCGCATCGCAGCGGTGAAGCGAGGTAGCCGCCGCAGTGTTCGTAATCTCATCGAGCGGTATGCGGCAGGAAAATGGCAGCGGCCCAGCGGCATCGTGCAGGACGCCGTAGTGCGAGGCATGGCGATTCGGGCGCGCCGGTTGCCATACTTGCGGCGGCATCTTGACGATGCTTTCAGCGACTATCGCGCACGGCTTACGCACTTTTCTCTGCTGGCGCGCATCATTGTTGCCAGTGCGCCACTGCTGGGTTTGCTGGGCACCGTCGCAGGCATGATCGAGACCTTTGATTCTCTCACCGACAGCGCACTGTTCGCCCAGTCTGGCGGTATTGCTGGCGGTATTTCACAGGCGTTGATTACCACCCAACTGGGATTGGCCATTGCCATTCCTGGCCTGTTGGTGAGCCGTGTTATCGACCGGCGACAACAACGTATTGAGATGGATCTCCTGCAAATCAAAGACATTCTGTGCAGCCAACCCGGCATGCTGACCAACAACATTCACAAGGCTGAATCATGAGATATCGCGAACGGGAAGATACCGAGCAGGAAATCAACATGTCGCCATTGATCGATATGGTTTTTATTTTGTTGATATTTTTTATGGTGAGCGCCACTTTCGTCAAGGATATGGATCTGGAAATTCAACGGCCCAAGGCGAGCAGCAGCACACCCGCCTCCAGCAAGGCCATTCGTGTTTTTATCGACAACAATGGCGATACCTATCTGGACAACCAGCCGGTGCGTAGCTGGGTTATTCAATCTCGCCTACGTGAATTGTTACGACAGACCAGCAACAGCTCCGTGTTGGTGGTGACGGACGAACACGTGCCCGCCAGCAAACTTATTGAAGTAGTAGACCAATGCCGCCTCGCGGGTGCCGCAGACGTAGGTGTGGTCACCGAACGGGAGTCCGGCGCATGAGTGAGAAAAAACACAATCCCACACCCGGCCTGCGTTTTCATGCTAACGCCTTGTTGTGGATGACGCTGGGGGCCGGTTCAATATTTATGATTTTGTTGTACATCAACCAATCGGCCGTGCCTGCTCCCACAGAAAGAGTCGCCGCCAATACCTCTTTCGAGGTCAAACAGGCCATCAAACCTAAGCCAAAGAAAAAACTGAAAAAACGTAAACCACGGCAACACAAAAAATCCGCTCCCTCGGCACCACTAGCCAATCTCGATACAACCTTATCGGGTATTGAATTCGGATTGCCGAGCTTCTCGTTAGATGAAAACGCTGGGGTTAGCCAATCCCTGTTAGGTGACACCAGTGCAGTAGTAATGACCAGCGACATGGTAGACGTGCCGCCACGGGTACGAAAACGTCAGCCATTACAGTATCCAGCACGCGCCAAGAGTAAGGAAATAGAAGGTTATGTCGTCATCAGCCTGTTGATTGGTGTTGATGGAAAAGTAGAGATGGTGAAAGTTATCGAAGCATCACCCCAAGGGGTGTTTGACGATGCCGCGTTACGTTCAGTCAGCAAGTGGCAATTTTCCCCCGCTCGGTACGAAGGAAAAGCGGTGGAAACCTGGGCTAATCAAACCGTTCGTTTTGAGCTGGGTTAAACCATGACAACTTTTCATCACTATTTTTACACACCTAAAAAAAAGCAGCGTGTATTTTCACTGTTGCTGATTCTGTGGGTATGCGCTTTTTCTGTCGCACAGGCTGCCGAAAAATCCCGCGATGTGGACTATCTCGGACTGGCGGCACTACTGTTGCAGGACGGAAATTTCGACCGGGCCGCAGTGGCGTTACAGAGTGTGGATGTGGAAAAAAAAGGTCTGGACAAAACACGTTTTTTCACTCTAAAAGGGCTGGTTGATCTCAACCTGAAACATTATAAAACAGCCATTGACTATTTAAACAAAGCGGTGTCCCTGGGACAATCGAAAGCCATTATTCATGTTTATCTGGCCCAGGCCTGGTACGGCATAGAGGAATATCAAAATGCATTGGCCGAAGTGCTTGCCGCCGCCGATGCCGGTCAGGCCCTGCCTGGCGTGGTGTTGTTGCAAGCCGAGTTGCAATGGCGACTGCATGATCAAAAAGCCTCGTGGCAAACTCTAGTATCCGGTGCCCGACGTTTCCCGGATAAACCGAATTTTCCCCGCCAACAAGTATTTCGGCTTATTCAACTAGGACTGTATCAGGAAGCCTCCCAGTTTGGCCTGGATTACCTGACCCGATTTTCCGCCGATGCCACCGACTATGTCGCCATCGGCAGCGCGTTACGTGAATCTCGTCAATATCAAGCGGCGTTAAACTTTCTTGAGCCAGCGCACCTGCGTTTTCCAGATGATGAGCGAACCCTTTTGGTACTGGCGCGCACCTACGCTGACCTCGGCCACTTTCGTACCGCAGCAGCGTTGGTGGAACGGGTGGCAATGAATAATGAAAAATATCTAATTGATGCTGCGGAGCTTTATCGTCGTGGCCAACAACCTTTACGAGCATTGTATTTGAACCGGCAGGCGCGGGATCAACCCAAAAAACTAAAACAACGTCTCGCTATTTTATTGGCGGCGGGCTACCACTCGCAGGCGATGGCCATGGAAGAACCTCTATATCGCGTAGGCTTGCTGGATGACGAAAACATCCGTTACGCATTGGCGTTTGCCGCATTTAAATCCGGTGATTTCACTCGTGCCGAACATCAACTCAGCAGTATCAAAGGCCCCGTGTTGTTCAAAAAAGCCTCTCAGTTACGGCAGGCGATGAAATCCTGCGCGGGTAACCCCTGGCGTTGTCTCTGACCCTATCACTGGTATTTGGTTATTATTATGCGTTGTATCTCTTTATTTTTTTATGTTATTTCACTGAGCGTGATGCCATCTTTGGCGACCAGCGCTGCTAGCGACTCGGGTAATATCGCTAATGCTGATATTGTCATTAAAAACCTGCAACAGGCGCGCTTGCATCTGTATGTGTTTCACCTGGGGGAGCCCGTAGGAGGAGTTGTACTCACCCGGGTGCTGAGTCAATCCAATATAAAAACGGACCTTAATCAAGGGTACACCAATGAAAATGGCGCATTGCATTTACAGTTGCCGCCGGAACATACCCAATTAGAGTTACGCCATGATGGTCGCCGTTTGGCGCAGCTTGATCTTTCCCTGAATGCGGGTGAAAGCATCGAGGTTATCGTCGATTTACCGGCGGATGATGGCCCCGCACGGGTCACTGTAGAAAGTTCCCATCAAGGGCGAAAGATGAAACCCACGGGAGACACCGATACAGATGAGGATACTGGCGACAACACTGCACTGACTGCCAGCGCGCGCATTGAAGGAGTAGTGACATCTCTGCAAGGAGGCAATCCCGTACCGGGGGCGGAGGTGTTTATCAGCGGCATAGCACAACAACTGCGTACGGATGACGAGGGCCATTTTTTGATGCAGGTTACACCGGGTTTGTATTCGTTGTCCGTGATGCATCCCAATTTCAGCACGCAGGTGTTCGATGAATTTTCCGTGAACAAAAATGGCTACTGGCAGCGAGATATTGAACTCACCCCCAGCGCCATTGATCTGGATGAATACATCGTCACGGCGCCGGATCTTGAGGGCGGCTTTGCCGCACTGGCCGATGAACAGCGCAATACCAGTGCGGTGATGGAAGTCATCGGCGCGGACCAAATGTCCAATGCCGGTGACAGTGATGCCGCTGGTGCGCTGAAACGTATCACCGGCCTCACCGTGGTGGGTGGTAAGTATGTTTATGTGCGTGGCCTGGGTGAACGTTATTCCAGCACCACGCTCAATGGCGCGGGCTTGCCAAGTCCAGACCCCACACGCCGGGCGGTACCGCTGGATTTATTTCCCGTGGGTATGCTGGGCAGTATCGCCATTCAAAAAACCTATTCGCCGGACATGCCCGGCGAATTCGGTGGTGGTGCGGTACAGTTGCGCACACGCGGTTTACCGGAGGAAAAATTTACCAACGTATCCGTCTCCCTGCAAGCCAATTCATTAACCACCGGACAACAAGGCCAAATGTATGACGGCGGCGATACGGATTTTCTCGGCACCGACGACGGCACTCGCGCGTTTCCCGCTACACTGGACAGGCTCACCGAGGGTGGTGCTGGTCTGCTTACTGGGTTGACTCCGGAAGAAGTGGAGGCGGCGGGTGAATCGTTACCGCGTAACTACGCCACTCGTGATAAAACATTGCTACCGGATGTGAGTTTTAAATTCAACCGGGGTGATCGCTTTGAATCCTACGGAAATAATCGAGGATGGGGATATCTGGTTTCCCTGCTTTATCGCAACCAATGGCAACAACGTGATGAAAAGCGCACCACTTATGGCCTTACCGGCCGAGGTGGTTTGACGCCGCTGGATAACGTCAATATGACGGTAACTCAAAATGAAATTGACCTTGGCGGTATGGCCCACCTATCCCTGGAACTGGGCAATGATAATATGCTGGAAAGTACAACATTACTCAGCCGTAAAACCACCAACACCGTAGAACAACAAAACGTATATTTTTCCGAAAATGATATCAACGCTCGTGACACCACACTGGAATGGGTAGAACAACAACTGTTCCTGGAACAGCTACATGGAAAACATGTATTGCCACGTTGGAATGATTTGGAAATAGATTGGTTGGCCAGTTATTCCAGTGCGACTCGCGATGAACCGGGCACTCGTTTTTATCGTTATGAACAACGAAGCGATGGTCGTTGGGGTTTCTCGGAAGGAGGGCAATCCAACGAAACCAGCTATGAATATCTGGAGGATATAAACAGTGGCCTCAAGCTGGATTTCACCTTGCCCATTTATGAATTATTCGCGGGTTTAGGTAATGGTTCCGGCACACTCAAATTCGGCCTTCAACAGGAAACCAAAGACCGGGATTCGAGCATTTCACGTTTTCGTTTTCTAACGGATTTTTCTCGCAACAATATTAATACAGGAGATCTTGTCACCAACTCGCCGGAAGAAGTGTTAACGCCGGAAAATATTGGCCCGGATGGTTATCAACTACGCAACACGACCCTGCCCACCGACAACTACACCGCCGGGCAAACCATCACCGCGCAATATTTCATGGGTGAAGCCAATTTCGAACAATTCAAATGGATGTTAGGTGCGCGAGTGGAATCCTCCAACCAACAGGTAACCACCTTTAAACTCACCAATCCCAACGAAAAAACCGTCGCTAGCCTTAACACCACCGACGTGCTGCCAGGCGCTTCCATGACCTGGCTCATGAGTAGTGATACGCAGTTACGTCTGGCCTATGGACGCACGGTGAACCGGCCGGATTTCAAGGAATTATCGGAGGCCCCCTATCTCGACCCGGAAACCCGGCGAGTCGTAATTGGTAACCCCTTACTGGAACGCGCCCTAATCACCCATTACGACCTGCGCTGGGAATGGTATTTAACTCGGTTCGAATCGCTCTCCATGGCACTGTTTTATAAAGATTTTGAAAAACCTATTGAGCGAGTGATTCGTCTCGGCGCCGGTGGTATTCGTACTTTCGCCAATGCTGATTCCGCCACCAATTATGGCGTTGAATTTCAGGGCAGGATCTGGTTGTCACGTTTGTTCAGCAAAAAACTTTCGCGTTTTTATATCGATGGTAATTTGTCATTAGTGGAATCAAAAGTTCAACTAGGTAACGCCGGCGCACAGCAAACCAGCCAAAATCGCGCGCTGCAAGGACAATCGCCCTGGGTGATCAACATGACATTGGGTTACGAAAACCTGGTGAGCCGGACCAAGGCTTCATTGTTATTTAACATGGCAGGCGAACGCATCACCAACGTTGGTGTAAAAGGTCTCCCGGATGCCTATGAACAACCGGTGCCACAACTGGATGCAGTCTATAGTAAAACATTTTATGAAGGTGTTCGGGGTGATAAATGGAAACTCAAACTACGCCTTAAAAATATTCTTGATCCTAAAATTAAAACCCTGCGCGGTGGTGAAGTTGAACGGTTAACGCGAAAGGGCAGAAGCTTCAAAGTATCGCTTCAATACAAGTTTCCTAGTTGATGGATCACACAGTCTTTAAAATGCATCAGCGCTTTTCCCCAGAACAAGTGCAGATATGTTTCCTGGGTTCGTATAAATAAGTACATAGCCTCTGAATGTAGTCAGTCATCGCCCTGAAATAAACAAGACTCAAGGTTACAATGCAGGCTACAGATGAGCTATAAACACCTGAGTCTTGAGGAAAGATATCGCTAAAGTGCTAAAGGGGCCAGGCTCGGATTTATTTCAACAATCGTTATAGCGGCCGCGTCGATTTTATCGCGGGTTTTCGTGGCCTACCCCGGGGCTTGATTTCCCGGCGTTGTCCGGCAATCCGCGCGATACTGTCAATAAACCGCTAGCTTCTCAGCCTGGTCTTGCCCCAGATCGGTAACTGCTCCAGCGATAGTCCGCAGGATCAGCCACCATCGCAGCGCGCACGGGGTTGAGTTCGATATATCGCTGACACAACAGCAAATAGGCACTGCATGCACCAATGAGGACTTGTAGTGGCTGTCCCATAGTGTGCCGGTACAGTGGTGAGTTTTGTTGATGTATTGCACGTACCGCCGAGCCAATGGCGATAAGGAGAATAATCATCATCACCGAAAAACATGCTTCGCGATTATGTCCCCGCTGCACAATGTTCAGCGGCATACCGCCAAGATAGATGCGAGGTCTACGAGGCATGATCGGGACGATAACACGTTAATTCGAGCCTGGCCCCTTTAATCTTTAATGCAGTTGCAAAAATTCAGTACTATTTGCGACAAAAAGTATCGGTAAAAAATTCTGTAAGACTACTGCATTTAGATTTATTTTTTTACTTGGTCACTTTCTGAAAACCTAAATATGACAATTAATTTAATTTCATGCGACGGCGTTAAGTTGAGCGATGGTTTTTTCTTTTATTTTTGTGGATGAAGTCAGTGGATGATAACTCACTTGACGAACAGACTTTCCATTTGTTATTAAAAAGGACTCTACTTCAAGATTATGCGCCGCTTTTCCCCAGTCTTCTCCGATAACAAAAATGTCTACATCCAATGCTTTACAAGCAGAGGCATATTCTAATTGATAATACGGACGGACGATGTCGACACAACGCAATGCTTTTAGCATTTCCATCCTTTGCTCAAGAGGAACAACGGGAACATTTTTTTTATAACTCGCAACGACTTCATCTGAAGCAACGCCAACCGCCACGGTGTTACCTAATGATTTGCAATATTGCAGTAGCGCTAAATGCCCAACATGCAATAAATCCCAAGTTCCTACCGTGTATACAAGCATTTTTGAATTCGTCCCCAGTCTATATAAACGTGTTATAATAGCACATATCTACTGCCTAACCGCTTCCCAATAGATCGTCGGTGTCCGGTACAAATAACATAGCTCTACCCCATTTCGCCTTTAAAGCATAACGAGAGCGGCGCTGTGCAACGAACAACCCATTATATGAAAGTATCAACGCGTATTATTTTGCAAAAAATAGCACCATAATGCTTGACATGACCCGTTTAATAAACCGCATGCCCATCAATTCACCGAGGAAACGGTACTCGGTGAATGGTTTCACCCCATGAATTGTGCTTTGGACCAAGTCCGCTTTTCAGAGAAGTCGTTCGCCTCACTGCCCATGAGAGAATTCATTCTCTTTGGTTGCCTCAGACAAGTGCAATCCGTGAAATGATTCAAAGCCTGTTTCATGCGAAGAAACAAACGGTTAAGCCTCCATGCAGGGCAATCGGGCTTAAATTTGGTTGACTTTTGTAAATTCTAATAAATTCAATCTGTTGTGGTTTCAAGATGTTTGGTGACTGTGTGAGGGGCAAGAAAAGGGAAACTTGGTGAGCTGTAACCTGTTGATTTTAAAGAAATAAATTTAAGCCCGATTGCCCTGCCCCCCCCGTGGCACGTGCAACCTTGAGTGATGCATTATCGTCACAGTACCGACGTGACATCCTCGTCAAAACACTCGGCAAACTCATCGATAACGCTCAGCACAACCT
>JAADHZ010000144.1 GCA_013151575.1 Gammaproteobacteria bacterium
AATCTCTGAAAATTCACGGACGGTAGGCACACCGAAACCACCACCAAAATCAAAATAGCGAATATCAATATCGAGATCGCGCTTCAGCAGGTTGGCAAATTCCAACACTTCCTTTATCGCTTTCAGGTAGGTTTCGATATTGCGAATCCCGGTACCAAGGTGCACATGTATGCCACAGGGCTCAACCTGTTCATGCTCGCGTAATTGCCGGAATGCCTTTAACGCATCACCATTGCCGATGCCCAACCCAAATTGTGCCGACCACCCCACTGAAGTCACCACCCGTACACCGACCCGTTGACGATGGCCGTACTTTTTCGCCAAGCCCGCAATCCATTCGATTTCGTGCAAACCGTCAATATTGATAATTTTGGCCTGACTGGAAACAGCCAGCTCCAGTCCCTCACGGGTTTTACCCGGGCCATTGACGATAATAGAAGGTCCGGGCACACCCAGCTTCAGAGCCAGCCAAAGTTCAAAGTGGGAAATGACTTCCGCGCAGGCACCACACTCATGCAGGGCGCGGATCACCCTCGGTAACGGATTGGTTTTATAGGAGGTGCCAATCACGACGTTGGGATAATGATCAGCAAACGCATTGTAAAAGGCATGGTAGTTTCGGGTCAGTCTCTCCCCGTCCACCACATACAACGGTGCGCCATATTCCCTGGCAAGGGAAACCAGATCACAGCCCTGTGCCTCCAAGTGGCCGACGTCATTAATGCCCAAATCCCAGTGAGAAGGGGCAAGTCCGTGCAGATCAAGCCCCCGGCGTGTGAACGCTTTGCGATCAGAAGCGGCAATCCGGCGAAGAAATGCTCGTTTGAGGGTATTTTTGAGTGCCCCCATCATTGGTCAGCTCCGCGTCCGACACCACAAATGGAGCTGAAAAACACAGATGGAAAAGTTTCCCGGTCTGAAAATAGGGGGGGCACGACAATACGAAGAGACGTTATTAGCATAGTGTGTTCGCTTCCTGCGCAAAATGGTAAATCGGATGATACGCGCATGAACGCGACCCATGAGGCATCTCAGCCGGACGTAAATCCGCTACGTACGCTCTTCCCGGACTAAAAACCCCCTGAGCCCGCACATTTTAAGGAAACACGCGCAAACGCGCAATTTTATCAGAGGAGTATCGGGATTTTACCCACAGAGGAAGCCCCTGGTTCATTCGTGAAACGCGCTCCTGCCGTTCTGGAATGAATCAGAGGCCTCAAAATTTGCCCAATTGAAGATATCGTTTCACTAGGCAGACAAACCCTGTCGGGAAAAGCGGCCATTGCAGGGGAAAAAATGGTCGCTATTCAGCAGCAACAAAATCAACAACAGCAGTACTCCAAAACCACCGCCACCTGAAGAGGAGCCACCTGAAGAGGGGCCGCCTGAGGAGGAACCGCCACCTGAAGAGGAGCCGCCTGAGGAGGAACCGCCACCTGAAGAGGAGCCGCCTGAGGAGGAACCGCCACCTGAAGAGGAGCCACCGGAGCCACCACCACTGGAACCCGATATTGCCTGCACGCTGATGTCGTCAAAAAAGGCGGAGTCATTGAAACTGCCAACACCCAAACGTCCCACTGCAAACGTGGCGTCGGTGGCGCTCAGTAACAGGCTACCGTCAAAAGTAACGCTGATTTGATCGCCGTTGCGCACAAGTTCAATGGCGTGATAATCATTGTCATTCAACCAGTCTGTGTCTGTGGTGGCCTCAGCCAATTTCCTGTAACTGCCAGCTTCCACCTTGAGCAGCTGCGTGGCATATGCTTCATTGTTGAGACTGAGGAAGTAGTAGTTGTTCGCATCCTGGTAACCAAATAGCAGGGCCATGTCGGCAAAACTATTGGTTGCCACGTCATCACCTAGTCGGGCATTGAGACTGAACACCACGTCACCGTAGACCCCGGGCAGCAGACTGTATTCGCCCAGTGACCTGTTGTCGGGGGCATCGAAACTTGAGGTGTTGAGGCTGTAGGCGTAGTCACCATCATCCTGCACAACGGTCCAGCGCGATGGCGTTTGGGGTTCAAAACCGGCGGCGTTACCGTCTTCAAAACCTTCGCTGGCTTTATTAACAAAGGTTACGCTGGTGGCCGTTGTCATGGTGTTGGGCACTATAGCGCGGTCGGTAATACCATCAATGGTCAAAGTGTAGCTAAGGCCCTCACTGAGGCTGCTGACACCAAGCAGCACCACCTGATTGTTGGCCTCCAACACGGCACTGTTCACCATTATGGAAGGGGCGATGCTGTAGCGACGGGTATCTTGTGCCGACACCGCGTCCACCGATTCATTGAACACCACCTGAACAATATCAGGTCCGAGGGTGAGTGCTGCGACCACTATCGGGGCAGCGGTGTCAGCAACAATAGTCAGTGTGGCGCCATCGCTAACCATGCTGCCGCCGGCATTGCTGATCTCGGTGTTAAACACCGCAGCGTTATCGGCCATATCGGAGGCGGTGAGGGTGTAACTGGCCAATGTGGCACCGGCAATGGCCATTCCATTTTTTCTCCATTGATAGACCAGATTTCCGGTTCCCGCCGCCAGCACATTAAAAGTCGCATCCTGTCCCTGGTCAACAGTCACTGCCTGCGGCTGAACGACAATGCTCAGCGCCGCCGAGGCGTCCGCCAACTTGTAAATCAGCACGTTCTGGCGGGAATCGTTCACCAGCACGTAGGCATTTTCACGCGGACTGTAGCGAAAACGCCCGTAGGTGCCTGTCGGAGCGGGCTCCTGGGAGGGTGCGCTTAACGCAATCCAGTCTTTGGCATCCATATCAAGCGCATGAACAGCACCACCACTCCAGACAACTATCCTGTCGATAACCGGATCATAATTGACGCCGGGACGATATTGCCTTCGCACCGTTCCCCCGTCCCGCCCCCAGCCTTTGACGATAAACTCGCCACCCGTCGTATCCCAATACTGGGGGGTGTAATTCTGATTCCTGATGTCATACACGATAATCCCTTTATCCTGTGGGGTATCGATAGGCGGCATTCCGATAACAATCAGCAAACCGCGCTTCGTGTCCACGGTGATACCACGATCCAGCCAGACAGCGGTGGAATTTAATTTATCCCAGCGATTACTCGACACATCGTAGACAAACAGGCCATCCGGGCCCACAGAGTAAACTTTGTCGGATTCAGGGTCATAAGCCGCTGACGTAGGCGCCCAAACCGGAGGATGGATAGGCTTGCCATTGCCGTCAAATTCTGAATCAGGCGCCATGCTAATCCATTGTTTGTTATCAAAATCAAACGTCCAAGTATTATGGTCCACCCCGCCCTGAAAGCAGGACAATGCGCCTGCGGGGGTCGAAAAAAATCGGTCGATGGTGGAAATGTAGTCAATATTGTAATAGGTGTGACGGCTATTCGGATTACCATCCGCCAGCAAAGAAGGGCACGGCCAAGTTTCCGGGTCCATGGCAGTAGAGGGATCGGTAACCCGTCGCCACGAAAAATCCGTCAGGTCGAACGTATAAATTTCATTCCCAAAATAGGCCGCGTGCCCCCCACCCCAAATGGCCAAACGATTCCGCTTGGAATCAAAAGCCGCACCGCTGTATAGGAAAATACCCCGACTATCCAAATAGGCCGACCCCGCATCCGTAATATTCGAAAAAAACGCGCGGTTTGCCTCCACCTGACGCATTTCACTGTTGGGCACCTCGTACCAGGTATTCGGTGGAAGATTTTGGATAACGCTGTTTGGGGCTGCGCCAACCACAGCAAAAACCTGTGCAGAAGTGACGATCAGCGCACAAAAAAGGCTCAACAACATCAGCAAGTAGCGGAAAATGGGCGTAATAGTTGAAACAGTGGATAAACTCGAAGACTGGCTCACCTTTAACCTCGTCATTAGCAAAATACTCAACTGGATACGATAGACGTTTTCAAGGATAGAAATCGACTGAAAACTGCATGCGTTAACCCTCTGGCGAGTGGTTTTGGGACGTAGTATGCATTCTTCATTCAGGTACATGTTTGGCTATGCCCACAATTTTCGTAAAAAGATATAGATTAGGTTCATTTCTATGGCAAAGCATCCCTGGGGCACAATAACCCCTCCTCACACACACGTTTTACCGCCAAATTACGTTCCAAAAATCGAAATCAATCAAATAAAGTGCTTGAAATCGTTTATCGCATTATAAAATAATGAACTACCCTGCAGCACATTTAGGTTCTTTAATTCGAAAACCTAAACGTAGGTGCGGGCGATTAACCTCAGCTAATTTTTATTAATCGGCAGGTTATTTTTTAGCCCCTACCCCCAACGACCGGCAATCCTGATCCTGACACAGGATTACGCCCCACCTATTTTTCATGCTCGGGTCAACCATCCCGTTATCAGTGCGTTGTTATTAGTGAACACAACATTCACAGATGCAACAACACAAGCAACGGAGTTTCCCATGAAATACACCAAAATCTGTTACACCGGCCTGTGTGCCGCCCTGCTGGCTCTCCCGATGATCGCTAGCGCCAGCCCCGAACATAACGCGGGGAATCGACTGGATAATCGCGGTGACCGCATTGAAAACCGGTTGGACCTTCGCGGTGACCGCAGCGACCGACGTCTGGACAACCGAGGCGATCGCATCAATGGCCGCCTGGACCGCAGGGCCGACCGTGCCGCCGCAGCCGGTATGGACGTCCGCGCCGCACGCCTGGATCGCCGGGGTGACCGCATCGACAGCCGACTGGATCGCCGGGGCGACAGAATCAATGCCCGACTGGACCGTCACGGCGGTCGCATCAACCATCGTCTGGGGCATCGCGGTGACCGTCTACAGAATCGCGTAAACCGCCGCCACTGATCAGCCGCGCGGCCATCTCACGAAGCGACAGGAATGAGGCGTAGCTCGCGGGTATCACCTTTTTTACGACGCGGCGGCAGTCTGCTGCTTAACAACGCCATCACCTTTTCGGCTGTGGCGCGGTAGGCGGTGAGTTTTCCACCATAAATAGTGAGTACACAGGGTGTATCAGTGCGGGCTTGATCGTTGTCGATATGCAACACCGTATCGCGTGTTTTTGCACCCAGGCCCCCGTCTCCTGCGGGCAATACCCGCAGCCCGGCGAAAGCCCGGCTCACGATGTTCTCACCCCCCCGATCCGGAAAATAATAGCTAAAAGTTTCCAGCAAATAGGCCTGTTCTTCCGGCAGGGGGTGGACCTCTCCAGGGTCGCCCTGATACCGGGTTTCGGTGGTACCCAGTAGCACCGAATCACCCGCTATTTTCTCCTGCCAGGGTATCGCGAACGTCGGGCGAGCATCACGGGGTGACTCCAGATAATAGATTCCCTTTTCCAATTGGGCATCCAGCACCAAATGCGTGCCCTGTACCATGTCGAACGCCAGTGACACGGGTTCGGGGCTTACCCGTCCCAGCACCCGGTTCACCCATGGACCGGCGGCGTTGACCATGGCACGGGCCAGGCAGTGCCGCTCCTCCCCGTGACTGCGATAACGTATTTGGATGCGATCACTGGCGATGGTTGCCTGCAATAGTTCTGCGTCCTCTTGCAGTTGCGCGCCCAGACCTTGCGCAGAGGCCATTACCGCCTGGGTCAAAGCGCGGTCATCGGTTTGTGCGTCCCAATACTGGAAGACGGAGAGTAAGCCTTCGCGATTGAGCCCGTCCAGGCTATCCCACTGCCGACGAGGTAAACGATGAAAACGCACATCCTTGCCGCCACCGGCTAACATGGAATATAGGGCCAAGCCGGAAGCTATCGTGAACCGGTTTCTTGTGCTGTTTTTATAAATAGGAATATAAAATCGGCGCATGCGCACCAACTCCGGAGCCAGCTTCAGTAACAGGCTGCGCTCCCGCAAACATTCACGCACCAAATCGATTTGTCCGTGTTCGAGGTAACGCAGCCCACCATGAATCAGCTTGCTCGACCGGCTGGAGGTGGCGCAGGCCAGAGTTCCCTGCTCCAGCACCAACACCGAAAAACCGGCGGCCACTGCGGCCTGCGCCACGCCAACGCCGTGAATGCCGCCGCCCACCACAACCAAATCAAATTCGTTGCGCTCAATCCCCATCGCACGCCGCCTCTGCTAGTCGCGGATCCGCGAGCATGCCACCGATATCCCAGGTTTCGATGAAATGCGCACCCCGTTGCGCCCAGTGCAAAGCCAACGCCGGGTTCACAATATCGTACAGCGCCCAGCGCCAAGGGCCAGACCACAGCGCGCCATCGGTATCGGGTATCTTTTTGTAGTTACAAATCAACACCTCCGGTTGCAGTTGTTGCGCGGCCTGCTGTGCTTCGCTGCCCCATTCACGGATCACCCAGCCGATGGGGGGAATAGTATTTTTTTCGGTGCCCAATTTTTTCACTGCGGCCAATACCGCAAGGTCGAAGGAAATCAACACACAACGCGTGCAGTATTGCGCCAACTCCGCAACCATGCGCTGAGCCACGTGCTCAACACCAAAACACACCACAGTACGGCGTTTGATCTCCACAAAAGCCGTGGCTTGCGGCCAGCGGTCCAGTAGCTGCAACACATTTTTTAATGTAGGCACCGGCTCATCGTTAAAACGGTCACCAAAACGGCCTGGCTCACCCGCGTGCAGGGTGGACAATTGCGCCCAAGTGCTTTGATGAATGTCACCGGCGTGGCCGGTGGTGCGAGACAGTTCGCTGTCGTGAAACACCACGGGCACATTATCTTTGGTGAAGTGCACGTCAAACTCGAAATAGCGAGCCCCGGCCTGCAATGCAGCCAGCAGGCCCGCCAGGGTATTCTCCGGGTAACATTGGCTGTAACCACGGTGGGCGATCAATTGCGGTACGGGTAACGCGTCATTCATTGTGACGATTCTCCTGATGGTTTTTCGATCATGTGGCTGCCCTCTGATTCGCCGGGATCAAACACCCCAAAACCCGTTGGAAGTTGAACGCCATTTTTTTGCGACAATTCTTGTGCCAGCGCCTGACACCAACGCCGGTAGCGCCCTTGCAGCTTCGGGTTTGGTTGAGGCTCGAAACCTTGCAAGGATAGTTCGCGCCAGCTCGCAGATTTTATCGCCCCTTGCGCAAATCGCGATGCGGCGAGTTGGCGCGCCAGCCCTCGGGCCGTCGCCTCGGGGCAGTGCGCCCGCAGTACCGGGAACCCGCTAAGGTTAGCCAAACGTTGGCACAAACCGTCCAGCACCGCCAACCCTCCGCTGACCACTATGCGCCGCACGGGTTGGGCTGGTTGTTGCGCCTGTGCTAACTGCCACAAATTAACCTGGACTAAAAACAGGATACTCTCCACCACCGCCACCAGTTTTTCGCCCGTCGTTGCCCTGCCCGTCCCGTCAATGTAGCGGGATGTAAAATCCGCCACCCAAAACGGCGAACCCAGGCCGGACACGCCGTTGAGGTAAAGTGGGATGTTGCTTGCGGTGGCCAACCAACGGGGTAGATTTTCCTCGGCCTGTTGGGGCGAAATCGCCAGCGCCTTTTGCTCTGCCAACAAGGCACTGCCGGCGCCGTTCACCGTGGCCTCGGCAACATAGGTGGCTGACTGCTCGTCGGCCCACACCACGCTGCGTAGCAGGCATCCGGGCATGGCGGTATTGTCGTGCGCCAGGGTGCGTTGCAGAAATCCGCCGGTACCGATATTCAGGTAGGCCGTGTCGGTTTGCGGCTCCCCGAAGGCGAACAACGCGGCGGACTGATCACCCATACACACGGTGAGCGGCACTGCGCGGCCTGCGATGTTCCGATGCCCAAAACAATGGCGACTGGGCACGCAGCGGGGCAATGCAGCGGCGTCCAAACCGAACATCGCCAGCAGCTCGGGGGACCAGTCCCGCGTGCGCACATCCCACAGCAGGGTGCGCGAGGCATTGGACGGGTCCACCAACAGCGGCTTTTCCGTCAGTAGCCGGTATAGCAAAAAACTCGCCAGCGGCCCCCACGCAAGACGATGCTCGCGGTGGGCAACCTGCACTGAAGGGAGCTGTTCCAGGCACCAGCGCAGTTTGCTCACCCCAAAATGCGGAGTGGGCAGCAGGCCGGTGATGTGTTGAATGCGCGGGGTCTGCGCACCGAACGCAGACATCCAGCGTCGCGCACGCCGGTCCTGCCAGCTGATGACGGGGGACAACGCCTCCCCGGTACGACGGTCCCAGCACACCACGCTGGAACGCTGGGTGGCCAGGCCCATTGCTGTCACCCGGGCGGCCTGTTCGCCCAGCTGTGCCACGCAATCCGCCAGCGCCTGTTCCACCGATAACACCAGCTCGTCGGCATTCTGCTCCACCCGGTCCGGCGTGGGGTGTTGCAACTCCGGCTCCCGTTCGGCGCGCGCCAGCACCACACCGTGGGCGTCAAAGGCCATCACCCGGCTGGCATGACCACCCTGGTCGATCACGAGGTAAATCTCTCCGACGGTCACAAGCCACTCAGCATTCGCGGTTACCCGACACATTTTTCTGGCAAATATAGGAAGTAACGGACGACACGGCGCTAAATTTTGTTAACAGGGCAGCATTGCTGCGATGTATTTTAGTCACGATAGGAATACCGAATGCACCTGGCAGCTGGGGCTTTAGCGCTCCGTTAATTGTGCATGACGACTCATATCACGACACTGTACTAGAGACCTTTTTTCAAAACCTTCCCGGCAGCTTTTCCAGGTGCAAGGGTGACGGTATTGGTAATGATGACCGATGCGGCTGGAGAGGCGTGGCCGGATGGCAGGGCCTTGGTGAAAGTCACCCGCTGCGGCATACCTTTGCACCAGTCGGGTTTGGTGCGGACGACGGTAATACGTAGTGCGGCGTTATGGTCAGATGAGTCGCGTTCGACCGACAGGTCAAAATCCTGCACGCGAGTGCAGCCCGTGCTGGTAACGGTAAAGGTGAGCGTCTGCGGCGACAACGAGTAGTGGTGCAGTCGTGCTGCGCTCGGCGCTGCTTGGGCCTGGGCGATGAACAATAGTATTGCGGCAATGACGACGATGGTGAAAAAATAACGGGAATAACCCTTTCCAGTGACGTTTTTCGCCGCGTTTTTCATGTGTTATCCGACGCGATTGCGCTCGCCCGACAGGCGAGATACCCTTGACCATAATAAGGGAAACAGTAATAACCACAGCGGATTGGGGCTGCCACCGCCACCGCTGCCACCACTTCCACCACCACAGGTAGCACCGGTGTTGGTGGCAGTGACCGCGGTATTGATAGCATCCAGCCAGATGCGGTCATCGTTCGCATTGATCGAAAAGTCCTTTTCGTAGCTCCATTGCAGCACATGCTCGTCATTATCCGAGATAACAATTTGCTCCTGTACCCAGTCTTTCTGGCCGCTGATGGACTTTCTGAGCGCGCCATCCACGTAAAATCGACCGAAGTCGTAGCGCGGCTCACTGGAAGCCCTCCAGCGGAAGGTAAGAGTGGCTGGGCCGGTGATGTAGGTGACGAGCGTGGACGTTTCATTGTGGTTGATGGTGCCGCTGCTCAGGGCCGTGCCATTGACGTTGCCAGCGCGGCAAACGGGGTTCCAGTTGGCATCGTCGCCGCTAAACCACTCCAGGCCATCGGTGTCGTCCAGTGCTGCACCGTCAATGCGGCTGAGGCCGACACCAGTGAGGGTGGAGCTGCGGGTTTCCTGGGTGTCCAACGTGATGACCACAGAGCCACCGTGCTGGACGGCGCTGTCAGGTTGGAATTTCACGGTGATGGTGCAGTTATCGGAATCAGCGATGATGACGCCGGTGCAGGTCTCATTGATGATGCTGAAACTGCTGCTGCCGCTGAGGGTCAGCGACGCCAGGGAAATATCCGCACCGGTGTTGTTCGCCAGCTCCAGTACCTCCTGCGTCATATGGCCGATGCCCTGAGAACCGAATGTCTGCGTCGGTGTCAGCGCGACGGAGGTCGTGTCGCTGATCCACCGAGTATAGCCGGCCACCCGGGCGTAAACGCCGGGGAAACCCGGCGACGCGCAACCTATGTCGAAGCTGGTGATGCCAGTTTGATACCAGGTACCCTCATCCTGGTAGACCAGGGGGCCACCACTATCACCGGAACAGGAGTCCTTCATCAGGGCGGTGGCGCAGAGCATGTTGTCGGTGAGGGTGTTGTCGTAGGCGGCGTTGCAACTGCTGAAGTCTGCTAATGTCAGACCGACGTGCTGTAACAGGTCGGGAAAATTGTATGGCAGGTTGTTATCGTAGGCGGTTGCCCCCCAGCCCAAGGTGGTAAGCGGATCACCCACCGACAGAGTGTCCATCAGCGCGTTGTCGGCCAGTGTCAGCGGAGTGTTAAGCGAAGGTGCCGCCAGGTGCAGCAGGGCGAGGTCATTGTCTTTATTGGCGTTATTGTAGGCGGGGTGTACGTATACCCCGGAAACCGCGATACGCTCCGACACAGAAATGTCCCGCAGGTCTTCGATACCCACCGCCACGTCGATGTTGTTGGCGGCAAGTGTGTCCACACAATGGGCCGCTGTCAGCACCCAGCGTGGCTGGATCAGGCTGCCCCCGCAGAATAGCGTTCCTGGCACGGAGGCGATGAACCCTGGCCGCAACAGGGCCGCCGCCCAGGGGTAATCGCCCTTCAGGGCTGAGCTGCCACCGATGATACGGGGGCTGACGGTGGGAGTGTCGGCGCTGGCCGATGTGGCGAACAAACTGGCGGCCGCGAAGGCAATAATAACGGTACAAAGTAAAAACGGTTTCATCGGTTTCTCTGTGGCGAGGTTTTCTGCGGGAGGAGTTCCCACGCCAGACCATTCTACCTCATTAATAACCTGGGTGGCTGTGCGCCAATAGGCCATCAATGACGGAAATGGCGCATGCCGGTGAAGACCATGGCGATGCCGTGCTCGTCGGCGGCGGCGATGACTTCGTTGTCACGCAGGGAGCCGCCGGGCTGAATGACGGCGCGGATGCCCACTTCGGCGGCACTGTCCAGGCCGTCGCGGAATGGGAAAAAGGCGTCGCTGGCCATCACCGAACCTTTCACTTCCAACCCGGCATCGGCAGCCTTGATGGCGGCGATGCGCGCGCTGTACACGCGGCTCATCTGCCCAGCGCCTACGCCGATGGTTTTTCCATCGCGGCCGTACACAATGGCGTTGGATTTGACGAATTTAGCCACCTGCCAGGTGAACAATAGGTCGCGCAGTTGCTGCTCGCTGGGCGCTTGCTGGGTCACTATTTTCAGTTGGTCAGCGCCGACCATGCCTAAATCTCGGTCCTGTACCAACAAGCCGCCGTTAACGCGTTTGTAGTCCAGCCCGGCAAAACGCTTGTTGCCCCACTGGCCGCATTCCAGCACCCGCACGTTTTTCTTTTCTGCCAGCACGGCCTTGGCGCGCTCGCCCACACTAGGGGCGATGATCACTTCCACAAACTGGCGGTCGATAATGGCGCGGGCGGTGTCGGCGTCCAGCGGCCGGTTGAAGGCGATGATGCCGCCGAAGGCGGAGGTGGGGTCGGTCTGGTAGGCGTGGTTGTAGGCGTCGAGGATGTTGTCGGCCAGCGCCACGCCGCAGGGGTTGGCGTGTTTAACGATGACGCAGGCTGGGGCCTCGAACTGCTTGACGCATTCCAGTGCGGAATCCGTGTCGGCAATATTGTTGAACGACAACTCCTTGCCTTGTTGCTGCACGCTGGTGGCGATGCAGGCCTCGGCTGGGCTTTCCTCCACATAAAACGCCGCTTTTTGATGCGGGTTTTCACCGTAGCGCATTTCTTGCACTTTGATGAACTGGGCGTTGTGGGTGCGAGGGAAGTCGCTGCGGCTGCCGTCCAATTGGGTGGCGCCAAGGTAGTTGGCGATGGCGCCGTCGTAGTGTGCGGTGTGTTCAAAGGTTTTGACGGCCAGCAAGTAGCGGGTGGTTTCACTGACGGCGCCGTTGTTGGCTGTCATCTCTGCCAGCACGTCTGCGTAGTTGTTGGCATCCACCACCACAGTTACTGCCGCGTGGTTTTTGGCGGCGGCGCGCAGCATCGTGGGGCCGCCAATGTCGATGTTTTCGATGGCCAAATTCAGGTCACAATCATCACGGACGATGGTTTGCTCAAAGGGGTAGAGGTTCACCACCACCAGGTCGATGGGCTGGATGCCGTGCTCGGCCATCACCGCGTCATCGGTGCCGCGCCGCCCCAGCAGGCCCCCGTGGATTTTCGGGTGCAGGGTTTTGACACGGCCGTCCATCATTTCTGGGAAGCCGGTGTAGTCGGACACCTCGGTGACTTCCACGCCATTTTCCGCCAGCAGCTTTGCAGTGCCGCCGGTGCTGAGTATTTCCACTCCCAGGGCTTTGAGTTCCCGGCTGAAATCGAGGATGCCGCTTTTGTCGGAAACACTGATGAGTGCGCGTTTGATGGCTGTCATGGGAACCTGCTGTTTGGCTGTTAATTGAATGATTAGGGGGTGTGAATGACGTTGGGCCTAAATGATTCAGGGCCAGACTGGCTGGCCCCGTATTTTCAGGCATACGCTCGTTGTTAAGGGCGTTACCGGTCGTTAATTAATATCGTATTGCTTGAGTTTTTTGCGCAGCGTGCCACGGTTAAGGCCCAGCAACGTAGCGGCTTTGCTCTGATTTCCACGTGTGTAAGTCAGCACGGCTTCCAGCAGGGGTTGTTCGACTTCCTGCAAAACCATTTGATAAAGGTCAGCGGGTGGGTGGCCGTCCAGGTCCTTGAAATAATTCTCCAGCATGGTTTTGACGTGGCCACTCAAGGGGGTGGTTTGTTCGTTGTCCGGTACGGTTTCCGTGGGTGAGGCCTCCGTGGCCAGGGCCTTCGGAATCACCGACGGATCGGTCATGGTTTCAACGGTGTTCTCAAGCGCGGTTGCACCTTCCGGCGCATTGCAAAATTGTAGTGTCATGCAGCGAGTCCCTCCCCCACTAACAACTGATTAAAAAAATGTGTGGTAATTTGTAATTGTTCTTCGATGGTTTCAACGCGGTTGACTGCCTGTCGAAAGGCCCCTCCGTGTCGTTGGCCTTTGCTGTACCAGGCAATATGTTTGCGCGCCATGCGCACCCCAGCATATTCCCCGTAAAACGCGTAAAGATTATTCAGATGTTCGAGCAGGATGTCGCGTACTTCTTTGACGTCAGGCTCCGGTCGTTTTTCCCCTGTTTCAAGGTAGTGGGCAATCTCGCGAAAAATCCACGGGCGCCCTTGCGCGGCCCGGCCGATCATCACCGCGTCCGCCTGGGTGTAGTCCAGCACAGCCCGGGCTTTTTCCGGTGTGGTGATATCACCGTTGGCCACCACCGGAATGCCGATAGCGGCCTTAATGGCGGCGATGGTGTCAAACTCGGCCTCACCCTTGTAGGCACAAGCCCGGGTGCGGCCATGCACCGCCAGAGATTGAATGCCAGCGTTCTCCGCAATGCGAGCAATGGCCACGCCATTGCGGTTGTCAGTATCCCAGCCGGTGCGGATTTTTAGGGTGACCGGTACCGCCACCGCTTTCACTACGGCATCGAGGATTTCTCCCACCCGTTTTTCATTTTTCAACAGGGCCGACCCCGCCGCCACATTGCAGACTTTTTTCGCCGGGCACCCCATGTTGATGTCGATGATTTGTGCGCCATTGTCGGCATTGTAACGGGCGGCCTCGGCCATCATCGCAGGATCCGCGCCCATGATCTGCACGGCGCGGGGTTCGGTTTCGCCATCGTGATTGGCGCGGCGCCGGGTTTTCTCCGAGCCCCACAACAGAGAGTTGGAGGACACCATTTCTGACACCGCCATGCCCGCGCCTAGTTTTTTGCACAATTGACGGAAGGGGCGATCGGTCACACCTGCCATGGGGGCAAGGATAAGTTGATTGGCAAGAGTGTAAGGACCAATTTTCATTGCGGACATGGGGCTCTTTGCTGGCGCGAGAGTTCAGGGCGTTTCTGGTGCGGGTGCGATTCGTGGAAGCACCGCGAGTCTACCGGGTAAAGCGAGCCGTAAATGGTACCTGCATCCTGTTTGGGATAAAAGCCGTTTTTGAGATTTCAGCCAGCACGTCCCCGCCATTGGACGGAACGCGGGTCCCGTTCGGCGCGGAATTCGAAATTAACGGCGGCCTTGCCCGGGTCCATCAACTTCAGCTCGATTTGCACCGGCCTATCGGGCGGCATGCCAGCATCGACGTCCGTGTGTGCATCGAGATATTCGCTGGGCGTAAACCGACGCTGAGCCAGTCGCGTGCCATTGATGTCGGAAAATGTCAGCGTCAGCAGTGGGAAAGGTTGGGGGAAGGGAGCGTTGTTAATCAAAATGGTGGCCGCAATCAGCCCGTTTTTCGCGCTGGGGTGGCTGCGCACATCATGGCTGATGATGTCGATTTGTTTGATGTCGTAGGGCACCGCCAAGGTGCAGTCGGCAATTTCGCAGGCCTTAATGATCCAGTCGCGATACTGCGGGTCGCGGACCAGCTCGTCACGTTGGAAGTAGACCGTTTGGGCCACTAACAGCAGCATCAAAAACAGACTGCCCATAACCCAAGGGGCGCTAGAGGGTCGAAGTTGGGCCTCTTTTTCTTCCTGCCATTGCTGGAGAATAACGGCCGGAACATTTGCTTGAACATTGTCGGGGGCAGGCGGTAGTGGGGTTTGGGTTTCGACGACGGGGTTGTCGCTATCGGTCGATACTGCGTCGGTTTCCTCATGGGTATCCGCAAAAAAAATGGCCAGGGATTCGCTTTCCTCATCGGCCATTTCTGCGGTATCACGATGAGCGGTGTGTTGTTGAAGATCGTCGTCGGGAAGGATGCGGGTTTCTTCGGGGGATGGCTCTGTTTCTGTCATGGTGTCATTTTTTTCGAGCAAGGCCTCCAGCGCTTGCGCGGCGCGGGAGGTGGGGTCAAGCTCGCCGTAATGCGGCGGTTCGTTCTCGACGTCATCATCGGTGACGCTAATGTCGGGGGAGGGTTCGGATTCAAATTCCGGTGCGGCAGTTTGCGGCGGGGCCGCTTCTGACAAATTGTTGAGCGCGTTGAAAACGGCCAGGCACTGGCCGCAACGCACGTCGCCAGCGGCGGCCTTGAGGTGTTCCGCAGACACCAAAAAAACGGCCTGACAGTGTGGGCATTGTGTGTACATGTTTGTGATGCGGCCGGGGGGTCACTAGGGTTGGGTAGGTTACCGCAAAATGCTTTGCGGGTTGCTTCGGGGTTCAGTGCAAGCTGTTAAGTTCCATGGCGGCAATTTTTTTCTGCTCTTCCCTGGGTTGTTCAATGTCGGCGAATGCAAACAGCGAAAAAGTGCTGGTGGTTTCGACGACGCGTGTTAACCGCACGTACTTTATCGTAGTTTTCAGGTTGAGTACCAATTGTGTGCCGACACCATACACGCTGGCGGGCACGACTAGCACGCGTTCGTCGAAATTGGAGGCGTCGGCGCCGATGAGCAGGCTACGAAAATATTCACTCCCGCTGCCGGGGCCGCCGATGGCGCGAACGGCTACGGTGTTGGTGTTTTCGCTGAGCGTTTTAATGCCAATGTCGAGAACCGGTTCGCCGTGTGGGTCAGACGTGTCATGCAGGGGGGCATGCAGCCAGCGGATTTCTCCAATGCGCCAGTCCGAGCCGGGCTCCGGGGCACGAATGGCGACCAGTGCGCCCACGCGCAGTCGTACCCGGTTGTCTGGGTGTCGCCGTAAACCCAAGCCGTTTTTGCTGACGTTGTTGATCTCCCACGGCTCCACCACAAAATCGCTCATGGTGGATTCCCGCAGTGCTCTCGCGCGGATTTCAGTGTCATGCAGGGGATCCCACACGTCCACTTTGGCCTCGAAGCGCGACAGACGGGTGCTGTCAAACCCGGGCTGGTCCTGCGTGTGCAGGCTCGATGCTTCTGTCCTGGACATGAGTTCCAGGTTGCCCGTTTTGTGTCCGCAGGGCTGGTAAAAATAAATTTCTCTGTGTTCCGGGTGGAAATCTTGTTCGTCGTCCATAAAGTGGTGAATTGCTCCCAGGCCGACGCATACCAGCACTCGATCCTGATGGTTGGGGCTCCGTTCATGTCCCCGTTCACTTCGCCCGGCCCATGCCGTCATCAGTTGATCCAAAAAATCCTGGTGTATGCGTTCGACCAGGGCGAGAGATGGTGATGTTTGTTCCGTCTCGGTGTTTGAGCAAAGAGTGGCCTCGTGGAGCCGTTGCTGTAGCGGGCTGATGTCCAAAAACCGCCCTTCCACGGGTCGAAAACGCGTGTATCCGGCGGCCACGACAGGGGCGCGATCGTCGGCCAGGTCCACCATGATGTCGCCGATGTTGACGGCAGTCTCTTTGCGGTTGAGCAACCGACAGTCGGCGGTCCAGCTTTCCAGATAACGGTAAACCCGTTCCGCCTGTCCCTGGCCAAGGTGATTGGGCTCGGCCAGCGCCAGCAGCACGACACGCAGGTAGGTGTGCTTCACGGTGGTGAGCGGGTCGGCCGAATCCGCATCGGCTTCCAGCGTCATGGTGTGCAGGCCGTTGCGCTCAGCGAAGTGATATAGACGATGCAGTTCTCCCCATAGGCCCGGAGGGGCGGGGGCGTACATGGCGTAGCGTTCCAATAGCAACAGTCCCAGTTGCACGATGGCTTGGCGCAGGGCCAGCAAAAAGTCGTTGTGGCTCAGATGGCCGGTGACATCGTCCGCCAGGCAGATGGCATCGTTAACCACCAGCTTGAAGGCGAAGGACATTTCTTCCAGCAGCAGGTGCACCTGTTCTGCCAACGATTGCTGTTTTGTGCTCAGGGGCAGGGGTTTGTTGCGTACCTGTTCCTGAAGTGGTTGCAGCAGAGAAATAATTGCCGGTTGCAGTAATCGTATGGTGTGGAAACGTTCGGCCGCAGGCAGTAGCAGGCGGTTGTAGCGTTGCAGCAGGCCCAATATTTGCGAGTAACTGTTGGGACTGTCATCCAGATCCAGCGTGCCCAGCCAGGTGGCGATTTCCCCAGTAGTGGGGATGTGTTGGGCGGGATCCTGTTTGCTCGGAGTTGGCAGGTGGAGTTTGAGCGGATTCATGGGGTCGTTTTGCGCCGCAGTGTAAAAAGAGGTTACACAATAATTTCGGCAGCACAGTCAGTAAGTTGAGTCTTCGGAATGAGCCCGTGGCAATTTACTCCGGCGTGCGTCGCGTGCCAGTGAGACGCACCCAGTCATCTTGCAGGGCAGGAGTTTCCATGTGGAACCAGGGTTGGTAACAGGCGGCCACCGCCTTGGCCTGGTGGTCGAGGATGCCGGACAGCACGATGTGACCGCCGGGTTCCACGATACTGGCGAAGCGCTCGGCAAATTCCATCAGCGGTTGGGCGAGAATATTGGCTAACAGCAGCGGGGTGGTGATGATCGGCAGGGCCTCAGGTAGCACGGCGTTAACGGCATTGCCCACCCGATTTTTTTCCGCGTTGTCGCGGGTGGCGATGAGCGCCTGCGGGTCGTTGTCCACCGCCCACACGTGTTTTGCTCCGAGTTTGAGCGCCGCGACGGCGAGGATGCCGGAGCCGCAGCCGTAATCAATGACCTGCGCGTGATCGGCTCCGTGCCGGTCCAGCCATTGCAGGCAGAGCGAGGTGGTGGGATGGGTCCCGGTACCAAAGGCGAGCCCCGGATCTAACAGGATATTGACAGCGTCGGGGTCTGGCGGCGTGTGCCAGCTGGGGCAGATCCACAGCCGTTTGCCGAAGGGCATGGGGTGGAAGCTGTCCATCCACTCGCGTTCCCAGTCTTTGTCTTCCAGTGGTGACACGCGGTGGGCTGGCAGGGAGGCTGGGAGCAAGGCCTTGGTCAGTTGCGCCAGCACCGAGCCCATGTCGCGGTCGGCGTCGAACAGGCCAATGACCCGGGTGTGTGCCCACAGTGGCGTGGCGCCCGGTGGGGGTTCGTACAGGGGCTGGTCGGCGTTGTCGAGGAAGGTGACGGCGCAAGCACCGGCTTCACTGAGTAAATCAGAGAGCTGTTCGGCGCCGTCCGGCGTGGTGTCGAGAACGAGCTGTAACCAGGGCATGATTGAGTCTAACGAAAGTTAGAGCCCCAGTTTCTTTTCCAGATAATGAATATTGGTGCCACCGGCCTGAAAGGCGGCATCATTGAAAATTTCCTGTTGCAGGGGAATATTGGTTTTAATGCCTTCAATCACTGTTTCATACAGGGCGGTGCGCATGCGCGCCATGGCGATCTCGCGGGTGTCACCGTGCACGATGAGTTTGCCGATCATGGAGTCGTAGTAAGGCGGCACACAGTAACCGTTATAAATGTGCGAATCCACTCGCACTCCCAGGCCGCCGGGGGTATGAAACTGGGTGATGGTACCCGGTGAGGGCATGAAGGTTTTCGGGTCCTCGGCATTGATGCGGCATTCAAAAGCATGGCCGCGAATTTTGATGTCGTCCTGCTGGTAGCTCAGCGGCAGGTTAGCGGCGATGCGAATCTGTTCCTTAATCAGATCCACGCCGGTGATCATTTCCGTCACCGGGTGTTCCACCTGAATGCGGGTGTTCATTTCGATGAAATAAAATTCGCCGTTTTCGTACAGAAACTCGAAGGTGCCAGCGCCACGGTAACCGATTTTTCGGCAGGCTTCGGCGCAGCGGCCGCCGATTTTGGCGCGCAGCTCTTCGCTGATGCCGGGAGCAGGCGCTTCTTCGCACACTTTCTGGTGGCGTCGTTGCATGGAGCAGTCGCGCTCGCCCAGATGAATGGCGTTGCCGTGTTGGTCCGAGAGCACCTGAATTTCCACGTGGCGCGGGTTTTCCAGGTATTTCTCCATGTACACCACACCGCTGCCGAAAAATGACAGGGCCTCGGCGGTGGTGAGTGAAATGGCGTTCAGCAATGCGGCTTCGGAATGCACTACACGCATGCCGCGACCACCGCCACCGGCGGCGGCTTTGATGATGATGGGATAGCCGATTTCTTTGGCGATGCGCATATTGGTGTCGGTATCAGCACCCAGCGGGCCGTCGGAGCCAGGCACACAGGGTACGCCGGACGCCTTCATGGCTTCAATGGCGGACACCTTGTCGCCCATCAGGCGGATGGTCTCCGGTTTGGGACCAATGAAGGTGAAACCGCTTTGTTCGATGCGTTCGGCAAAATCGGCATTTTCCGCCAGGAAGCCGTAGCCGGGGTGGATGGCCACCGCGTCAGTCACTTCGGCCGCGCTGATCAGCGCGGGGATGTTCAGGTAACTGTCGGTGGACGAGGCTGGACCGATGCACACGGATTCATCCGCCAGGCGCACGTGTTTCAGGTCGCGGTCGGCGGCGGAATGAACGGCCACGGTCTGGATGCCCAGCTCCTTACAGGTACGCAGAATGCGCAGCGCAATTTCTCCGCGGTTGGCAATGACGATTTTTTCAAACATAGCTATAAGTTTATCTTGTTTATGTTGGGCGCGTAGCGGGTTGTTGATCGGCGTTCGGGACGCGGATTTATTCGATAACAAACAGCGGCTGGCCGTATTCCACCGGCTGGCCGTTTTCTGCGTGGATGGATTTAATCACCCCAGCCTTATCCGCTTCAATTTGATTTAGCAATTTCATGGCCTCGATGATGCATAGGGTGTCGCCCTCCTTGACGCTTTGGCCCACTTCAACAAAGGACGAAGTGCCGGGTGACGGAGCCCGGTAAAAGGTGCCGACCATCGGAGAGTCCACCGTGTGGCCGCTGATTTCAGCGACATCGTCGGGCTCGGCTGGCGGGCTAGCCGGTGCTGCGGCAGGCGCTGCGAGGGGGGCCGGAGCCGCCATGTACTGCGGAGGCAGGGAGCCGTGGCGGCTAATGCGAACCGACTCATCTTTTTCGTGAATCTCGATCTCGGCAATATCGGACTCTTCCAGTAGTTCGATGAGTTTTTTTATTTTACGAATATCCATGGCTGTCTTTTTCAGTTAGGGATGAATGTGGTTACGCATGTTCAAGTTGCTGCATAGCGGCGCGCAGGGCCAGTTCGTAGCCCAGTGCGCCGAGGCCGCTGATGACGCCTTCTGCCAAATCCGAAAAATAGGAGTGCTGGCGAAATTCCTCACGGGCATGAATATTGGAAAGGTGCACCTCGATAAACGGAATGGCGACGCCTGACAGGGCGTCCCGCAGAGCGACGCTGGTGTGGGTGAAGGCGGCGGGATTGATGATGATGAACGCCACGCCTTCCTGTCCGGCCTGATGAATACGTTCCACCAGTGCGTGTTCGGCATTGCTTTGAAAACTGCTTAACGGGTGGCCGACCTCGCTGGCCGCAGCGATCAGTTGCTGGTCGATCTCCGCCAGCCCGATACGACCGTAATGGGACGGTTCACGGCTGCCCAACAGATTGAGGTTCGGGCCGTGGAGGACGAGTATCTTTGCCATGCGGAGATTGTGTCCGCCTTTGGCGACGAAGGCAATGCCTTTCACGGGCTTTTTTGGGTTAATTGGTGGGCATTGTGTGGTTAATCTTCTTGAACTCCCCGTAAATGTTGTTGTCGCTGCTAATAGAGGGGGATTTCAAGAGCGAGGTGGCGGTCCGCATGGGGTAAAAATGTATTTTTTTGTTTTTGGCGGAAAAGCAGAATGTTGGCGGCATGATCTCCGCCAAATAGGCAAATATGACGTATCAGGTTTTGGCGTTGGAAGGCTGTAGCAGCTGGGTGATATTTTTTTCCGCCACTTCCCGGGAAAGTTCCCCTCGCTGCACGAAGCTGATTTGCCCCTGACGGTCGATGATCACGGTGTAGGGCAACGCGCCGAAGCGGTCACCGTAGGCTTTGGCTATCTCGATGGCACTGTCTTCGCCAATTAGCACCGGGTAATTGACGCCGTAGGTGTCCACAAAGTCTTGCACGCTTTCTTTGTTGTCGATAGCGATGCCCACGAATTGCACGCCATCGACCCCGTACTGTTCCTGTAATTCAACGAAGGTGGGGGTTTCGCTACGGCAGGGGGGGCACCACGTGGCCCAGAAGTTGAGCACCACCACTTTGCCGTTCCATTCGCTGGATTTGCGCAGCTGATCACTCAAATCCGGCAATTCAAAACTGGGCGCACGGTGCTTCACCATGGCCTGCGCGGCTTGGCTACCCTCGGAATTGTCGGACAGTTTTTGAATCAGTAGATTGCCGCCCCACATGCCGATGATAAAGGTAGCGAGGTAGGCAGTGTATTTAACGTATTTTTTCACGAGGCTATTTTTGTGTACGGTTCATGCGTTAATTGATGGCGTTTTGCACATGACTGCGGAATTCTTCTGCCTTCATGAAACCCACCACGCGATGACGGCGGCGTTCCGTGCCGTCGGTGCCGAAAAACAAGATGGAAGGAGGCCCGATGAGCCCGTATTTTTTCAGCAGGGCACGGTCTTCATCGTCGTTGGCGGTGACGTCAGCTTGCAATAATACGACATTTTTCAGGGCCTGTTGCACGCCCGCATTGCCAAAGGTGTATTTTTCCATTTCTTTGCAGGAGACGCACCAGTCCGCGTAAAAGTCCAGCATCACCCCCTTGCCGCTGGCGGAGGCGCTGGCGATCTCGCGGTTCAGCGCATTCAGGCCTTTTATTCGTTTGAAGGCCAGTTCGCGGGTGTGGACGGGGCCGGTGGTTGCGCTGCCACTGAATCCCGCGCCGTGCAGGGGTTGTAGCATGTCGCGGCTGCCGGAGGCTACGCCCACCAACAGCAGCGCGCCGTAGATCAGCAACACCATGCCCAGGCCTTTCCACAGTTTTGGCCAACCAGTAGCGTCTTTGCCGTAGGGTTCCAGTGCGCCCATGTAAATAGCGGAGACAATCGCCAGCGTGGCCCACAGGGTCATGGTGATGGCAGTGGGTAAAATGCGTTCCAGCATCCAGATGGCCACGGCCAGCATGGTTACGCCGAACACGGCCTTGATGGTGTCCATCCAGCTGCCAGCCCGGGGCAGAATTTTGCCCGCAGACGCGCCAATCAGCAGCAGCGGTGCCCCCATGCCCATGCTCAGGGCAAACAGGGCCACGCCTCCCAGCACGGCATCGCCGGTTTGTCCTATGTAAATCAGCGCCCCGGCCAGCGGTGCAGCCACGCAGGGACCGACGATCAGTGCAGAAAGAAAGCCCATGATGCCGACGCCCACCAAAGTGCCGCCCTTCTGACGATTGCTGACGTCCGTGAGCCGGCTCTGTAAAAAGCTGGGCATTTGCAGTTCAAAAAAGCCGAACATGGACAGGGAGAGCGCCACGAACACCGCGCTGAAGGAACCCAGCACCCAAGGGTTCTGGAAAGCAGCTTGCAGGTTGGCCCCCCCTAGTCCGGCGAACACACCGGCGGCGGTGTAGGTGAGGGCCATGGCCAGCACGTACACCAACGACATGATGAAGGCTTTGCGAGTGGTGAGGTTTTCTCCCTGACCGGCGATGATGCTGGACAGAATGGGGATCATCGGAAACACGCAAGGGGTGAAAGCCAGCAGCAGCCCGAAGCCGAAAAAAGTCAGTATGGTCAGTAGGTTGCTGTCGCCAGCCAGGGTATCGGCAATGCGATCCTGTTCTGAGATGGGGCCATCGTCACCGGTCGCTGGGGCGGTGGTGGCTGCGCTTGTTGCTGGCAACGATACCGGCATGCTGTCGGTGATGGGCGGGTAGCAGAAACCGGCGTCGGCGCAGCCCTGATATTTGGCGATGAGCGTGACATCGGTGGCGGCGAAGTTGCTGCGGATCAGCGGGATGTCGATGTCTACCGCGCCGTGGTAGACAATCATCTCGCCGAAGGACTCGTCAACTTTTTTGTCGCCCTCGGGTAATACCGGTTTGCCCAGTGTTACTCCGTTAGCATCCTGTAATTCGAAAGCAAACTTATCGCGGTACAGGTAAACGCCGTCGGCGATGTCCCAGTGGGCGCGCAGGGTGTTGCCATCCCGTGCTTCAACCGACCAGCTGAAGGCCTGTTCCGGGGTCAAAAAATCATCGCCGGAATCGGTGAACCCCAGACTGTCACTCAGGTTTTTCAGGGCCGCCAGCGGGTTGAAGCCCTTATCGGCAGTTGGCGCGGCTGGGCTGGCGGCGGTGACCACCGGCGGCAATCGAAGTGAGATGGTCTGGGTCTGTGGCGGGTAACAGATGCCCATATCAGCGCAGCCTTGCGAGACGACAGTGAGCTCCAATGTGTCGGCATCACCGCTGCGTATGAGGGGGATGTCGATGGCAATGTGGCCGCGGTAGGTTTCCACTGCGCCAAAAAATTCGTCTTCTTTTATTTTGCCTTTGGGGTATTGGGCCTCGCCGGTGGTGATACCTGCGGTGTTGCTGGTGAACTTGAATTTATCGCGATACAGGTAGTATTTATCGGCGATCTCCCACTCCGCACGCACCATGTTGGCGTTGATGACCTCAGCGCTGAGCGCAAAGGCCTGGTCTGGCATCAGTGGTTCTTCATCATCAATGCTGCCTCCCAGGCCCGCTAGCACGGGGCCGGTGAACAGGCTGGCCAAAAAAATACTGGATAATAGAACACGGTTCAATTGACGTGAAAACAGTCGCTGCGCAATGATCATGCTGGGTTCTCGTTCAAGTGAGTGAGTTTTTTGATGATTGTTATTCGTTACTATCGGCCGGACCGAAAGTCTTGCTTAACTCGGGGATGTTTCTTCACGAACCCAGCCCAGGTATCCCCCCAGGCCGTGCTCTATGGGGACCACCACCAGCTCAGGAAGTTCATAAGGGTGTATTTCCAACACCGCCTGCTCCAACTTGTCGTAGGCTGCCGCCGTACTTTTGATAAGCAATATCAGCTCCTGCGATTGTTCCCGTTTGCCCTGCCAGCGATAGACGGACGTTGCGCCGGGCAGAATGGTCACGCAGGCTGCCAGGCGTCGCTCCACTAGGGTGTCCGCAATGGTTTGCGCCGACGTCACGTCAGGGCAGGCACATAAAATCAGCTCGATGCCGGACATACGGGTCTCCAATCGGCTCATCGTTGAGTTTGGTGAACCCTATCTTTACATGCGGCAGCCGTTGGAGTCGACGCGTCAAGGCTGTCGGAATAGAATGAAAGCTCCTCGTCGCGTTGACGGACACATAGCGATACAAGTTCATGGGCCTATTTCAGCTACTTTTCATACTCTTTCTCATTGTCCCCATCGTTGAAATCTACCTGCTTATTGAGGTGGGTTCCATGATCGGTGCCTTACCTACCGTCGGTTTGGTGGTATTCACCGCAATACTGGGGGTATGGTTGCTGCGTATTCAGGGCTTCGCCACCCTCGCCCGGGTGCGATCCACCGTCGCTCGTGGCGGTATTCCCGCGATGGAAATGCTGGAGGGCGCGGTGTTGCTGATATCCGGCGCATTGCTACTCACCCCCGGTTTTTTCACCGACGCCATTGGTTTTTTCTGTCTAGTGCCCGCATTCCGGCGGGCCTTGATCCGCTGGGTGCTGGGGCGATTTTTAACGCCATTTAACGGGCGCGGTGGCCCTAAAGGGCCACGCGGCGGGGCGTCTGGGGAGGATTCTTCGCGGAATGGCCCGACGACGTTGGAGGGGGAGTTTCGGCGGGAGGATGATTAAGGAGAGTCGTTGATATCACTTGATTTGGTAAGGCCCTTGCAAAACTATTTAATGAGAACCAAAAATCAATAACTTACGTCCAGCGTGTGACCGTAAATCATTGATATTTACTTTGTATTGAAGTTTTGCAAAAGGTTCATTAGTAGTGGATTACCTCAGTAAATTTATTATGTTTATTTTTTATGCACATTTGCATAACTATAAACATGATCTTTTCAAGTGCCAGACCAGCTTGTTGTCGCTGAATTGATTGGATCCAAGCTGGGCTATGAGTAGGACGATGGTGTTGGGCGCTGATATCTTTTATGGTGATGCGGCAGGATTGTTCGGCCACGTTGACCGGGATGATCGGTAGGCGAACGGAGCGTGAGGCGGGCTGGGCCGTTGTCAGAGCAGATTGCGATAACTGGCGCATGGTGCCGGAGCCTGATCTACTCGGCCGCAAGCGTCTGAGAAATGCTGCACGGTAGAATTTTCAGTGCCATGGGTAATCTCCCTAAAGTTATTTTTCGGGATTGCCGCTAATTTTTACAAATCGCACGAAGACTTAATATAGGAGGGAACATCATCAGCACACTGCCCGTCAAATCGGTAGATTCGTTGCCGATGATGCCGCTGATTCCACAAATCATCCGGTCTTTTGCCAAATCCGACGATCAGTTTGATCTGGTTGGCTTTGTGGACTCGGTAAATAAAGAACCAAGCGTTGTTGCCCGACTGGTTGGCTATGCGAATTCCGCGTTCAATCGCGGTAGCCGTGAAGTGGTTTCCGTGAAAGATGCCGTGATTCGTCTTGGTCTCGCACAAACCAGGGGCGTGGTGCTTGCCCTGCTGGTCAATGAGCAATTCGATAGCAAGCAATGCCCGGGATACCGACCGGATATATTCTGGTTTACGGTGATGATGCGGGCTCAGTACACGAAGCAGCTGCTGAAATATTCACCGGCTAAGAGCAAGCTGGACGGGGAACACATGTACTGCCTCTCGTTGGTGAGTGATTTGGGCCTGTTATTGTTGGTCAGCCAATATCCCAAGGAACTCAGCGCAGTACTGGACGTTGACCGGGATCCCGCAGTGTCCATTTCCCAGAGCATCCGGGAGTTGTTTGATGGCCACGGGATTCATTTTTTCACCGCGCAACTTTCGAAATTCTGGGGTTTACCGGACAGTTTTGTGAGCACATTCAGCCATATTGATGACGCCAAGTACGGCGGACAATTTGTTGACCAGGTTTCATTACTGAAGATTTCCAATTATTTACAAAAGCAGGGAGAGGATGCTATTGAAGCATCTGCTGATCTCGTGGGCTACGGTTTCGCACTAAGTCGAACGGACCTTGACAACATTCAATATCACGTCAATCAGCAACGACGCGGTATTCAGTCAATGTCTGAGTACATGCGTTAGGTATTACCGTGGGGAAACGAAATTTGAAAGATGTCACCAATGGTGAGAACGGGTGCTCACTGGGTAAAATTTCTGTTGAACTGCTAGTTCACGAGCTGCGGACACCGCTGGCTGCGGTGATCGGCTATAGCCAGCTGGCCCTGGAAATAGCGGAAGAAAAACAGGAAGTGGATATCGCCGAAGAACTCACAACGTCACTCCGGGCAACGCGGCATCTTTCGCGCCTGGTGTCCGACATGCTAGACCTCTCCAAAATCGAAAGCGGCAACATCGAACTCTCGATGCAAACCATTAAATTACGTGATCTGTTTTATGATATTTCGGCGGTATTGGAGCCTCAAATGATGGCCAATAATAACCGTCTGATTTTTGTTGGTGAGGATAACGATACCCCGTTTGCCAGCGATGCACTGCGATTAACGCAAATTCTGATTAATTTGGTAAGTAATGCCAACAACCATACTGAAAATGGCACGATCACCGTAAGCTACGAACCCGTTGAGTGCAGCGGTATGGGCGAAGATTTATTCACCGTGTCCGATACCGGCTGCGGTATGCCATCGACAAAACTGGCAACCATTTTCGAACCGTTTGCGCAGGACGTCAACGCCCGGGTCAGATCAACACCCGGCACCGGTTTAGGGCTGACCATCAGCCGGGCGCTGTGCGAATTACTGGGCGGCGATATCAGCGTTCGCTCCACCGACGGCGAGGGTTCCACCTTTACGGTTGCGTTGCCCGCTACCCGGGTTGCCCCCTCTCACGATTGACCCCTCTGCTCCTTGGCGAGCCTTCTCCTTGTTTATTTAGCAACGGCCTGAGCCTGCGGATTCCAGCGATGGTTTATGGTGGTAATATCCATCAGGAACCGCAACACCTGTTGCAACGGAAGGGAGGCGATAATGAGTGTTCAGCCAGGAAACCCACGCACGGTACTGTGCGTACACGGCGTACAAATAGGGGATGATGATGACCAGCAACAGCAGGAACAGATTGCGGCATTAATCGAAAGTCGGCTCGGCAACATCCCGCTGGAGTTTCAGGCCGAGATGTTTCGCTACGAAGACATCAACGACGACGCACAAAACCTGTACAAAAAACTGGCAGGCTTGCTGATGTCCACCCCAGTGGGCAGTTATGTCGCGCAGCAGGTGCTGGATTTAGTGGCCGACGTGGTGACCGCCTACCTGGATACCAGTACCGCATCGGAAATTCGCGACAGCTTGCGCGAAACCATCATGGACATCTACGGAACCGGCAACCCCTGTTACCTCGTGGCCCACAGTCTGGGGACGATTTACGCGTTTGATGTGGTGAACGACCTCATGCGCGAAGGCACATTTTTCAAACGTGGTTCACGGCGCACTTGGCCGGTGCAGGGGCTGGTCACCCTAGGCTCTCCCCTCGGGCTGGCATTATTTCAGACAGCCGATCGCGCGCAAGTGGCCAATCTAGGGTCGGGAGATAAATGGTTCCGCTGGTTGAATTATTGGGATCGCACCGACCCGGTGGTGTCCGGGAAAATTTTTGGCGCGCAGCAACGGGGCTTTGATATCGTGGAGCACTACCAATCGTCATCACCGGATCAGGGTTGGATAATCCGTGACCGGGTGGTGGACACTGGCAAAGCCTGGCTGTTGGCGCATACGGCCTACTGGGACAATCCCATGGTGGGAGATGGCATCGTCGACATGATGACCAATTAAGGCAGGGAATTGGCGAGGAATCGAAGTATGGAAAAATATTCCGGGTTGGTACTAGTGTTATTGGCAGGCCTGCTCAACGGCTGCACCACTTACGTGTATCAAGGCTCGATGTCAGGCCCAGACTCCGACGGCGTTCAGCGCGATGTGCTGTTGTACTGGACTAAAACCGACCCCTTGATGGGAGAGCCCAAGGCTGACATGGCTCATTTGCGCACGGCCTGCGGCGCGCTGGTCGTTTATGAAAATCGTGAAAGCGGCGTGGTGTTCAGGGGGCAGGCCGGGCGGGATAGGCGGGTGTCCGGCGACCAGCCCGCAACGGTGGACGGATTTGAGTGCGGGCGTTTTGTGGGTAAAAACTCGTTACTTGATGTTGAAAAGGGGCCGTTGGAATTGACGATATGGTGCGCGCCCGACAGCAATGAATTCAGCGTGCAAAAACTGCGTTACCTGAAGGCCCGGGAAGCGCCGTACCGGTTTCAGATCACCGAATCCCGGCAATGGCATTTTTTCGGCGCAACGCCGGATGTGCCACCACCTCCCCCTTGCCGGGAATCCGTCGACTAAATGGATACTAAATCCACTCGCCCGCCCAGCGTCGGCTTAATTGGCGCCACAGTGTTTTACTGTCGTCCTCAAATATAATCGACGGATCGGTGCGCACCACCAACCAATCACCGCGATCAATCTCACCCTGTAACTGCGAAGGTGCCCAGCCCGCATACCCGGCGAAAGTACGTGTAGTGCCTTGGATGGTTTCGCGGAAGGCCACTTTGGCCGTGGCGAAATACACATCATCCGCTACATGGTGCATGCCCTTTGCGGGGTTGCGCGTGTGTGCCAACACAAAAACGGCGTGGGTGCCTACCGGCCCCCCCATAAACAGCGGTTGTGTTTGCGGGAGTGCTTGTTTCAATTGGGGAAACGCTTCGCGCACGAGGATGTTCGTGGGGCGATTCACCGCCAGCCCTGTCGCTCCCCGTTGGCTGTAATGGGTCAGCAGGATCACGGTCTCTTGAAAACTGGTGCCTTGTAGCCGCTCGGTGGCGACGAGAAAAACGCCGGACTTAGCATCTGAGGCAGTGTGAGGGTTTTTGTTAGGGCTGTGGCGGGAGCCGTCATGCGGCGAGTGGGTAATACCGTTTGCGGCCATGGCCCACATAGGCAAGGCAAAAAAGGCAAGCAAGACTAGCAGGCCTTTCGTCAATAGCCTGGGAAGCGCCTGGTCGATGCCAGGAAACATCAGCCACAGAGTGGTGTTTCGCCCATGAGTAGGAGGTTTACCACGACCCGAATTTCTCATACTCCGCATTTTGCAACCGTCCTCTGGCATACTCCGCAGCCATGATGTCAGCTGCCATACCCGAACATTATAGCGGAGTTACTGGCAGGAAGGTCTACCGCCTTGACGCTATAGGCTGAGCCGCTGCTGGCGGCAATCGCAACGGCCTCAGCAGAGCGAGCCAGCAGTAGCTTTGCGTCGTCACCTTTGCCCCAGGTGCTGACACCGAAACAGGCCTCGGCACGTTGAGTGCTGTTTTCATTCACCTGAATTTGCAAGTCGTGCAGCATGCCGCCAATTTTTTTGGAAAGAGTGATAGCCGCTTTCTGATGGGTTTCCGGCAGCACCAGCACAAATTGGCCGGAATCAATACGGCCGATCAAGTCCGCCCAGCGTAGCTGGTCGCGTAGTAAATGACTAATGACGACCACCAGCTTGTCAGCAGGCACTTGACCCCAGTCCTGCTTGAGCTGCGCAAGGTTGGTGACCTCCATGGTGATCACCGACAAGGGATTTTGATAACGGCGGCTGCGGGTGACGAGAGGCTCAAGGCTGTGGGTGATGGCCTGTTGGTTCAGTAGCCCACTGAGGGGTTCAACGGTGTTATGCGCTTCAAGTTGGTGAACAAGGTAATTACGTTCTTTTCGCAGCTCTTCTTCCTCACTCACATCCAGGTAACTGATAGCCTGACAGGCATCGGTCAACGTCACAGGGCAGCGCATCAGCAGTCGACCCGATGCGAGTCGGTAGGGGCCGGGGTTGGTGGGGCTGGTGGGGCGATCGTCGGGGTTATCACAATGTAGTAACGTTGCTTCCGGTTGTCCCAAATATTGTCTGGTGTCTGTGTCTGCGCCCGTCCAGGAGGCCAGGGTTTTGTTATACCAGAGCACCAACCCTTCATCGTCAGTGATGGCAATACCAATTGGCACATTGGCCAGCATGTCATGCTGGGTTTCAAAACTGGGGCTGTACATGAATTTTTTCTCCTTTAAGGCCGACGTGGTTGCCGGGAGCGGGCGCCCGGGCCAGGTGAAAATGACGGCTGAGCGTGGTCCCTGTGACATGTCTTTTGGGTATTCGCTGTCCTGGCGCTGACATGTCCGGTATTTCATACCCCTCATCAGCGGTAGTGATGGGGGAAACTTTAGGCTGGCTCGGCTCCTTAAACAAATTCCTCGTGATGCCGAAGAGTAGAGTGCGGTTTCGGTGGGTTGTCCCGCGTATTTCCCGGGTTCCGACGGCAGCGTCAGCCAGGAAATCTCCCTCATTGGAGAAATGATTAACCCGATAAAATAATAATAACGGCGCGGAGTCGATGACGGCGAAAAATAAACAGGTAGCAGAAAATCAGTCGCTGGATGTGCGGGCGGCACGTAAGCGTTTCCTGGCCATCAACCGTGATCGCTTGCGTCGCACCGCAGAGGCGTTGCGTTATCGCACTCGTGATTTTCTTGATTTGTTGCCGCTGTTGTTTCATATCAATCACGCGATGCTGCCGGGGTTCATCAGCAAACAAACCCCGGCCGGTATTTCTGACTGGTCGCCCACTAAAAAAAGCCTGGAAGCAGGCAAACGCATTGCTAAAAGTTTTGACTACAAAAAACGCGCCTTGCGCGTTTATGACATTCAGTCCGTTTTTCTCATGGGCAGCGTGGGCACCATCGCCCACTCGGAAAGAAGTGATTTCGACATTTGGATTTGTCATCGTCCGGAATTGTCTGGGAAGCAGTTAGATAACCTGCAACAAAAATGCACCGGCATTGAACAATGGGCGGATTCCGTTGGCCTAGAGGCACATTTTTTTTTAATGGATGCCGAAAAATTTCGCGCTGGCACCGTGGTTGAACTCAGCAGTGAAAGCAGCGGCAGTACCCAACACCATTTACTGTTGGAGGAGTTTTATCGAACCAGCCTGCTGGTGGCGGGCTGTTATCCCATCTGGTGGCTGGTGCCCCCCCACGAAGAAGCCAACTACGTCGAGTACGTGGAGCGCTTGCTCAGGCAACGCTTTATTCCTGCTGCGGAGGTCATTGATTTTGGCGGGCTCAGCGCGATCCCAGCGGAAGAATTTTTTGGTGCCGCCCTGTGGCAGGTGTACAAGGGAATCGACTCCCCGTACAAATCGGTGTTGAAAATGTTGCTGATGGAAGCCTATGCGGCGGAGTACCCTCACAGCGATCTACTAAGTCTGCGTTACAAGCATGCTATTTATCAGGGGGTCACTGACATGGATGTGCTCGATCCCTACGCTATTTTGATGGAAAAACTGGAACAGTACCTGATTGCCCGTAACGAAACTGAACGCCTGGAACTGGTGCGTCGGTGTTTCTACTTCAAGGTAGAACTACCCCTCAGTCGCAAGGTGCGGGCCAACGAAAGCTGGCGCGGCGAACGCATGCAGGGCTTCACCAAAAAATGGGGGTGGAATGACGCCCAACTGCAAACACTGGACTGCCGTTCAGCGTGGAATGTGCACCGGGTATTAAAAGAGCGTCGTATTTTGGTAGATGAAATCACCCATAGCTACATGTCGTTATCCAAGTTTGCCCGTAGCCAATCCCGCGTTGCCCGAATCGAACAAAAAGATTTGAACGTACTGGGCCGCAAACTGTACGCCGCCTTCGAGCGCAAGGCTGGCAAAATCGAGCTGATCAATCACGGTATATCGGACAATATTGTCGAAAGTCATATTACGATCATTCAGGGAAAAAATCAGTCGGAAGAATCCTGGAGCCTTTACCCTGGAGTGGTGGAAGATCACGAGCCGGGCGGGGCATTAAAACGTGCGCGCAGTGTGGTGGAATTATTGGCGTGGTGCCATTTTAATCGGCTCATTGGCGTGCGCACCATTATTTCTCTGGTGCGCACAGAGGGCATTTTATCACTAAAAGAAATGCGCGAAATATTGTCCACCATGCAGACGCAATTTCCTCGAGGTGAATTTCCCGCCGCCAGTATTGAACACTTTTCTCGCCCGCCAAAAATTTTCACCAGTTGCTTGTTCGCCAATGTGGGGGTTGATCCGCTGCCCGCGCATTCCCGCCGCGGCAACGACTTGGTGAGCGATAAAACTGACGTCATGAACTACAGTGGGTTTTCACTCAATTTGGCGGTTTCTTTTGATTTGCTGATTGTCACGTCCTGGCAGGAAATCATCACTTATAAATATTCTGGCATTGAAGGTATGCTGGATTGTCTCGGCCAATATCTTCGCTGGGACCGGGCGGAAGGCGCGGCCGCACCACCAGCATTGGAGGCATTTAGTTTTTCATCCAGCCACAGTAACGCCATTGCGCGGCGTATTGAAGAATTGTTTGAAGACGTGGGCCGAATTTTTTTTGACCCAGAAAATACGGCGGGCGTTCGTTATATTTTACAAGTTGAAAAATTTTATTATCTACTGGAATCCGACCCCGGCGGTTTTACCTATTCACGCCAGGAAACGGGCGATGATTTGATTGAAACGCTGGCAAGTCCGCAAGAGGTGTTCAAACCGATTCTGGTGGATAGAAACGCGCTACGCAATACGCCGTTGCCATCCATTCTGGCGCGTAACCGCACCGGATTCATTCAAATGTTTTACCACGCCAACGGCAACGAAACGGACGTATTTGTGCTGGACGAACAGGGCTCGCTGTTTCATCAACGAGTGCCATATTCTGAAGAGGACGCCCTGGTCAGCCATTACAGTCGTTTTTTTGATGCCGTACTGAATCGGCAGAGTTATCTTTTTCAGGATGAAAATGCCAGCCTTATGCTGGATGCGCTGGAAATCTACAAAGTGGTGAAGCGGCGTGCGAGGCACTACGCCTTTGAGCGCAAACCCGTGGCCGAAGACAGCGCGGCGCACTATTTTAATGTGCAAGTCATTGGCGATGTGGTCAACAAAAATGCGGCATTCACTGTTTATTGCAATGACCAGGAGTTTTCGTCACTGGACTACGGGAACGGACTGTTCCGGGAAGTGGCGCGTTACGTGCTGGGGCAACGCGGTGGCTCGCAGCGTTATCCCATTTATATTACCGACGTGGATTTATCCCCTAGCCTGTTGGGGGCACGCAGTGCGGACCGAGTGCAGGCCATCGATTATCTGAAATACAAAAAACGCATCGAAGAAAAACTCAATCGCGAACTGGCGCGTCTGTAGCAGGCGATAAACAGTGGCTTAGCCACTGAGCGATGTCACGAATTTCTTGCGTGCACACACTGTGCTCCATGTTGTACTCCTGCCATTGCACCGGATAACCCAGTTGTTGCAGTATGTCCCGGCTTTGCTCCCCCAGTACAAAACGCACCACCGGGTCCTGGCGGCCGTGAGCCATGAATAGGGTGGTGTGTTGATTGGTGGTGCTAGCTTCACTTGCGGTGCTGTTGCGCAACGGCAAGTAGCAGGACAGGGCACCAATGCCAGCAAGTTGGCGCTGATAGCGCAGGCCGCTGTGCAGGGCCACAGCGCCACCCTGTGAAAAGCCCATGAGCACGATGTTGTCGGCGGTGATGCCTTTTTGTAATTGTTCGTTAATCAGCCCGTCTATTCGTTGCCGCGCCTCGGCAAAACCGGCCTCGTCTTCCCGCTCGAAATTTTCCAGCGAAAAAATATCGTACCAAGCCCGCATAGCATAACCACCGTTGCAGGTGACCGGCCGCACCGGCGCGTGGGGGAAAATAAAACGCACTTGTTTGTTGTCGGGCAGCGACAACAGCGGTGTCAACTCGGCGACCACAGGCACAAAATCATTGCCGTCGGCCCCCAGGCCGTGCAACCAGATGACGGCCGCATCGGGCGACGGGCCGGTGGTGATTTCAATGCTGTTGTCAGGCATGGTGTTTTAGTCCGTTGTTAAAAGCTGCACGGGTTCGCCGCTTTGTTCGCTGAGCACGCGGTCTAGCAGCGCGAACAGTTCCAGTTTACCTTGCCGCCAGGCGTTGGCCTCCGGGTCGAAGCCAAACTGGAAACCGCCACTGCGGGCGGCCACCCAGATCTGGCGAGTGGGTGTTTGCCGATTGATGATGATGTGCGAACCGTTGTTACATTCGATGCTGAGAATACCGCCGGCGAAGTCCCAATCCAGGTCGGCATCGCTGTTTTCCAGTGCGTCTTCGATAGCTGCGAGGGTGGTGTCGACTTTTTGGTTGAATTCACGCTCTTCCACTGGGTGATTCCTTTTGGTTTGTTGGGCGACGCGATGTGGCTGCTGAGAGTTGGGTTTCCGCGCAGTGGCGGTTTATAATCGCCGTTATTATTTTATGCAACTCTTTTGAGCAATAACGTCGAGCAATTATCAATGAAAACCTGCGGGGCACACTATCTACTTTGGTTGGTGATCGCGCTGCTGGGCTTAGGCTCCATGATGACTGCCTGCGGACAAAAGGGAAACCTGTACCGCCCCGCTGAGATTGTCGCGACACCGGTTGCGCCCTGATTCGCATCACCCGTCTTTTCCACTCGTTCACACAGAATCCAATATCATGAATCATTTTGAATATCGCGACGGCAGCCTATTCGCGGAGGGCGTTGATGTCAGCCGCATTGCAGCGGAGGTGGGTACGCCCTGTTATGTGTATTCGCGCGCCACGCTGGAGCGCCATTGGCGGGCCTTTGACTCGGTATTTGACGACCACCCGCACCTCATCTGTTATGCCGTGAAGGCCAACTCCACGCTGGCAGTGCTGAATGTGCTGGCACGTCTGGGTTCGGGGTTCGACATTGTGTCCGGCGGCGAGCTGGAACGGGTGGTGACCGCCGGTGGTGACGTAAGCAAGGTGGTGTTTTCCGGGGTGGGCAAAACCTCACGGGAGATGCGTCGTGCGCTGAAGCTGGGAATACGCTGTTTCAACGTGGAATCGGTGGCTGAGCTTTCGAGGCTCAACGACGTGGCAGGGCAGCTGGGCGTGCAGGCGCCGGTATCGTTGCGCATTAACCCGGATGTGGACGCCCAGACCCACCCCTACATTTCCACCGGCCTGAAAGAAAACAAATTCGGCATCGACATCGCCGACGCCGAGGATGCCTTTGTGCTGGCCGCCGACTTGCCGCACCTCAACGTGGTGGGTGTGGATTGCCACATTGGTTCCCAGCTCAGCGATGTCAGCCCCTTTGTAGACGCCCTCCAACGCCTGCTGGTGCTTATCGACAAGCTCGTGGCTCAAGGCATCACGCTGCGGCACGTGGACGTGGGTGGCGGCTTGGGCATCACCTATCACGACGAGGCCCCGCCCAGCCCGGCGGAGTACGCGCAGGCCATCCTCACTGCGTTGCAGACCCGTGGTTTGGACATTATTCTCGAACCGGGCCGCGCCATCGCTGGCAACGCTGGCATCCTGCTCACCGAGGTGGAATTTCTCAAGCACGGCGGGAGTAAAAATTTCGCCATCGTCAACGCGGCCATGAACGACCTGCTGCGCCCGGCACTGTACGGCGCCTGGCAGGACATTATCCCCGTGCGCCCCCGTCAAAGCGGCGAATCACGGGTCTACGATGTGGTAGGCCCGGTGTGCGAGACCGGTGATTTCCTCGGCAAGGAGCGTGAGTTGGACATCATGGCTGGGGACGTGCTGGCCGTGTGCTCCGCGGGCGCTTACGGCTTCACCATGAGCTCCAACTACAATTCGCGCCCCCGGGCGGCGGAGGTGATGGTGGACGGTGAGCACTATCGGGTGATCCGTGAGCGGGAATCCATCGACGACCTGTGGCGCGGCGAGCAGCAATTGCCGTAATCATACTTCGGCCCGCATGGTGTCGTTATATCCCGTTATGAAATGGATGGCGACCCACACAAGATATTGTGTGTAGGGCATATTGCCGTAAAAATTATATGTGTGTGAAAACCTTGGTGTTTTTTTGTTGCATACATCCTAAGTCATTGTTTTTATAGAAAAATAATTCTCTCCGCACATCGCCTTTCCGTATTGACAGTACCTGATGTTGAGATTAACCTCCCCCGCGAACACAACATCTTGTGGTTGTGATTCTTGGGAAGTTCCGCGCTGGCATATTTTGGACGACTGGTTTCCGGTCAGCCCATGCAAGCGTCGCGACAAGACTATAAAAATACGCAGTGACCGAAGGTGCCCGTCTCATGAAAGCCGCTTCTATTAAAGCCGCAGCAACCCGCATTGAAGATATTCCTTTCCAATCCGCCTCCGTGGACATCTGGGAGAAAAAATATCGCCTGCAAAGCAAAGACGGCGTGGTGGTGGATGAGACCATCGACGACACCTATCGTCGCGTCGCCAACGCCCTAGCCGATGTGGAAGACACCGCAGCCAAACGCGAAGCATGGCGCGAACGTTTCCTGTGGGCACTGCGTCATGGTGCCATCCCCGCTGGCCGCATCACCTCCAACGCCGGTGCCCAGGCCTACAAACCCGCTACCTCCACCATCAATTGCACCGTCTCCGGCATCGTGCGGGATTCCATGAACGACATCCTGGAAAAAGTGCACGAGGCCGGCCTCACGCTGAAGGCCGGTTGCGGCATCGGTTACGAATTTTCCACGCTGCGCCCCAAAGGGGCCTTCGTGGCCGGTGCCGGAGCTTACACCTCCGGCCCGCTGTCGTTCATGGATATCTACGACAAGATGTGTTTCACCGTCTCTTCCGCCGGTGGTCGACGTGGCGCACAAATGGCCACCTTTGATGTGGGCCACCCCGACGTACTGGATTTCGTGCGCGCCAAACGGGAAGACGGCCGCCTGCGTCAGTTCAACCTGTCGTTGCTTATCACCCACGAATTCATCAAAGCCGTGAAGGCCGACGCCGACTGGCCGTTGGCTTTCCCACTGAATGAAAAAGAAGCCGAAATCGACGGCATCGACACCAACAATCCCACACAAGTGGTATGGCGGGAATGGCCCATTCACGACGGTTACATCACCAACGACGAAGGTCTGGTGGCCTGCAAAATTTACCGTACGATCCGCGCCCAACGGCTGTGGGACGTGATTATGTCCTCTACCTACGATTACGCCGAACCCGGCTTCATCCTCATCGACAAAGTGAATGAGATGAACAACAACTGGTTCTGCGAAAATATCCGCGCGACAAATCCATGCGGCGAGCAGCCGCTGCCACCCTATGGCTCCTGCCTGCTGGGCTCGGTGAACCTCACCAAATTTGTGGCGGCCCCCTTTACCGAAAACGCCGAATTCGACTGGGAGAAATTCCGCAAGACCGTCGCCATCTTCACCCGCATGTTGGACAACGTGGTGGAGATCAACGGCCTGCCGCTGGAAGGCCAGCGCGAAGCTATCCTGAATAAACGCCGCCATGGCATGGGCTATTTAGGCTTAGGTTCCACACTCACGCTGATGGGCATGGAATACGGCTCCGATGATTCGCTGGAATTCACCGAGCGCGTCACCCGCGAGCTGGCCATGGTGGGCTGGGAAACCGGCGTTAAACTAGCAGATGAAAAAGGCCCGGCGCCAATCATGGAAGAAGACTTCACCGTCACCGCCGAGATGCTGCGCAAACGCCCCGAAATGAAGGCCGACGGATTCAAAGTGGGCGATGTAGTGAAAGGCCGCGTACTGCACGCCCGCTACAGTCGCTACATGCAAAAGGTCGCCGAAGTGAATCCGACGCTAGTGGCAGAAATGGCTGAAAAGGGTTGTCGCTTTACTCATCACAGCTCCATCGCCCCCACCGGCACCATCTCACTTTCCCTGGCCAACAATGCCAGCAACGGCATCGAGCCCAGCTTCGCGCACCTCTACTCCCGCAACGTGATTCGCGAAGGCAAAAAGAGCAAAGAAAAAATTGACGTGTGTTCTTTTGAGCTGCTGGCCTATCGCAAAATGGTCAACCCCGACGCGCTCCCCTTTGCCGAGGACGATAAAAACAAACTGCCGGACTACTTCATCAGCGCCGACGACATCGCCCCCAAAGCTCATGTGGACGTACAAGCCGCCGCGCAAAAATGGATAGACTCCAGTATCTCCAAAACCGCCAACGTGCCCACCGATTTCCCCTACGAGCAATTCAAGGATATCTACCTCTACGCTTATGACAAAGGGCTCAAGGGCTGCACCACTTTTCGCTTCAACCCGGAAGTGTTCCAGGGCGTACTGGTCAAAGAACAGGACTTAGAAAACACCACCTACCAATTCACCCTGGAGGATGGCAGCATCGTCGAAGCCAAAGGCAATGAAGAGATCGAGTACGACGGTGAAATGCACACCGCCGCCAACCTTTACGATGCCCTCAAAGAAGGTTACTACGGCAAATTTTGATCACGTCAAGGCTAAACACAAAATCATATCCTCACGGTCACACGCCGTCGCCACCAGCGACCGCGAGCAGGAGCAAACACCATGGCCATTAAGCTAGATAAAAAAATCGTCGGTTACAGCGTTGTCAAAGAAAATGCAGAACTCGCTGAAGTTATCGATATTGCACCGGGAGAAGCAGAACAGAAAACAG
>JAADHZ010000133.1 GCA_013151575.1 Gammaproteobacteria bacterium
AATCCGTTTTTTTCGCAAACCCCTTAGTATCATTTTTTATCGGTGGTTTTCAAGGTTAGATGTAAAAATTATTTAATTTTCATCCCTTAGTAAGTATGTATAGGAAAATATCACGTGACAAAAAAAATTTATATTCTAATTGTTTTTACGCTTAGCTTATTTAGTAATACTAGCTGGGCTGACCATGGAATAGATTTTCTACTTTCTCAGACAGCGCGCATAGGTGAGGCTGGCAGCATCTATGGAATTTTACGCCAAGATTATATACAACATAAAAATGAAAAGGCATTCGTATTTGAACCCTTGTTATCATGGAATGCATATAATTGGTTGTCATTGGAAATAAATAGCGATGCAGAGAAAACACAAGGTGAGTCATTCAACTATGAAGCTACTTTAATAGGCCTGCGCATACGCCTAACACCAAAGGGTCAAGCGTTAGTGTTGGGTGTTACTACAAGGTACACTTTTAGCGCCAATAGTGAGAGTGAAGATGCATTCAAGTTTTCCAGTCTTGGCACTTACCAAATAAATACTTGGCTTTTTGGCATGAACATTAACTACAAAAAACATGGCAATTCACGCCGTGAATTAAGCTACTCTGCCAGCATCAAGCGTGAAATTCGCCATCATCTTGGGTTAGGAGTGGAAATCGCAGGAGAACTTGAGGGCAAAAAAAATGGTGAAGTTGTTATAGGCATCTTCAATGAACTGACGCATCATTTTCAAATAAATGTTGGTATTGGCACTGGTTTTAACGACGATGTAGAACTAACCGCTAAAACCGCCATAATCTGGAGGTTTAAATAGATTTTTTTACTGAAAGTAGGCCTAATCAAGGAAAATTCAGCGGACAGTGAAAAATGCCTCACCTCATTTGTGCTGTCGGTGATTTGAGACGTTGTGCATAATTTATCAATGTTCCGGCACCGATGTTGCCTGGTATTTCCACCACAGCATTCCAGCAAGCATCGGTTTTTTATACCCCGGAGGGAGCTCCCCTCCGGGGTGGTAAAACGCAAAATCAGAAAGCGGGTTTTTCCGGCGTGGATTTAAAGCGCTCGGCAGAGGCTATGATTTCCGCTTTGGCTTCGTCTATACCCACCCAGCCGCCGATTTTCACCCATTTGTTCTTTTCGAGGTCTTTGTAATGTTCGAAAAAGTGCGAAATTTGATCCAGCAACAACGGTTCCATGTCGTCCAGTGCTTTTACACCGCGATACTGGACGGCGAGCTTGTCCACGGGTACGGCGAGAATTTTGGCATCGATGCCGGATTCGTCGGTCATTTTCAGCATGCCAACGGGGCGGCAACGAATTACAGAGCCACTGATGAGCGGTGTCGGTGTTACCACTAGCACGTCGGTGGCGTCACCGTCTTCCGATAGGGTGTGCGGAATGTAGCCGTAGTTGCATGGGTAATACATGGCGGTGTTCATGAAGCGGTCCACAAACATGGCACCGGTTTCTTTATCCACTTCGTATTTCACAGGGTCACTGTGGGAAGGGATTTCGATAATGACATTGATGTCGTTGGGCACATCTACGCCGGAATTAACGCGGTCAAGATTCATTCGTTCTGCTCCCTTATATACATTGATCAAACGGGTTTTTAGGTGGGGGTAGCGTTTCATGGCCACCCCACCCCTTTAGCGCCGTTGCGTGGCACCTGAAAAACAAGCGAGGGCCGATGTGTCGGCTCCCGCGAATACGACGATGCACCAGTCGTGGTGCGGGTCGCGCATGCATTGTGGCGCGATTGTACCGCAGTTGAGATGGGCGAGAAACCTGGGGGTGCTGATGACGGCGGCCACTGCTGATGTGCGGGAACGTGTGGTGGTGTACTACAATGTCACGCATTTGCATTCGATATCGCCGAAAATCATCGTTGAAAAAACCGTGTCCCTCTATTCAAATTCCCCAACCCTTTACCTTGCCTCTTCATCGCCTCGGCGCCGCGAACTGCTGAGCCAGTTGGGGCTTGTGGTGGAGCGGGTTCCACAGGATGTCGAAGAAAGCCGTCTGGCCAATGAATCCCCGGAAAGTTTTGTGCAACGGCTGGCGCTGGAGAAGGCGCGGGCCGGGCTGGCGACATTGGGTGTTCGTCCGCCGCGTCCGGTGTTGGGGGCGGATACTGCGGTGGTGCTTGGCGAGCAGACCCTGGGTAAACCCGTTAATCGCGAACATGCGTTGGCCATGTTGCAGCAATTGTCTGGGGGTGAGCATCGGGTTTTGTCGGCGGTGGCCGTGGTGGGGCGTGATGATCTCGGGCAAGATAGGGAAGCCGTACGCCTCAGTGAAAGCCGGGTCTGTTTCCGCGCGCTGACATCGGCCGAATGCGAGGCTTACTGGGCTACCGGTGAGCCTGTGGACAAGGCGGGTGGTTATGCTATTCAGGGGCTGGCTGCGTTGTTTGTCGAGCGCATCGAGGGTAGCTATTCTGGGGTGATGGGGTTGCCGCTGTTCGAGACCGGCGAACTGTTGCAGCAATTTTCCATCCAAATCCTGAGACACCAATAATAAACAACCCACGGAAAGGCGGGATCTGTCATATATGAATGAAGAAATTCTGATTAATGTCACGCCACGTGAGACCCGTGTTGCGATGGTGGAAAATGGGGTTTTGCAGGAGGTGTTTATCGAACGCGCCAGCCGACGCGGGCTGGTGGGCAATATCTACCAGGGCAAGGTGTCGCGGGTATTGCCGGGCATGCAGGCGGCATTTATCGATATTGGGATGGAGCGCACGGCATTTTTGCATGCCTCCGACATCATGGAGCGCAGCAACCTCAATGGTGACAACGGTAAACACACGGATGTGATACAGAAGCTGGTGCACCAGGGCCAGAATTTATTGGTACAGGTGGTGAAGGATCCGTTGGGCACCAAGGGCGCGCGGCTCACGACTCACTTATCCATTGCGGCGCGCTTTATGGTGTTTATGCCGGGCGAGGAGCACATCGGCATTTCGCAGAAAATTGCGGACGAAGGTGAGCGCCGGCGGCTGCGTGAGGCGGTGGCCCAGGGCGCAGAGGTGCTGGGCCTGGGGGGCTACATCGTGCGCACCGTGGCGGAGGGCATCAGCGAGCAGGAAATCCGCGCCGACATGGTGTTTCTGCACAAAATCTGGGCGGACATTCAAGAGAAAGCCAAGACCACTCAGGCGGGGGCCATGGTGCATGGCGACCTGTCGCTGGTGATGCGCATCATGCGCGACCAGGTGGGCACGGGGGTGGAAAAGGTGCGTATTGATTCGAGGGAAAACTTCGAACGGGTGAAAAAATTTGCTGGCAAATTCATTGGTGAGTTGGCTGAGCGCATCGAATACTACCCGGGCGAGCGGCCCATTTTTGATCTCTACAATATCGAAGATGAAATACAAAAGGCCCTGAGCCGCAAGGTGCAGCTGAAGTCCGGCGGTTATCTCATCATCGACCAGACCGAGGCACTGACCACCATCGACGTCAATACCGGCGCTTTCGTGGGCCATCGCAATCTGGAAGAAACCATATTCAAAACCAACTTGGAGGCGACGCAGGCCATCGCTCGCCAGCTGCGGTTGCGCAATCTTGGCGGCATTATCATTCTCGATTTCATCGACATGATCGAGGCCTCGCACCGGGACCAGGTGATGCGCGCGTTGGAAAAAGCCTTGGAGCGGGACAGGGCCAAGAGCCACATTTGCGAGGTGTCTGGGCTGGGGTTGGTGGAAATGACCCGAAAACGCACCCGCGAAAGCTTGGAACACGTGTTGTGCGAGGCTTGCCCCTGTTGCGAAGGTCGGGGTTCGATACGCACCGCAGAAACGGTGTGTTACGAGGTGTTTCGTGAGCTGCTACGTGAGGCCCGCCAGTTTGATGCCCAGCAATTTTTGGTGCTGGCCTCCCAGGAAGTGGTGGATCTGATGCTGGACGAAGAGTCAAATTCCGTCGCTGAGCTGGAAGAGTTCATTGGCAAGCCCGTCCGTTTCCAGGTGGAAAGCCTGTACACCCAAGAACAGTTTGACGTGGTGTTGATGTGAGCATCAGCACGCAGGGCACTCGTGGATGACGAGTAAATACACGTCGGCGAACTGTTTACGAATAATGTATCGGTTCCTGTGGGTGAGCACGTGGTATGCGTTTGTTGCCGTGGTGGTGGTGCTGGCTGTCGGTTTCGGACTGGCGCGCCTGTCGCTTCCGTTTGCCGACCAGTACAACGCTGAGGTGGGGGCCGAACTCAGCGGATATATTGGCCAGCCTGTGCTGATTCGCTCGCTGGATGCGGAATGGCACGGTTGGGGGCCGTCGTTGGTGCTCAAGGATGTCAATCTGCTGGACGGCATGGGCGGGCATCCAGCATTGCAGTTCGACAGTGCGCGGCTGGGGTTAAATTTGATTGCCTCGCTACACCAGTGGCGACCGGTTTTTTCCCACATCACCCTGGTGGGCGTAAAGCTGGTGCTGCGGCGTTCTGCCGCCGGTGACATTTCTGTGGAAGGTATTGCAGCGCAGCATGATGCCGGGGCCAAAGAGTCCGGGCAGGAGCTGGCTCGTTTTGCGGACTGGCTGTTTTCCCAGGGGCGTCTGGGGTTGGAGAACAGCGACATTACTTGGCTGGATGAAATGGGCTCAGGGCGTAAGCTGCATTTTTCCGCCGTCAACGTCAGCCTGCGCAATGCCGGTGGCCGACATCAACTGGAGGCGTCCGTGTCTCTGCCGCCCGCTCTCGGCCAGTCCCTGCGCATGTTGGTGGACACGCAGGGCGACCCCCTCAACCCGAAAGGCCGACGCACCCGTTCGAGGGAGAAAAAGTGCGTCTGGCGGAGCTGTTTGCCGCGCAGTCGGTGGCCGGTGTGGCCGTCAGTGTAGCCGCCGCCGATTATCATCTTTGGGCACGGTGGGAGGATGGCAGGCTCCAACAATTGCAGGGTGATGCAGAGGCCAGCGGCCTGCGGTTGGCGGTGGCGCCGCAGACAATACCGGCGGATGTCGGCGAAAATACTGCGACTCCTGACTCACCCGTATCGCAGGCGGCGATGAATGCGGAACAGACGATGGACCTGATGAAACTGGGTGCCCGGTTTCGCTGGCAGCGCGAGGTGCGAGGCTGGCGTTTTGATGCTGATCAGGTACACATGGAGCGTCAGGGGCGGCACTGGAAACCGGCACAAGTGGCGCTGAGCTACACCGAAAATGAACAATCAGTTCCCAACATCAGTGCGTCAATGAGCTATTTGCAATTGCAGGATGTGAGTCAGTTGCTCACGATTTTTTCCGTCGGGGGCGAACAGGTGCGCGACACCTTGGCCGCGATAGCGCCGACCGGCGAGATTTATGACACCCGGATTCACTGGCAGGGGGGGGATGTTCCCCGCTATCAGGCCTACACCCGTTTGGAGGATGCCACTGCTCGCTCCTGGGGTTCGGTACCGGCGGCACATTCCGTTTATGGTGAATTATGGGTGGATGACACCGGGGGGCAGGCCACGCTGGACAGTGCTGCCGTTGAGCTGGATCTGTCTTGGCTGTTTCGCTGGCCTCTACGTGTGGACTCGCTGAGCGGCCAATTTGGCTGGGAGCTGAAGGGCGAGCAATGGCGGTTGTCCGGGCGCGAACTGGTGGCCAACAATGCCGATATTCGCGCGCGCGCTGCACTAGACGTGATGCAGGAAACACCGGAAGACTCACCCTTTATGTCGCTAGTGGTTGATTTTGAAGACGGCAATGCCCGTCAGACGCCTCGTTATCTGCCCACCGGGATCATGTCGCAGGAGGCGGTGGAATGGCTAGATGCCGCCCGCATTGACGGCCGTATCATCTCCGGTGGCATGATGCTGCACGGGCGCTTGCAGGATTTCCCCTTTGCCGATGGCAGCGGTGTGTTTGAAACCCGTTTTGCTATCAAGGGCGGCCGTCTTATTTATGCCCAGGACTGGCCTCCCGTACAGGATGTGGAAGCACACGTGGTGTTTCGCGGCAACAGCATGGCGGTGGACGTTCAACGCGGCAGGATATTGAACAACCAGGTCACTTCGGCCCGGGTGTCGATTCCAGACATGGCGCAGACCCCCGTGCGTTTATCGGTGATGGGAAAAGTACAGGGAGCGACGCAGGACAAACTGGATTATCTGGTAAAGAGCCCGGTGTTGTATGAGGCCTTCGCCCAGCACATTGTGGATTTATCAGCGGAGGGGGACAGCCTGCTATCACTGAACCTCGACCTACCCATCGGCAATGACGAACCGGTGAAGGTAGATGGCTGGGTGGAACTGACTGAAAATACCCTATCGTTCCCCCCGGTAGGGCGTATCGCCAGCGAAGTGGAGGGGCGATTGGTCTTCACGCAGGCGGGCTTGAACGCGAACAACCTACAGGCCGAACTGTTGGGGCAAGCCTCCACCCTTAACATCCGCACTGACACCACAGGAAAAAACCGCACAATGAGCATGCGGGCCGAGGGTCTGTTTAATGCCCCGGATCTGGCCGCGCATTTTTTGCCTTCTTTTCAGGAATTGCTGAAGGGCGATGCAGAATGGAATATCCGCTTCGACATCCCCGTGGGTGAGCAGGATGACGCCTCGCGAGGCGCTACCCTACATGCCCGCTCCGATATGGTGGGCGTGGCGGCCCGCCTGCCGTCGCCGTTCACCAAAAAACCGGAGCGGCGTGCCGAGCTTGATTTGCTGTTGAGCTTTCCGCCCCAACAAAACCCCGTTCTGCGCACGGCCTACGACGGTTTTTTCAACGGTATTTTTGAGCTGGGGGCCAATACCCCCTCCGGGATTGGGCGTGGGGAGATTCGTTTCAATGGAAATAAACAGGCGGTTCTGCCGGAGCGATCCGGGGTACGGGTTGTGGGATGGCTGGATTCCCTGCCCTGGGATGATTGGCAGAACCTCTGGCGCAGTGTCGATCGTGGCGAAAACGACAGGAAAGGCCCGCCCTTTTTACACTCAGCCGACGTGGCTGTGCGTACCGCTGAGGTCTTAGGACAAACACTGAGCAACCTCCAGCTCAATATCAAGCCGGAAAAAAATGCCTGGCAGGTTGCGCTTAAAAGTGAGCAAATTGCGGGTGAAATCTCCGTGCCCTTCGACCTGACGTCGGCCCCCATTGACGCCCGGCTGAAACGGGCACATCTCGCCGAACCCCGTGATGGCGGCGGGGGAATGGACCCCCGCGATGTGCCTGCCTTTAATGTGAAGGTGGAAGATTTCAGGTACAAGGACCGCAACCTGGGCAGCCTGCTGGCGCAAACCACCAAAGTGGCAAATGGCCTACGTCTGGAGCAATTGGTGGCTAAACCCCAGTCCACCACCATTACCGCTTTTGGCGGCTGGTATGTTGCTGCCAAGCAGCAGAAATCCAACTTTCAAATGCAGGTGGAAAGCCGGAACGTGGGCAAAACCCTCAAGGCTATGGGTTATCTGGGCGGTATTTCCGGCGGCCAAGGGGTGTTGAATCTGAGCGTGAAATGGCCGGGCTCGTTTATCAACATGGACGTGGCCGAGCTTAGTGGTCGTATGGATTTGACCCTGAAAGATGGCCAGCTATTGGATGTCGAGCCGGGCGCCGGGAGAATGTTTGGCATGCTCAGCCTTCAGGCACTGCCACGGCGTCTGTTGCTGGATTTTTCCGACGTGTTTCAAAAGGGCTTCAGCTTTGATCGCATCCAGGGAACATTCACCATTGATGAAGGCGATGCCTACACCAACGACCTGTTCATGGAAGGACCGGCCGCGCGGGTGGATATCGGCGGTCGCGTGGGCCTGGCCGATAAAGACTATGATCAGCAGGCAACGGTGACCCCTCATTTGACCGACAGCCTGCCCGTGATTGGCGCCCTTGCCGCCGCGCCACAAGTGGGGGCAGTCATCCTGTTCGCGCAAAAACTGTTTCAACCGCAAATAGACGACGCTACGCGCAATCGTTATTCCATCACCGGTCGTTGGGACAACCCCATCATAAAAAAAATGAAAAAGTCCACGTCAGCCTCGGAGGCCGATGTAGAACCGTGACAACACCGGGCTCATGTCCAGATGAAACACGGTAGTGGCGCACACCCCTATTTTGGGTTAACGAGCATACTATCGACGAGTCTACCCCTTTGATTTGACCCGGCTTGTCGGCCATTTGTTACATTTTCTGAGTCGATGCAAGTTCTACATTTTTCCCTTGCTGACTATTTATCGTCCAACAAATTTTTGAGGGCCGCGAAGGGGTTGTGGGTGGCGCCCGATGGCCCGCTTGCCGATGTTGTGGCGCTGTTTTGTCCGTGTGCCTCTAGCTGGCGTTGGTGTTCATTGTCATGGCAGTACAGACACAGCAGTTCCCAATTGCTGCCGTCGCTGGGGTTGTCGTCGTGATTGTGGTTGCGGTGGTGCACGGTCAGCTCGGGCAAATTGGCGCGAGTGAATTCCCGCTCGCAACGGCCGCAGATCCACGGATACAGCTTCAGGGCCCGCTCACGGTAGGTTTTTGCGCGTTCATCCTGGTGGCGACGGGCGTCGCTGACGATCTTGTCCAGTGCGTCGGCATTGTGCTGTTTTGGTTTGCTAGGCATGGCGTTTGGTCCGGCGATGTGGGTGACGCTTACTGTGTCGGTGCTGTGTCGGTGTTGGCATCCTTAGCTTGCGACAGACGTTGGGCATAGTCGTCGATGTTTTCAGCCAGCATTTTGCGAAAGTCTTCGCAGAACATGTCCATCAATTTTTCCTTGTCGGTACTCAGGTCGTGGGAGCCCAGCGTGGCTTCGAAGGTGTTGTAGCGTGCGGCGGCGTAACGCAATGCGGTGCCGATGGCGGGGCTGCCGTCGTTCTGGGCGAGTTCGTTGGCCAAGTTGATGAACTGGTCGGCCAGTTGGTACAGGGTGGGGGTTTGATCGCTCATGGTGTCCTCTTTTTTTTACAAACGGCTAACAGGTTACTGGATTCCGGCGGTTATCCCTAGTGCAATGTCGTTCTCTGCCATTTCCAGCTCTTCGGCGGCCTGCATCCAGTGGTCTTCGGCTTCAGTGAGCTGTTGTTTCAACGATGTTTGTATCGCCAGTGTTTCGCGCAGCCGGGCCCTGCTTGCATCATTGTAGAGTTCGCCGTCAGCCAGTATTTCTTCCAGTTCCGTCTGTTGTTTTTGCAGGTTCGCGAGGGTTTTTTCACAGGCGGAGAGACGATTGCGCAGGGGTTTAAGCTGCTGACGCCGGGCGGCCTGTTGCTGGCGTTGTTGGCGGCGGTCGATGCCGGGGTTATCGGCCGGGGTTTGCATTTCGTCGCTTTTGGCGTCCCGGCGCATTCCCTGGCGGTGCTCCGTCAGCCATTGGGCGTAGTCGTCAAGGTCACCGTCATAGGGTGTGGCGACCCCTTCGGCCACCAGCACGAAGCGGTCGCAGACGCTGCGCAGCAGGTGGCGGTCGTGGGATACCACCAGCAGCGCGCCGTCGAAATTTTGCAGCGCCAGGGTCAGTGCGTGGCGCATTTCCAGGTCGAGATGGTTGGTGGGTTCGTCCAGTAACAATAGATTGGGGCGCTGGTAGACCAGCAGGGCCAACACCAGCCGGGCCTTTTCGCCGCCGGAAAACGGCGCCACCGGGGCCAGAGTTTGATCGCCCACAAAATCGAAGCCGCCTAGATAGTCGCGCAATTCCTGTTCGCTGACTGTCGTGCCGGACTGGCGGGCCAACCGTTGCAGGTGTTGCAGCGGACTCTCGTCGCCCTGCAATTGCTCCAGCTGATGTTGTGCGAAGTAGCCAATGTGCAGGTTTTGCGCGGTGCTGCGCTGCCCCTTGAGCGGGGGCAGTTCGCCCGCCAGGGTTTTGATGAGGGTGGATTTTCCGGCGCCGTTGGGGCCCAGCAGGCCGAGACGGTCGCCCGGCAGCAGGCTCATGCTAATGCCGGTGAGCAACGGAGTGCTGTAACCCAGCTGCGCCTGGGTGAGGGTCAGCAGTGGATGGGGCAGGTCACGGGGCGGAGGGAATTCGAAATCGAAGGGGCTGTCCACATGAGCGGGGGCGATTAGCTCCAGTTTCGCCAGCGCTTTCAGTCGGCTCTGTGCCTGCCGGGCCTTGGTGGCCTGGGCGCGGAAGCGGTCGATGTAGCTGTGCAGATGCGCCACGGTGCGTTGCTGCTTGACGTGGGCCGCCTGCTGTTGGGCGAGACGGCTGGCGTGCTGGCGCTCGTAGGCGCTGTAGTTGCCGGTGTAGCCGTGCAGGCTTTGCTGGGACAACAGTGCGATGTGGTCCACGCAGTTGTCGAGAAAATCGCGGTCATGGGAGATCAGCAACACAGTGCCGGGATAGGCTTGCAGCCAAGTCTGTAGCCACAGCACCGCATCCAGGTCGAGGTGGTTGGTGGGTTCGTCCAGCAGCAATACGTCGGAGCGGCACATCAGCGCCTGGGCCAGGTTGAGCCGCATGCGCCAGCCACCGGAAAAACTCGTCACCGGGTGCTGCATCTGCGCTTCGCTGAAACCCAGCCCGTTCAGCAGTCGTGCGGCCCGCGTTGGGGCAGTGTAGCCGTCGATGGCTTCTAGCTGCCCGAACAATGTCGCCTGGCGTTCGCCCTCAGCATCGTCCAGTTTTTGTTGCAGCTGGCGCAGCTCGTGGTCGCCGTCCATCACGTAGTCCAACGCTGAACGATCCACTGCCGGGGTTTCCTGCGCCACATGAGCCAGCGCCAGACTGGCGGGCAGGCTGATGTCCCCGTGGTCCGGGCGTAATGCGGTGTCGGCAGTGGGAACGTCGCGCAGGCCCAACACCAACGCCAGCAAGCTGGACTTGCCGCTGCCGTTGCGTCCTACGAGACCCCAGCGCTCCCCCGGCTGAATACGCAGATCCACGTTACTCAACAATACCCGCGCGCCGCGTCGCAGGGTGACGGCCCGGAAATTTAGCATGAGATGGGTGATTCCTGGCCACTGAAGAATGAGCGACGATTATACCCCGGTGAGCGATGGGGTGCGGGTAGTGGGCGAGCGGTTAATTGGCCAATGAAAAAGAGGGAACGGTTTTTAGAGAATGCGCGTTCAAAGGATGAAGTTACGGAACTAACAACCCATGGTTGTCATGCGCCATGCCTCCCGCCATTCTGCCGCGGCGCAACTTTATACTTTCAGATTTGTCCGGTCGGTTGCCAGAATGAATTCCGATCAGATATTCGCTAAATCAACAGACGTATTTTGGAGTTGCCCTATGAACATGAAACTCATTTTTCCCTTATTACTTTCCACCGCTTTGTTTGGCTGTAGTGGTGGGGGCGGAGGTGGAAGCAACGAGGAAACGGCCGCCAATGTCTCCCTCTACGTTACGGACAATCTGACCCAGGAGTATCGCGAGGTGTGGGTGAGCATTTACTCCGTAACGGTTAACGACGATGTGCAGCAACCGGTCACCTTGTTCAATAACCCCGCCGGGCAAGTGCAAAATTTGCGCGCATTGGTGGGGGTCGGCGCTTTGTTGGACACCCAGAACTTGGCGGCAGGCACTTACCGCGATTTTACCGTTACCCTGGGCAATTCCATCGAATTGGTGGATGCCAACGGGTTAACTATTACCGCCTTGTTTGATTCCAGTCAGGCAGAGGCCGAAACTGTCAGTTTTGATGTCGACGGTTCTTTGGCCGTTACCGCAGGGCAAAATACCGCTGCCGCCATCGACTTTGATCTGGCACAGTTTACGTATAACGCCTCCACCGGCGAAGTGATGCCGGTGTTGGTATACCAGGACTCCACGCAGACCGATGACTTGGTCCGCACCTACGCCGAGATCGAAGGGCGAGTGGCATCCATCACCAGCGCCACAGAGTTCGTGATCACCCCCGAGTCCGGCGGCGCCCACATCACCGTGGTGCTGCATGAAACCGCCGTGGTATTCGAAAGGGCCACCGACACCACCGGCAGCGACACCAGCCTGCTCAGCGTGGGTAGCGAAGTGGAGGCTTACGGCAACTTTGATCACAACACCTTAGTGTTGGAAGCCGTGCGCGTGAAAATAGACGTTGTCACCGACAACGCCAACAAATTGCGTGAAGCCGAAGGCACTATTGTGGCGCTTAACGGCACAGTAGTGACCCTGGATATCGCGGAATCCGACTTCATGCCCGGCGCCAACACCATTGATTTTGATACCGCCAATGCGACCTTCACTAAAGGTAACGCCACCATGTTGGCCGTCGGAGTGGAATTGGGGGTCAATGGAACCTGGGATGATGCAACCGATACCTTTACCGTCAGCGTGGTAGAGGTTGAAGGCGCCCGTCGCGATGACGAAATGCCCATGGACGGCGATTTCGCAGAAATCGAAGGTGTGCTGTCAGTGGCTCCGGCTGATGGTAGCTTCAGCCTCACTGTGTCCGGTTTCGACCACGCCGCCAACGTCACTATGGGCCAAATTCTCAGCGTTGATTTTTCCAACGCCTGGTTCAAGGAAGGCAGCGATACCTGCCTACTTGACGGTGCCCGCCTGCATATCATCGGCACAGTCACGGTCGGCGGTGTGCTCACGGCCACCGTCGTCGGCGTGGAAGAAGGCTGCGTGCATGAAAATGAAAACAACGATGAAGTGTTTTCGCCCGAGGCCGGCGGCATTATCGTCGTGGGCACCGTGGATATGATGACCGGCAGGCTGACGCTGGCAATATCCGATTCCGCGAACTTCACGATGAACCCCGATCAAACCACCATCACCGTCGATTTCAGCAGGGCAAATTTTGATGACAGCCTGATTACAGGCCTGAAGGATGGCGCCATGATCGAGGTCGAAGGTCGCTGGAATGCGGAAACCAACACCCTCACCGCAACGGAGCTTAGCGTGAAGCAGTAATCACCCACAGCTGACATCCATCGGCCGGCGCGCTTGGCCAGAAACAAAGCCCCGCATATCGCGGGGCTTTTTTGTTCTGAAAACGGACAGGCAGGCAGAAACTAACCAGTGCCGATGTCCATGCTCAGTGTAAACTATCCAGCCAGCCTGATTTTTTACGTGGCGATTTACGGCAGAAAAATACAATGAAAAAATGGTTACGAAAATTATTTTTCCCGGTATTGAATATGTTTGAAAACGGTGATGAACCCTATGCAGTGAAACCGCTGAATCGAAAAATACTCATCACCATTGGCGTGCTTTTTCTTGGGCTGGTGTCGGTGGTGATTTATTTGTCATACGACAAAGGTGAGCCCGGTTATCTGATTCCCGTGGTTGTTTTTTCTGCGGTGTCACTAGTAAGCCTAGTGGTGGGCTTGCTGGGGAATGATCGCGCGGTGGCGAAAATTTGGGGTAATCGTTGAGCGGTTACGTTTGGTGACGAACAAATACCCAAGCGTTACCCTTCGATAGTTTTTGGCTAAACATATAACCTCCTTCACTGAAGGTTTTGATGTCCTCCGGGGCATTCATCCGATGCTGAATAATGTAGCGACTCATCAGGCCCCGAGCCTTTTTGGCATAAATTCCAATCGTTTTATAATTGCCATGTTTCAATTCTTTAAAGACCGGGGTAATAATCTCCGCGTTTAACTCTTTGCTTTTGACTGCCTTGAAATATTCATTGGATGCCAGATTAATTACTGTGTCCGACTTGATTTTTGCCAGTTGCGCATTCAATCCATCAGTGATTGTTGAACCCCAAAACGCGTAAAGATTGTTGCCTCGTTTGGTGCTTAGTTTAGTGCCCATTTCCAGTCGATAGGCCTGCATCAAGTCCAGCGGCCGCAGCAGGCCGTACAGCCCGGAAAGTATCCGCAGATGTTTTTGCGCAAAGTTAAAATCCTGTAAATTAAACGATTCAGCATCGAGGCCAGTGTAAACATCTCCCTTGAATGCCAACAAACATTGCTTAGCATTTTTTTCGGTAAATTCCTTATCCCATGTCTGAAAACGATCAAAATTAAGCTTGGCGATTTTGTCGCTGACCTTCATCAAGCCAGCAATTTCGTGTGGCTGCATGCGCCGTAGTTGAGAAATTAATTTTTGGGAATTATTAAGGTAATCCGGCTTCGTAAAAGCCCCGATTTTTGACGGAGTGTTGTAATCCAGGGTTTTGGCAGGGGAGATGATGATTAACATAGTGGTGGTATTATCCAATGAATGCAACGTCATGATATCAAATGGGTAATAAGCAAACAGTTAACAATTTGACATGATTTCCATTTTTTAACTTTTGATAGAAGTTAAGGGGGGGGGGTAGAATCGAATGGCGCTTACTTAAGAAAATAAGTAACTGCCCAAGCATTTAACTCATTGTTTTAAATAAATATTATTATAAAGCTGAAGAAAATTGCCAAAGTTAGGAGGACGCTGCCCCCATTGATAAAATTTAGGGTAATAAAACAATGGCTTACCGTATTTCTCCTGTCTGAGTAGTTGCGAAAATAAGCAAGTTAAATCAAATGGTTACCACTACGCGTTTAACTACTTTGCCATCAGTCTGTCCATGAAAAACAGAAATATGAACAAAAAAGCTAGGAAAACACCCCGAACTTACTGGTGTTGGATGCTGCTCTAACCGATTGAAATATAAAATTATTATCCTTGGCTTAGCGCCATTTGGGGCAGATTCCTTTAAGCGACCACCCAAGATAGACTTGATAATCTTGGGTCCTCAAAAAACGTCCGTTCACGACTGGTGGCCCGTTGAACAATATGGGCCGGTGCGCCTGCCAAGAAAAACGTAGTTTGCGTAGCATGGTCTCTGCTTTTCTGTGATTCGGAGCTTAGCCTAGCAGAAAATGGCGTTCTTTTAAAGGGCTCTGACCCCTTAGCCTTGACAAGCTGGAAGCCTTGCTGCCCTGGAGTGTGAAAGATCAAATATCCTCTTTCAAGAAAAATGAAAAAAATTAGTACGCCGCTTGAATCTCTTTGGGTTCAATTCCCCGCAGCTTGCTGCGGGGTTGTTTATTGGTCTATTCCAATATTTTGGTACACCATGCTTGCCCGCCTTTTTCATTCGGAATATTTTCTTAGTGGTGATGCCCATCCGGCCCGTGGGCATGCCCGTGTTCTAGTTCTTCGGCGGAGGCGTCACGCACCTCGATCACCTTCACATCAAAATTGAGCTGTACACCCGCCAGTGGGTGATTGCCGTCAATGGTGACTGTTTCATCAGCGGCTTCAATGACGGTGACGGTAATCATCTGACCTTCAGGGCTTTCGGCATGGAATTGCATGCCGGCTTCAATGTTGGCGTCTGTGGGGAACATTTCCCGTGCCACACTTTCCAGGCGTGCATCATCGCGTTCGCCGTAACCGTCTTCCGGTGGCACGGTAACTTTCAATTCGTCGCCTGATATTTTGCCGGCCAGCGCATTTTCCAGCCCGGGGATGATGTTGCCAGCGCCGTGTAAATATAAAAAACTGCCATCGTTGGAGGCATCGATCACAGCGCCTTCGTCGTCGGTGAGGGTGTAGTGCAGGGTGACTACTTTGTTTTCTGCGATGGTCATGTTGATCCTTTGGTTTAAATAAAAACGTTTCGACCCAGAAGGGTGGAGGTGCCCGCTTTGCTGAATTAAGGTTTTTAGGGTTTGCGCGCCTTGGCATAGGCCGCTTCGGAGAGCTCACTCCAGCTGTCGTTGTTGTCTGCGAAGGTTTTGTACGCTTGATAAATATGTTTGAAATCGGCGTTTTTGGCCGCTTCTTCCTCCAACA
>JAADHZ010000045.1 GCA_013151575.1 Gammaproteobacteria bacterium
AAGCGGTGAAACAGATACAAGGCATCATCAAGCAAGGCCGACGCTTTGCGGTCGATGTTGATTTGTCGAAGTTCTTTGACAAAGTTAATCATGATTTATTGATGACGCGCCTTGGTCATAAGGTGAAGGACAAACGTTTTCTTACACTTACTAGTAAGTGGCGCTCTGATTTAGTCCGTATTTGTTCGTTTTGATTGAGTAAAAGTGCAGGAATAGTCGCTCTTATTTCGATCTTTTACGACTGAAGAACGGACGCCAAAAGTAGGCGTTTTAGGCAAAGACGGGCTGAAGCAGGGATGTCAATTGTATGAGTTATTGTGTTCCATTTCTTAGCCAATAGTTGATTTTGCCAGCAGACGATCCAGCTGGTTGGCGAAGGCCTGTCGGTCGGCCTGACTGAAGGAGGGCGGTCCACCGGTGTTCACCCCGCTTGAACGCAGGGTGTCCATGAAGTCCCGCATATTCAGGCGCTGGCGGATATTCTCTTTGGTATAGAGTTCGCCGCGCGGATTGAGAGCCAGGCAGTTCTTGGCGATGACCTCGTCGGCCAGCGGGATGTCGGCGGTGATCACCAGGTCGCCGGCGTTTGCTTGTTGCACGATGTGGTTGTCCGCCACGTCGAAACCGGCCGCCACCTGAATGGTGCGGATGTAACGGGACCGGGGAATCTGTAGCGGCTGGTTGGCCACCAGGGTCACCGGCACGCCCACCCGGTCCGCAACCCGGAACAGAATTTCCTTGATCACTTTCGGGCAGGCGTCGGCATCAACCCAGATATGTATTGAATTCATTAGCTTCTCAGTGGTGCTATTGTGATGGTGGGGTATTATACTGCGCCGCCCGTCCGCGTCTCTTCCCTCTTGCGAGAAACCTCCGATGCCTGATGTTACACCGACTGTCCCCAGCTTCAGCGAACTGAAGCTGCCCACTTCGTTGCTCACCGTGCTTGACGAGCTGGGCTACGAAACCCCCTCGCCGATTCAGGCGCAGACCATCCCCCATTTATTAAAAGGCCTGGACCTGCTGGGGCATGCCCCCACCGGCACCGGCAAAACTGCCGCATTTGCGTTGCCTCTGTTGTCGCGTCTCGACATCAGTTGCAAGCAGGTGCAGGTGATGGTGCTCACCCCCACCCGGGAACTGGCGATTCAGGTGGCCGAGGCCTTTCAGCGTTACGCCGCCCATATCAAAGGTTTTCATGTATTGCCGATTTATGGCGGCCAGGATTACAGCGGGCAGATTCGCCAGCTTAAGCGTGGCGTGCACGTGGTGGTAGGCACCCCAGGGCGAGTGATGGACCACATGCGTAAGGGCACTCTCAAGCTGAATGGCTTACAGACGCTGGTGCTGGACGAAGCCGACGAAATGCTGCAAATGGGTTTCATCGAAGACGTGGAATGGGTGCTGGAACAGACCCCGAAAGAGCGCCAGGTGGCGCTGTTTTCCGCCACCATGCCGAAGGAAATCCAGCGCATTGCGCGGCGTCACCTGCGTGAACCACGAGAGATTTCCATCAAAACCCGCACCGCCACTGCCGAAACCATTCGCCAGCGTTTCTGGCTGGTGAGTGGCCTACACAAGCTGGATGCGCTGACCCGCATTTTGGAGGTGGAGCCTTTCGATGCGCTGATTCTGTTCGTGCGCACCAAGATCGCGACGACTGAGCTAGCCCAGAAGCTGGAGGCTCGAGGGTATTCGGCGGCGGCGCTGAACGGGGACATGGCACAAAATCAGCGCGAGCAGATGGTTCAGCGGTTGAAAAAAGGTTCGTTGGATATTCTGGTGGCCACCGATGTCGCCGCGCGCGGGCTGGACGTGCCGCGCATCAGCCACGTGGTCAACTACGACATTCCCCAGGATGCCGAGGCTTACATCCATCGCATCGGCCGCACCGGCCGGGCGGGGCGTGAGGGTGATGCCATCCTGTTTGTCGCGCCTAGGGAGCGGCGCATGCTTTACGCCATCGAAAAGGCTACGCGGCAAAAAATCACTCCGCTGGAGCTGCCGTCTACCGAGATGGTCAACAACAAACGCATCGCCGACTTCAAGCAAAGCATCACCGACACCCTGGCCGCTGGCGAACTGGATTTCATGCAGGGCCTGGTGGAGCAGTACCAGCAAGAGCACGACGTACCGGCGCGGGAGATCGCCGCCGCGCTGGCTAAGATCGCCATCGGCGATCGACAGTTGTTGCTGGCACCAGACAGAGAACGGCCCGCTCGTGGTCGTGCTGCGTCGAAGCAAGAGCGGCCCACAGCCGAGGCAGGAGCGCGCCGAGAACATCACAAAGAGCGAGGCAAGCCGCGTCCACACAAAGAACAGAGCCCGCCCGGCAAGGGCATGGAGCGGTACCGCATCGACGTGGGCCGCGAGCACGAGGTCAAGCCTGGCAACATCGTCGGCGCCATCGCCAACGAAGCGGGGCTGGACGCCCAGCACATCGGCCACATCGACATTCGCACCGACCACAGCTTGGTAGACTTGCCCTCCGGCATGCCGACCGAGGTGTTTCAGGGGCTTAAAAAAGTCTGGGTTTGCGGTCAGCGCCTGAATATTTCATCGCTGGTGCCCACAGAAAAAAAGAAAAAATCTGCTCACAAGCCGAAAAAGAAAAAAACCCCCTGACGAAAAGCCCCTTTGGAGCATTATTTTTATGTCATTTAATACCCTCGGCCTGTCGGCCGAACTGCTGCGCGCCGTTGCGGAGCAAGGCTACAGCGAGCCCACCCCCATTCAGCTCAAGGCGATCCCCATTATCCTGCACGGCAAGGATGTGATGGCTGGCGCGCAAACCGGCACCGGCAAGACCGCCGGATTCACCCTTCCCTTGTTGCAGAAACTGTGTGAAAACCCATCTCAAAAGGGGCCGCGCCCGGTACGGGCCCTGGTGCTCACCCCCACCCGCGAGCTAGCGGCCCAGGTGGGTGACAGCGTCAAAACGTATGGTCGTCATTTGCCGCTGACCTCGGCCGTGGTGTTCGGTGGGGTCAAGATCAACCCGCAAATCGACAAACTACGGCGAGGCGTGGATATTTTGGTGGCCACGCCAGGTCGGCTGCTGGACCACGCCAGCCAGAAAACAGTAGACCTGTCGCGAGTAGAAATTTTGGTGCTGGATGAGGCTGACCGCATGCTGGACATGGGTTTCATCCACGACATCCGCAAGCTGCTGGCGTTGCTACCAGCGAAAGGGGCTCGTCAAAACCTGCTGTTTTCCGCCACCTTCTCTAGCGACATTAAACGGTTGGCCGACGGCCTGCTCAATAGCCCCGAGTTTATCGAGGTGGCGCAACGCAACACCACCGCCGAGCGCATCAAACAACGCATTCACCCGGTGGACAAGTTGCGCAAGCGGGAACTGCTGAGCCATTTGATTGGTACCAATGACTGGCGTCAGGTGCTGGTGTTTACCCGCACCAAACACGGCGCTAATCGTCTCGCCGAACAGTTGAACAAAGATGGCCTCAGCGCCTCTGCCATCCATGGCAACAAAAGCCAGGGTGCGCGCACCCGCGCCCTGGCGGAATTTAAAAACGGTGAGCTGCGGGTGCTGGTGGCCACCGATATCGCCGCCCGGGGTCTGGACATCGACCAGTTGCCCCATGTGGTGAACTACGAGCTACCCAACGTGCCGGAGGATTACGTGCATCGCATCGGCCGCACCGGTCGCGCCGGTAACGAAGGTGAGGCCATCTCGCTGGTGTGCGTGGATGAAGATAAATTGCTACGGGACATCGAACGGCTGCTGAAAACCGAGATTCCCAAGGAAGTGCTCGTAGGTTACGAACCGGACCCCAGCATTCGTGCTGAGCCCATTCAGAAGCGGCGTAATGACACGCCCCGCAAAACCGCCGGGGGGCGTGGCCGGAGCAAGCCATCGACCCCAAAAACCGAGAATGCCCGTGGCGAACCCAGGCAGCGGTCGGGGAAAAAGCCGACCGCCTCGCAGGTAGGCTCGAAACCAAAGCCGAAACCCAAACAGGGACAGTCACGCGGCAAGACCGCTGCCTCCCGGAGCCAGGAACAGGCGGCGTTGTTTGGCGGTGGTTCGCGCGACTAGATTGCGTCGTCTAAAAGCACCCCTTTTTTCGTCTCTTTTTCGATGAATGCCGGGAACAGGCACTGAAATACTTCACTAGGCCGCTTTGCGATGTAACTGTGCGGACGAATTGCGTCACCTCGGCTGAGGTGGCGCTAAGCGCCGTTGGCGGCGTGACACCCAAGGTTGAAAAGCCTGCCTGCCCCTCACTCCGCTGACAACAACCCTTCAATCGCCTCCCGCAAACGTGCTAACGCCCCCGCTCGCCCGCGCTCTCCACACAGCGCCGCGACCTGCGACCAACCGTGCCCCTGCAATACCCGGGCAATGAGCAGACGGCACTGCGCCTCCGGCACATCAGTCGCCGGGTTGGCCAACGTATGCACCACAAAACGCCACAACGGTCCCAGGCTGTCTTCGTAACTGCGGGCACCGCTGGCGAAACTCTCCAGCATGGCGCGTTGATCCGGCGGCGGAAAATAGATGTCGTCGGTGGTTTCTCCCACCAACAGGGCCGCCGCCACACCCCCGTCCAGTTCACGCAGGGGATCACCCAGCCAATGGGGCAGGTCCGTCAACAGCCGCAGCCGGGCGGCGTGATGCACCGGTTCAGCGGCGGCGCTCAGCGCGCACAAGACCATCACCGAGTATTCGCCACTGGCGTGGCCGCGCCGGAAGCCCACTCGCACCGGCAGCAGGTATTCGTTACGCCAAAATTGCAATAACCCGGTGGTGGCACCGAAGCTGGCGCCCAGTAGATCCATGCCCCGTTGTCGGGCGTCATGACGGATGTGATGCAGCAGCCGACGTCCTAGTCCCTGCCGCTGAACGGCGGGGTGTACCGCAATGCGCATGATGCGAGCACAACGCAGGGCGGCGGCTGATTTCAGGCCCATGTGGGTTACTAGCGATTGTGGCAGTAGGTGCCCCCGTGGCCGCCGCTTGCCAGTGAAAATCGCTTCCGCCATGGCGTCGTCAAAGCCGCCTTCGGCAGCCACCAGGGCCGCAGCCACGATATGCCCCCGGTAACGCATGACATGGATGCGCAGGCCGGGGCCGTCCAGCAGATTGCGCAGGTCGTTGGGGCTGGTGCGGTAGTGCGCCACGACCAGCAGGCCAAACAGCGCGGACAGGTCCGCTTCGTCCGCCACCAGCCGCTCACGGTCGAGAATTTCCACGTCAACGTCGTCGGCTACCAGCCCCTGCACAGCAGCGTCCGGGGCGCAGTCCGCATCCAGCAGCAGGGCACGGGACAGCCAGGTTTCCAACGGGTCATCCTCGGCCCAGCGCACCGGGCTGTGCAGGCGCAGTTCGCGCCAGCCAGGGGTTTGCCGGTCTAATGTCTGGCGAAAGCGCACCGCAAAACCCCGGCCGGTGCCTTCGTAACCATGTTCGGTGGTGGAAAACACCAGCCGCGAATAACGCGCCAGTAACGCCTGCAACAACGGCGCAGGAATGGCGGCCGCCTCATCCACCAGCAATAGGTCGGCGGGCAAGGAAGTCTCGCACAGGGTGTCCGGGGCTTCGAAACGAATGCTGGAATTTCTCCATCGTAGATGGCCCTGCCGGTAACTGGCCTCCGGTAAACAAGCGCGGGCGTGTTCAAACACCGGGGCGGCGGCATCCCGTCGAGGCGCGGTCACCACGATGTGCAAACCTTCCGGGCGGTTGCTGGCGTGCAGCAGCCGGGCCGCTGCCAGGCCCAGTGCGGCGCTTTTGCCACGGCCGCGGTCCGACACCAGCACCAGTGGCCGCCGTCGGTGGCCCGTAAGCACCTGCTCTATCGCCGTCACGGCGGCCTGCTGGTCGGCGCTGGCGAACGGCTCTGGCGAAGGAAAAGACAACGGGGGAACGGGCGGCGGGAGAGCGGCATCGGATGTTATTTCCGGCAAGGCTTGTCCCTGCTGTGCCAGCAACAGTCCAGCGTCGCTTTCAATCAGGCCGACCAAACGGCGCAGAAATCGCCCGCTGAGGTCGGATGTTGTGTGCGGGTACACCGCGATGCGTTCAGCGGCCGGGTCCGGTGTGTGCGGCCATTGCGCCAGTGGCGGACACAGCAGCAGCATCAGCCCCCCGCCTCGTACGATGCCAGTGACTGAGCCCAGCACATCGGGGTCCAGACCGGCGTGGGCATCCACCACCACCCAATCTCGTTCCTGTCCCAGTAGGCCTCTGGCACTGGTGCCAGCACACCATTCCATCGTGAGTCCACCGGGCGATGCGGGCTTACCGGTCCCATCTATCGCCACCCAACACACCGGGGACGCTCCCAGGGCGGCGAGCAATTCACGGGCTTCGTCACGCGCCCAGTGGGCCTCTCCCGCCAGCACCAGCAGACGACGCTGAGACGAAATACGCGCCTGCGCCACCCGTTGTCGGGCGTTGGTCAGCAGTGCGGCGCGCCAGCGGGAATCCTGTGTCGAACGAAGCATGGCGGGATGATATCACTCCACGGATGTTGGGTTAGCACACCGTCAAGATGCAAGACGCGTCTGGGCAGGGCAACACCTTTTACGGTGTCATTTTCCGGGAGCAAGCCTCACATCTTTCAAGCAAAACTCCCGGCAACCGATATAGACCCATAACACTCGGGGTTTGTGTCGGCGTGCGAATTCTCAGGGCTCGTGGAGGTAACATTGAATGGAAACGTCATGCATGCGGCTCACCGCGGCGCGATTGGTGCTTTGGTTATCGGTGATGCTGCTCACCGCCTGCGGCAGCGGGTCTGGCAGTGGTTTGGACACCCCTCCCGCTGATCCCGGCACAATCCTCTCCCGAATTGAGCTCACGCCTACCGCTCCTTCTCTGGCAAAAGGTTCGACGCTGATTTTATCTGCCACTGGTATCTACGGTGATGGCAGCCGCCGTGATATTGGTTCTGAGGTGAGCTGGAGTTCCGATAATGAAAATGTGGCTATTTTCGACCTCGGCGGCACCGTCTCAGCGCAAAATACCGGTACGGCAATTCTGAGCGCCACAGTGGGTAACCTGTCTGGCACCACCTCTCTCACGGTCTCCAGCGCCATTCTCACACGGCTGGAAATTAATCCCGGCAATCTTCAACTGGCGGCGGGTACCAGCAGTCAGAACCTCTCGCTACTGGGATACTACAGTGACGATAGCCTCCAGAATTTGGCGGCCCAGGCCAGCTGGAGCGTTACTGACACCGAGGTGGCCAACGTGTCTGCCCCGGCTACCACCGGCCACATTCAGCTTCGCGGTTTAAGCATTGGCAGCACCCAGCTCAGCGCCAGCTTTGGCGGCCTCAGTACCCAGGTTGCTGTCAATGTCACCGATGCGAAACTGGTCAAGCTCAACGTCAGCCCCGATGCTCCGACTCTGCCGCTGGGCACCAGCATCCAGCTCAGCGTCATCGCCACCTATTCCGACAACAGTCAGCAGGATGTCAGTACACAGGTGGTCTGGTCCAACGCCGATACCGGCGTAGCCTCGGTGAACAGCGCGAATCTGGTGAGCACCATCAGTGCTGGTAGCACAACCCTTTTCGCCAGCCTGTCTGGCCGTACCGCCATGACGCCCCTGACGGTGAGCGCGGCGGTGCTGTCCTCCATTGAACTCAGCATGCCCTCCGATATCCTGCCACTGGGTACCGGCCAACAACTTGCCGCACTGGGACATTTCAGCGATAACAGTGTGCGGGACATCACTACTCAGGTGCTGTGGCAGAGCAGCCCCGCTAATCGTCTGGCAATAAGTAATGCCGATGGCAGTCAAGGGCGAGCCGCGACCCTGGCCACTGGTGCGGTCACCATCAGCGCGACGTTGAACAATATCAGCGGCAACCTGCCACTTTCTGTCACCAACGCAACCCTGAGCCGTATCGACATTGAGCCTCGCAGGCTGCAACTGGCGGCTGGCACCGAGGATAGCTTCATCGCCATTGGTTATTATTCCGATGGCAGCACCCAGGATGTCAGCGAATTGGCCAGTTGGACCAGCAGCAACATTGGCATCGCTACGCTGAGCAACACTGCCGGTCATCGTGGCCTCACTCGCACCCTGGTCCAGGGCAGCATCGGTGTTACCGCAGTGTTGAGCGGCATTATCGGCAATGCCTCGTTGGAAGTCAGCGCCGCACAAATGCTGTCTATCAACGTGGAGCCAGCGGAGGTGTTGCTCACCGCAGGAGCGGCAGTGATGCTGAGCGCCAGCGCCAGTTTTTCCAACGGTTCCGTGCAGGATGTCAGCGAGCTGGTACGGTGGGAATCCGCCGCCCCCGCCATCGCCGACATTGGTGTCGATGGCATGCTGACCGGTTTGCAGCCGGGCAGCAGCCGGGTCAGCGCCAGCGTGGGCAACCTGTCGGGATACACCATCGCCACCGTCACCCACGCCACACTCGCCAGCCTGGTCATCACCCCGATAACACCCACCCTCGCTGCCGGTACCAAGGCCCAATTACACGCCATGGCCACCTATTCCGACGGTAGCCAGCAGAATGTGACGTCGGAGGTCGTTTGGCTCAGCAGCGATGAAAACCTGTTGCGGGCGGAAAACAGTGATTCGCATCAGGGCCGGATTCACGCGGTGGCCATCGGCTCGGTCGTCATTTCCGCCAGCCTGGGCGATGTACAAAATAGCGTGACGGCGATTATCAGCGCGGCGCAGCTCACCGAGCTTCGCATCATCGCCACAAACACCGACCTGGACAGTGCGGAGCAGCAACAGCTCATCGCCATGGGGAATTTCTCTGACACCACCCGCCAGGATCTCACCACCGAGGTGGTCTGGGCCTCAGATGCGCCGAGTCTGGTGCAGGTCAGTAACAATGCGGTGGACCGAGGGCGGGTCAAGGCGGGTGTCGGGGTCAGCGGTATCGCCAAAATCACCGCCAGCTATGGGGGACTCAACCCTAGTGTGAGCCTGACCGTCAGCAATACACCCACACGTCCGGTTTCGTTGTCTATCCTCGCCTCGCCCAATGCAATCCGCAATGACGGCATCGACACCACCACGCTGGAGGTCCGGGTGCAGACCGCCGACCCCAACACGACAGTGGCCGACGGAACCGTCGTGACGCTGGAGATCCGCAAGGCGGGCGTGTTGCTGCAATCGACCGATGTCGTCACCACGGCCGGTGCGGCCAGCTTGCCGTTCAGCACCTCTGACAGCGACCTATTGCAGGTGAGAGCCACGATCGGTGACACAACCATCAGCGGCACCACTGCGGTGTATGCTTACTCAACCTCCACCATTAAGAATGTGATTGTAGCGAGCGCCTTCGTGGATGCCCAGCGTTCTGGTAGCCAGGTGTTCAGTGGCGGACACTTCGGTTTTTTCCTCTTCAATCTGTCGAACCGGGATTTCCCGCTGCTGCGCTACGAAATACTCAACGGTGCAGACCTGCTGGATTCTGTCAGCGACCCGGCGCTGCTCAGCAATGGCGTTCTGGGCGGCGGATGGCGGATCGGGATAATACATACGCTGGACGCAGACATCACCGACAAGGGCATCGTCGCGAAGTATTACCTACACGACCCCGCCGCTGCCGACAGGGTGGTCATTTATAGCGTGGTGTTTTCCACACCCCCGTAATCCATTCGCCCCGGTTATCGGCCGGGGTCAAAACCACCGTACTCGATGCCCGTGAGTGCGGCCATGTCTCGATTCCAGGTGGTCAGGTCGTTCTGATTAAACTGCTGTAAGTGTGCATGACCGCAGGCGCGGGCCATGACCTGCATCAGCCCGGTGGAGGCTTCCAGAAAACGCGCCAACTGGTTGGCGGATTTTTCCACGTTCAGTTTGGCGCGCAGTTCCGGTTTTTGCGTGGCGATACCGGCCGGGCAATTATTCGTATTGCACATACGTGCGGCGACACAGCCGATGGCCTGCATAGCCGAGTTGGAAATGGCGACGCCGTCGGCACCCAGACACAGGGCTTTGATGAAATCCGCCGGTGTGCGCAGGCCGCCGGTGATGATCAGGGTGATGTCTTGTTGGCCACGCTTGCCAAGCCGTTTATCAAGATAATGTCTCGCCCGCGCTAATGCCGGAATGGTAGGCACTGAGATGTGGTCCCGAAAGATCAGTGGCGCAGCGCCGGTGCCCCCGCCACGGCCATCGAGAATGATGTAATCCACACCGGCCTCGATGGCGAATTCGATATCTTTTTCAATGTGGTTGGCGGACAGCTTCATGCCGATGGGCACACCACCGCTCACTTCCCGCACGCGGTCGGAAAACCGTTTGAAATCCGCCGGGCTGTTCAGCTCGGCAAAGGTGGGCGGTGAAATGGCGTCCTGACCTTTTTGCAAGCCACGCACCCGGGCGATTTTTTCGGTGACCTTGTTGCCCGGTAGGTGCCCGCCGGTGCCGGTTTTGGCGCCCTGCCCACCTTTAAAGTGAAATGCCTGTATGCCGCTCAGCAGTGATTCGTCATAACCAAACTGTGCCGAGGCCAGCTCATAAAAATAACGGGAGTTAGCCTCCCGCTCTTCCGGCAACATGCCGCCTTCACCGGAGCAGATGCCGGTGCCCGCCAGCTCCGCACCCCGCGCCAACGCCACCTTGGCCTCTTCGGAAAGCGCGCCGAAACTCATGTCGGAAACAAACAACGGGATTTTCAGTATCAGCGGTTTTTTGGCCTTCGGGCCGATCACCAACTCACTGCCCACGGCGACGTCTTCCATCAGCGGTTTACGCGCAAACTGCGCCGTGAGAATTTGAATGTCATCCCACTGTGGCAGCGTGTGGCGCGGTACGCCCATGGAGGCCATTTCACCGTGGTGGCCGGTTTTGGTGAGCCCGTCACGCGCCAACGCATGGATACTTTCCAGAGTGGATTCTTCGGG
>JAADHZ010000015.1 GCA_013151575.1 Gammaproteobacteria bacterium
TCTTAAAACACACTGCTATATCCATTCAAATAGTAGGCGAATAAGTTTCGCCCGAAATCGCGGATTGCTTTCGGAGTTTTCGGGCCGGCACGAACTACGCGAATTGAACGGCGGCCCCTGTACCCCGCCCTGCGCATTCGCTAAAGTGAGGCCATGAGCCAACATACTGCCCCATCGCGTCCTTCGCGACACTACACCCCCATAGACCAACTACTGCTGGGAGTGGACACTGGCCTGCGCACCCTGTTTGGACAACCCGCCATCACCGAACGTCCGAATCCTTCCCGCGCCGTGGCCGAAGGCAAGCTGAGCGACAGTGAGCGCCAACTGGCTGGTCGCCTGATGCGCATCAATCATGCCGGCGAAGTCGCTGCACAGGGCCTCTACCAGGGCCAGGCTCTCACTGCCAAGCTCCCGCAGGTGCGTCAACAAATGGAACGCGCGGCGCAAGAAGAAAACGATCATCTCGACTGGTGTGAGCGCCGCGCCAAAATTCTGGGCACCCACGTCAGCCACCTCAACCCGGCATGGTACGTCGGCTCGCTGGCCATCGGCGCATTAGCTGGTCTGACGGGCGACAAATGGAGCCTGGGTTTTGTGGCGGAAACAGAGAAACAAGTGGTCAGACACCTCGACGAACACCTTGCGCAACTGCCCGAGCACGACACCAAAAGCCGCGCCATTCTCGAACAGATGAAAACAGACGAGGGTCGCCACGCGACGGTGGCCATCGAAGCCGGCGGGACAGAACTGCCCTACCCGGTAAAAAAACTCATGGGGCTCATGTCGACAGTCATGACCCGCACGGCGTTTTGGGTTTAATGAAAATTCACCAATAGATTTTCCACTACTCCGGAGTTATATGCCCTTTGTGTGAATTAAGGCCGGAATCCGGCGGATGTCAGCGGGCTACTGGATTCCGGCCTTCGCCAGAATGGCGATGTCAGGGCACACCAAAACCCTCTTGCGTCACTCTTTTCAAACGCTGCTTGGGGCATTTGCGTGCGCCGCTATAACCATCGGCGGGTGGCAGATCATCTGCACAGTATTGCCGTCGGGGTCGAGGCAGTAAAAGCTGCGCGCGCCATCACGATGAGTGCGCGGCTCGGTTTTCATTGTGATGTCGTGGCCGCGCAGGAAGTCGAACCATTCGTCCACATCGTCCATAGCGTTGAGAAAAAAGCCAATGTGGCCCAAATGCTGGGCATCAGCAAAGTCATGGTCAACCCGGTGCAATGCAAGATTATCATTACCTGATGTTAAATAAACCGCGCCGCTGTCCGGCCGCCATTCCACCGCCATGCCCAGCAGCTCCACGTAAAAATGCTCGGTGGCTTCGTAGTTTTTCACAAACAGCGCCACGTGACGCATGCCGGTGGTGGGATTGGGTTTTATCATGATTTTTTACCTTTTCATTGGCTGAAGGTTCAGCCCTCGCTCAGCTCATAGTCGTGAGTGATCTCCGCGACCTGCCCCAACATAATGGAAGCGGAGCAGTATTTTTCGGCGGACAACTGAATGGCCCGTTGCAGGTGTTTCTCGCTCACCCCCGCACCGCTGACAATGAAATGGATGTGAATTTTGGTGAACACCTTGGGCTCGACGTCAGCGCGCTCAGCCTCGATTTCCACCACACAATCCGTCACTGGCTGGCGCGCCTTTTTCAGGATCATCATCACATCAAAGGCCGTGCAACCGCCCAACCCCTGCAACAATAATTCCATGGGACGAATGCCCAAGTTGCGCCCGCCATGCTCCGGCGGCCCATCAATGACCACGCTGTGGCCACTGCCGGACTCACCAACAAACATCACATCCTCAACCCATTTGATCCTGGCCTTCATCAAGCAGACTCCCGATGGGGTAACACCCCGCGTTGGATAGGGAGGGCGATTATACAAGAGACGCCTCAAGGTTTGTCGAGCCACTGCCGCTAGCTGGGAAAACCTGTACACAAAAACGGCACACGCAATGACCATCATACCCAATGTGGGCCCAGCCCCCGCCATCGAACGATTTTTGGAGCATTGCCACCGCCGCCAGTACCCGGCCAAGAGCCTGATTATCTACGCTGGCGACAAACCGGACGTGCTGTACTACATCTCCGAAGGCTCGGTGACAGTGCTCATCGAGGATGAAACCGGCCGCGAAATCGTACTGGCCTACCTCAATGTTGGTGACTTTTTCGGCGAAATGGGCCTGTTCGGTGGCGAACCCAACCGTAGCGCCTTCGTGCGCGCCAAGAGCAAATGCGAACTAGCAGAAATCAGCTACAATCGTTTCCGTCAGCTCTCAGAAAAAGACCCTGAGATTCTCTTTGAGCTGGCCTCACAAATGGCCCTGCGCCTGCGCAAGACAAGCCAGAAAGTGGGCAACCTGGCGTTCATGGACGTCACCGGCCGCGTGGCCCGCACCTTGATGGATCTCAGCAAGGAACCGGATGCCATGACCCACCCCGACGGCATGCAGATCCGCGTCACCCGCCAGGAACTGGGGCGCATCGTGGGTTGCTCACGGGAGATGGTGGGGCGCGTGTTGAAGAACCTGGAAGCACAGGGACTGATTACTGCCCGGGGGAAAACAATTGTGGTGTTTGGGGCTCGCTGAATATCGCTGCTTCGGGATTTTCCGATTTTTTTACGGCTGAAAACGTCAGGTAGGCAACCAAGTGTTCGGACTACCAAAAAATCACCCCAGACAATAAACAACCCTGCAGGCAAGTTGCGAGAAATTAAACCCAAAGAGATTAAAGGCGGACATCGTCAGCAATAGGTCGGTGTTTGAGCTGTGCCAGGCTTTTTTAGCACAGCTCAAACACTGCGGAAAAATGTCCGTGTTAATTACTTTTGTTCAAATGTTGGTTCGCAAGCTCACAAAATCTAACCTAATTCGTTAGATTCATTTTTCTCATTTGATAACTCGATATTACGCTTTGCCTTACGCCACAAATCAGTTCCCGACTTTATGAGTTTATAACACCCAATTGCTTCGGAATATCGGCCTTGGTCGAACAAACTATTCCCCAGATTAAATAATATGTTTTCTTTTTTTGATCGTCTAAATATATCAACGCTTGGCGATATGAATTTTCTGCATTTTTGTATCTTTTTATCTCGCCATAGCAATTCCCCAATGCCATCCATGCTTGCGGGTCTTCTGGCCAATATTCCAACGATTCCTTAAATAAGGTGATTGCCTTATGATACTCATTAGCATCATAAGCCTTACATCCTAGAACATAACATTCATGGTTTTTTTCTGTAGCCATTTCTTGATTGGCTTTATATTGACCCATGGCCTCACCTGAATCTGACAATATGGTTTGAAGCCACTTTTCATTCTTCCGTTGAAACTCACGATTCATCGACGGGAATATGCCAAGCAATAGTGGGCAGCCCCCTCAACAACCCGTAAACAATTCCGCCAACTGCCCCCCTGGGTCCTCGGCACGCATAAACACCTCTCCCACCAAAAACGCATTCACCTGATGGTTGCGCATCAACGTAACGTCGTCTCTGCACAAAATGGCGCTTTCTGTCACTACGATACGATCGTCGGGAATATCACCCAACAAATCCAATGTGGTTTGCAAGGTCACGTCAAAGGTGTGCAAATTGCGATTATTGATGCCGATCAGTGGCAGGTCTAGCGGCAAGGTTCGCGCTAGCTCCTCTGCGTTGTGCACTTCCACCAGCACATCCATGCCCAGCTCCCGGGCTAGGCCGTTTAGCTCGCGAAGCTGGGTGTCATCCAACGCCGCGACAATCAATAAAATGCAGTCGGCGCCAATGGCGCGCGCTTCCAGCACCTGATATGGGTCAACAATAAAATCCTTACGAATCACCGGCAGGGTGCAGGCGGTCCGCGCCTGTTGCAGATACAATTCCGAGCCTTGAAAAAAATCGGCATCGGTGAGCACGGAAAGGCAGGTCGCACCGCCTTTTTCATAGGAGGCGGCAAGTTCTGCGGGGCGAAAATCCGCACGAATCACGCCCTTGCTGGGAGAGGCCTTTTTGATTTCGGCGATGACGGCGGCATCACCCGCAGCGATTTTACGTCGAATGGCGTTGACGAAACCACGGCAGGCATCGGCGGTTAGGGCGCGATCCAGCATGGTATGAAGGTCTGTTTTTGCGCTGCGCTCGTTGATTTCTTCCTGTTTGCGCGCAATGATTTTTTTCAGAATATCCGGAGCATCATTCATAGCGCCTCCTTGCAGGCTGATAGCGAATCAAACACGGTGACTTTTGGCCACCAGAGCATCAAGTTTTTCACCGGCGGAACCGTCGGCCAGCACCTGTTGAGCTCGGGTCACGCCTGCCGTCAAACTATCGACAAGACCGCAGACATAAATAGCCGCACCGGCATTCAGCGCCACAATATCACGCGCGGGTCCCGGATGATTGGCCAGTACATCTTTTACCATATCCAATGATTCCATGGCATCAACTACTTTAAGTTTGGCAATATCACCATTTTTCAGCCCGAAGTCTTCCGGCGCAATACGGTAAGTACGCACTCTGCCCTGCTTCAGCTCAGCCACATAGGTCGGCGCACCAATGCTGATCTCATCCATGCCATCTTCCGAATGCACCACCAGCACATGATGGCTGCCGAGATTCGCGAGCACATGGGCAAGCGGCTCCACCAGCTCCCGGTCAAACACGCCCAGCACCTGATTGGGAGCGCCAGCAGGATTGGTCAACGGGCCTAACACGTTAAAGATGGTGCGCACGCCCATTTCCTTGCGCGGACCAATGGCATGTTTCATCGCGCTGTGGTGCTTTGGGGCAAACATAAACCCTACGCCCACCTCATTGACGCATTGCGCTACCTGCCTAGAATTCAGATCCAGTTTGACGCCTGCCGCTTCTAGCAAGTCGGCACTGCCGGATTTGCTAGAAACCGAACGGTTACCGTGTTTGGCTACGGTGCCGCCAGCGGCGGCTACCACAAAACAACTGGCGGTAGAAATATTGAAGGTATTGATGCCATCCCCTCCGGTGCCGACGATATCCACCACGTGTTCACCACGCACGTCCACCTTAGAGGCCAGCTCGCGCATCACTTGTGCCGCGGCGGTAATTTCGTCGATGGTCTCGCCTTTCATGCACAGACCAACAAGAAAGCCACCAATCTGTGCAGGCGTGGCTTCGCCGGTCATGATGATGCGCATCACCGATTGCATTTCATTGCGCGTCAAATCACGGCGTTCGGTTACGGTGCGAAGGGCTGATAGCATGTCCATTTTAGTTCTCTCTGTTTCCGATAGGGTAGGCACCGCCCACTCGACACTCACATCTAACGTCGTAAAAAGTTTTTCAACATGTCATGGCCATGCCGGGTCAAAATGGATTCTGGATGAAACTGCACGCCTTCCACGTCCAGTTCTTTGTGGTGCACGCCCATTATTTCATCCAACTCACCGTTTTCAGTTTCCGTCCATGCCGTGACGTCAAGACAATCGGGCAGGCTGTCTTTTTCAATCACTAGTGAATGGTAACGCGTGGCCTCAAAAGGATTTTCCAATCCGGCAAACACACCGGTATTGTTGTGATGAATCATTGACGTTTTGCCGTGCATGATTTCACTCGCGCGCACAATGTTGCCGCCAAAAGCCTGACCAATGCTCTGATGGCCAAGACACACTCCCAGCACTGGCAGCTTGCCCGCAAAGTGTTTAATCACATCCAGCGAGATGCCCGCCTTATTGGGTGTGCACGGTCCAGGGGAAATAACAATGCGTTCCGGCCGCATTGCCACCATCTCGTTTAATGTGATTTGGTCGTTGCGAAACACCTGCACATCCGCGCCCAGTTCACCAAAATATTGCACCAGGTTGTAAGTGAAGGAGTCGTAGTTGTCGATCATTAAGAGCATGGTTAATAATCCAACGCAAAGGCGCAAAGAGGCAGAGAACGCAAAGGTTTATAAATTATTAACGACACGGTTTATTCCACTTTTTAGCACGGGCAAATTAAAGTTAATCAGCAAACCTAATTTTTTATTCATCAAACGCAAATAAGAAAGCAGTTGGGCCTCGTGAACAGGTAACACTTTATCAACAACCTTCATTTCAATAACCACCTTGTCTTCCACCAACAAGTCCGCTCGGTAGACTACATCAAACTGCAAACCTTTATACTCGGCCGCTATAGGCACTTCTGATATAACGGCTATTCCTTGAAGTTCCAATTCACGCACAAGGCACTGCTGATACACAGACTCCAGTAACTCTGACCCTAAAGTACGATGCACTTCGATTGCCGCACCGACAATTCTTCTCGAAATGGTATTCTCGTCCATAAATACTTTCTTCGCGTCCTTTGCATCTCCGCGTTTTTGCGTTGGATTTTCTTATTTATGCACCCCACGGCTGATACACGGATTCCAGCAACCCTGGCCCTAAAAGTACGATGCACTTCGATTGCCGCACCGATAATTTTTCTCGAAAGTGTATTCTCGGCCATAAATATTTTCTTCGCATCCTTTGCATCTCCGCGTCTTTGCGTTGGATTTTCTTATTTATGCATCCCAACAACACCATCCAACCCGGCCTCAGCCATGGTCGCGGCACGAAATACGGCACGACCTTTATTCATGGTTTCTTTCCATTCCAGGGTAGGCTGAGAGTCGTACACGACACCGGCGCCAGCCTGAATATACAGCTGGCCGGATTTGATTACCGCGGTGCGGATTGCGATCGCTGTATCCATATCGCCGTTCCAGCCCAGGTAACCCACCGCACCGGCATACACGCCGCGTTTCACCGGTTCCAGTTCGTCGATGATTTCCATGGCACGAATTTTCGGCGCACCACTCACGGTGCCAGCCGGAAACGTCGCTCGCAGCACATCCATAGCGCTCATGCCCGGCTTTAACTTTCCTTCGACATTGGAGACGATGTGCATGACGTGGGAATAACGCTCTACCAGCATTTTTTCGGTGAGTTCAACGCTGCCAATCTCGGCGATACGGCCCACATCGTTGCGGCCCAAATCTATCAACATTAAATGCTCGGCCAGCTCTTTGGGGTCGGTCAGTAGTTCTGCTTCCATGGCCTGATCTTCAGCTTTATCATGGCCGCGACGCCGGGTTCCAGCGATAGGTCTAACGGTAACGGTGTCACCTTCCAGTCGCGTTAAAATTTCCGGCGAAGAACCGGCTATGTGGAAGTCGTGCAAATTGAGATAAAACATGTACGGCGATGGATTGAGGCTGCGCAGGGCGCGGTATAAATCCAGTGGCGGAGCTGAAAAAGGTACCGACAGGCGTTGCGATAACACCACCTGCATCACGTCACCCTCAACGATGTACTGCCGCGCAGATTTCACTGCCTGCTTAAATCCCATTTCAGTAAAACCGGAGACAAAATCTGCTTCGTTGATGTCGTTACTCGACCGTGATTCGGGACGCGGCGTTGCCGCGCGCAATTGGGCTTCCAATGCGTTGAGGCGTTGCTGGCCTGCGGCAAAGGCATTCGCCTGTGCCGGATCAACATGTACGATGAGATACAGCTTGCCCGCAAGATTATCGAACACCACGACTTCATCGGAGACCATCAACAGGATATCCGGCGTATTCAGTTCGTCGGGGTTTGGACAGTTGGCGAGTTTTGGCTCAATGTAACGGACGGTATCGTAACCAAAGTACCCCACCAGTCCACCGGTGAAGCGCGGTAGGCCTTCCTCTTCAGCCACTTGATAACGGGCCTGAAAATGTTCAATCCAGCTCAGCGGGTCATCGCTTTGCACCGACTCCACCACTTCACCATCGGTTTCCACCTCAATGAGATTACCCGACACTTTCAACAGGGTGCGACAGGGCAGGCCGATAATGGAGTAACGCCCCCATTTTTCGCCACCTTGTACAGACTCGAACAGATAGGAATAGGGGCCGTCGGCTAACTTGAGGTAGGTGCTCAGCGGGGTATCGAGGTCGGCCAGCACCTCGCGCATCAACGGGATGCGGTTAATATTCTGCGCTGCGCTTTGCGAGGCAAGGGCAGTGAATTGTTGTTCATTCATGTTTTATCACCTACAAAATCAAACAAACGGGAAAACCCAACGACACCGGTTTCAGCCGCGCCATCGTTCCTGCTGCTCTGTTATTTGTGTGGTGTGAAACATATAAACTCTTTCTATAGGGGGCATGTCGTTATGCCCCGGGTACACCCTACAACGACAACAAACCTTTCAACTCAGCCATGGAATCAATCACCGCATCGGGGTTTGATTCACGAATATCCACGCCGTGGTTGTAGCCGTAACTCATGCAAATAATCTGAAAGCCAGCCGCACGCGCAGCCTTCACATCACTCACCGAATCACCCAGCATCAGGGATTTTTCCGGCGCGGCGCCCAGCACTTCAGCGGAATGTAGCAGTGGCAGTGGATCAGGCTTCTTTTTCGCAAGAGTATCACCGCAGACGATGTTCACAAAATCATCGTGAATGCCAAGATCCTTGAGCAGTGGAATGGTGAACTGCGCGGCCTTGTTGGTGACGCAGCCCAGCGTATAACCGGCCGCCTTCATATCATCCAGGCCTTCGCGCACGCCGGGATACAGGCAACTGCGCTGACTGGTGTTGACCGCGTACAGGTCGAGGAAAAGGGGGTAGGCCTTTTCGAACAGGGCCTCGTCCGGTTCGCCGTCAAGCTGGCCGATGAGCGCGCGGCGCACCAGTCGTTCGACACCATTGCCCACCCAGTTGCGCACCGTAGCTTCGCCGTGCGCAGGCATGCCCAGCGCCGTCATCATTTCATCGACGCAATAGGCGAGGTCGGGCACGCTGTCGACGAGGGTGCCGTCAACGTCGATTAAAATCATTTCGGGTTTGTTGAGCATTTTTTTATCCTGCATATTTAACGCAGAGGACGCAAAGTTTCTATTGTTTGAATTCTCTGCGCCTCTGCGGTCTCTGTGTTAAATAGCAGCCTTAGCTAATTCCGCTCGAAAAGCAGCAATCACGGAATCATAGGTATTGGCATCGGAATCAGATTTGGCGCCAAATACCGCTGAGCCCGCCACAAACATATCAGCACCCGCCTCGGCGATTTCACGGATGTTATCCACCTTCACACCGCCGTCGATTTCCAGGCGAATATCGCGGCCGGAAGCATCGATGATTTTGCGGGCTTCACGTAACTTATTCAGCGTTTCGGGGATAAAGCTTTGCCCACCAAAACCGGGGTTGACCGACATCAGCAACACGATATCCACTTTGTCAATGACATGTTTGAGCACATCCAGCGATGTGGCGGGATTAAACACCAGACCGGATTTGCATCCTTCGCCCTGAATCAGTTGCAGGGTGCGGTCGATGTGCTCGGAGGCCTCCGGGTGGAAGGTGATGTACGAGGCGCCAGCGGCGGCAAAATCAGGAATGATGCGATCCACGGGTTTGACCATCAAATGCACGTCAATGTCGGCGGTGACACCGTGTTTGCGTAGCGCATCACACACCAGCGGACCGATGGTGAGGTTGGGCACATAATGGTTATCCATCACGTCGAAGTGCACCACATCCGCGCCGGAAGCGAGCACATTGTCCACTTCTTCACCCAGGCGGGCGAAATCAGCCGATAAAATGGAGGGGGCTATTTTAAAATCTGACATGGTTTAGGCCTCTGGTTGTGGAGGGGCGATGTGCCGGGCCTCCGGTTTCGCCCGGTATTGCGCGAACGAACTGAAAATTTGGACCGGGCACTTTACCCTATTACTCAGGATTTTTCAGCCGCCGCAAGCGGTTGGCCTGCCATTGAGCCATGCTGAGTTCATAGTTGGCGTAACCAGCGCCAGCCGATATGCTCGGGTCACGCATTGTTCCGGGAGTTGCTGTGATGAAAAAGGTATTTACATGTTGCACGCTGGCTATCTTGCTGAGCGTCCTCGGGACACCCGCCCCGGCCTCGGACGTTTTCAAGGAACAGCGCTGGGCGGCGCAGATTCGCGATGGCCTGCTGACGGGCGAAGTGCGCACCCTCGCGGCCAATGGACGGGAATTTCTCGCCATTTACACCCCCGTCCCCGGCTACAAAATACGCGGCGGGGTGGTCCTGCTGCACGGCATGGGGGCACACCCGGACTGGCCCGACGTTATTTCTCCCTTGCGCCGTGAGTTGCCGGAAAGCGGCTGGGCCACCCTGTCGCTGCAACTGCCGGTATTACCCAATGATGCCCGACCCGAGGAGTATCTCGCGCTGTTTCCCGAGGCCAGTGCCCGTATCGACGCGGGCATCAAACAGCTGCAACAGCTGGGTATCAAAAACATCGTCATCGTAGGCCATAGTCTGGGCGCTGCCATGGCGGCTCATTTTTTGGCCGAAAAACCGCAGGGCTATGTGGCCCTGCGAGCCTTCGTGGGTATTGGCATGAGTTCCTGGCCAGGCGCCGCCGCCGACGCCCCTGCTGCCTTGGCAAAGATCACCCTGCCGGTGCTCGATTTGTACGGTAGCCAGGATTTGACCGGGGTGCTGGGTTCTGCCAAGGCCCGAGCCCGCGCCGCGCGCGAAGCCAACAATCGCGACTATCGGCAGGTGAAAATTCCTGGTGCCGACCACTTTTTTCGTGGGCTGGATTCCACCCTGGTGAAACGGGTCGCTAGCTGGCTGACGCGCACCGCACCCGGCGTGCAACTACGGTAGTAAATTCTCAGCGGTTCCCGCTAATTATTTCATACTCACCGTGCGTAAAAAATTCTGATTGTTTTAGTCAATACTTTGGTTTGGGGCACAGACAGGTC
>JAADHZ010000168.1 GCA_013151575.1 Gammaproteobacteria bacterium
GCATGACAATGCCGCCACAGCACCAGTTTTTCCAGCAGAAAAAACCCCAGCAGGCCGATCAGCACCGCGAGAAAAATCGTGTGAGTGTCTTCGGCACTGGCACCCAACAATGCGTGGGGCATCAAGCCCAAAAACGCGGCGCCCAGCAATGAACCGATGGCAAAGCTCACCAGATGCGGCACCAGCTTTTTGCGCATCGCTTCAGGCAACAGCAAAAAGCTGGCCGCGACGATGACGCTGAGCACACCGCCCAATAGGCTAAAAAGCAAAATCCAGGTGAGAACACTCATGAAAAAAAATCATCCGCGCCAACGAGCCGGGCAGTGTAGCGAAATGGTGCCTGCGCCACTAGTGGCACACTGGCCTGATGGTGGTCATCTTTTTCATTTTCTCAACGAGAAAACTGTTCCAGCACTTTTCGTTCAGGAGAAACGATAGGAACCAACACCTCAGGTTTTGGCAAAAATATTCAAGTAAAAATATCGTGGTTCTTTGTCATGGTCCGTAATGAAGTAGTTTTTGATATTAAATCATGAAGTTGGATGGTTTTCGAACGGACACATGATCAACGGCTCTAGCCCCCATGAGCCCATCTCTTCCACCGCCATGATCTGGCCACCGCACAGCGGAAAAAAGCAGACAGGCGGGAAACGCCTTGCTATCGGGGAGGGCGGAATTCTGGTTTGCTGAATTCATGACCTTCTCTATGTTGGGAAATAGCTGCGGATAGCAATAAAATCCGCGCCTTTAGCCCGGACAAATAATATCCACCTCGCCACCCAATTGCAGCCCCAGCGAAACAACAGCGCTGCCCTGGTTGATGGCGATCTCCGCTAGGCCATTGGCATTTTCGTACCAAAAACCCTCTCCCACCGGCACATCGGCAAACGTGCGGGCGCGGGTCAGCAGAGCTGGCCCCACTTGCAGGGCGGCATCGACCGGCAGTGTTTTTGCCCGTAGGCCAGTCATGGCATTACCGAAATGATCGATGTAAATCAGCCGAGGCCAGTCTTCCGGTCCGGAAAACGGCTGGGGATATTCGATAGCCCGCCACTGGGGCGTCCGCCCCGTGACGAGCCCCGCTGCCACCGGCGCGAACAGGTCCCGACCGTGAAAACTGTGGGACAGGTTTTCCGGTCGCCAGGTGATTTCCCAGCGTTGCACGTCATCCCCACGCCGGGCCACCACGTCGAACAGGCCGTTGTCCGGCCCCACGAACCAGCGCCCGTCTATTTCCAACACCACGGGTTGGCGTTGCTCGCTGCCCACGCCGGGGTCCACCACCGCCAGAAACACCGTGCCCGGCGCAAACTCGTTAACATAGGCCGCTAGCAGATAGGCCGAGGCCCGTGGGTCAAAACGAGGGGCGTCGTGAAACAGGTCGATGATGGGCAGGTCCGGTGCCTGGCGCGCCAACTGTCGACGTAAAACAGCGTGTATTTGTCCCACGTAAGGCCCCTGTAAGCCGAAGTCGGTGAACAGCACGATCATGGCGATGTCTGGTAGCGCGTGGGGTCGGCCACCGCTGCGGCGTGAAAACCTTCTGCACGCAACCGGCAGGAATCGCAAATACCGCAAGCACTGCCTGCGTCGTCCGGGTTATAACAAGAAATAGTCGTGCCGTAATCGACGCCTAAGTCCTGCCCGCGACGAATAATTTGAGCTTTGCTGAGATGAATCAATGGCGTGTGAATGCGAATACCGCTGCCTTCCACCCCCGCTCGGGTGGCCAGGTTAGCCATGTGTTGAAAGGCATTGATATATTCGGGCCGACAATCCGGGTAACCGGAGTAGTCCACTGCGTTGACCCCGATAAAAATATGCCCGGCCTCCAGCACCTCCGCCCACCCCAGGGCGAAAGAAAGAAAGACCGTGTTGCGTGCAGGCACATAAGTCACGGGGATGCCGCCAGTCGCCCCAGCGGTAGGCACGTCAATACTGGAATCGGTCAGGGCGCTGCCGCCAATGGCTCCCAGGTCGAGGGAAATTACTTTGTGTTGTGCGACCTCCCATTTCTGGGCGATGCGCGCGGCAGCAGTCAGCTCGGGGCTGTGGCGTTGGCCGTAATCAAAGCTAAGAGCAAAACAGGCATACCCGGCATCGCAGGCCATGGCCAGGGTGGTGGCTGAATCCAGGCCGCCGGACAGCAACACGACGGCCTTTTGGCCCTGCCCATTGTTCAACACGGCGTTGCCATCGCGGCTCATCGCCCCTGCTCCTCGCCCCACAGGATTTTGTGTAACTGTAATTGGAAACGCACCGGCAGATGATCTTCCAGAATCCAGCTCGCCAGCGCTTTGGGGTCGAGTTGAGCGAAACAGGGAGACATCAACAACTCACAGCGACTCGCTAATTCATGTTGTGCGATCATTTGTTTGCTCCACTCGTAGTCGGCCCGGTCACAAAGCACGAACTTGAGCTGATCTCTGTCGGTAAGCAAGGTGATATTGTCCCAGTGGTTGCGTCCCATTTCACCGGAGCCCGGCGTTTTCAGGTCCATGATTTTCACCACCCGCGCATCCACCATCGAAAGATCCAGTGCGCCACTGGTTTCCAGCGAGACTTCGTAGCCAGCATCACATAATGCCGTCAGCAGCGCTGGACAGGCGCGTTGCGCCATGGGCTCACCGCCGGTGACGGTGACATAACGGGAATTGTATTTCCCCACCTCGGCAACGATATCCCCCAGGCTTTGCCATTCACCTCCACTAAAGGCGTAAGCGGTATCACAATAGCTGCAACGCAATGGGCAGCCGGTGAGTCGCACAAACACGGTGGGGCAACCCACGCTGCGTGATTCGCCTTGCAGGGAAAAAAAAATTTCGGTGATTCGGAGCCGATCGGGCCGTTCCGTTTCCGGCACGGCTTTCGACACAATAGTGGCGACGTCTGCACTCATGATTTTTGATCGTGTATTTTTGGCCAACGGGCCGGAAGCGGCTATCGGTGACAGGTGTTCGGAAGTTACTTGAGCTGCTTGAGTTCCTGCAAGCGACGCTGTGCAAGACTGGCGGCGGTGGTGTTAGGGTAACTCATCAGCACCGTGTTCATGGATACCCGGGCTTGGTCATATCGGCCTAGTTCCTGTTGGGTGTAGCCCAGTTTCAACAGCGCGTCGGCGCGTTTGGGGCTGGTGGGGAAATTTTTCACCACCTTTTTAAACTCTGCCAGCGCTATCTTGAAATTGCGTTGCACGTAATTAGCCTCACCCAACCAGTATTGGGCGTTATCGGCATACCGTCCCTTGGGGTAGGTGGCCACGAAGGCGTTGAAGGCGGCTACCGCCAGATCGTACCGGCCTTCCTTTAAGAGGTTAAAAGCCCGCTCGTAGGCAGCGCGTTCCTGTTGGGGATCAATCTGATTATCCCCTGCCAGTGGCGCTCCATCGGCCGACACTGCGACGGAGGGTGGTTGCCCTGTTGTGGCTGTTGCAACGCCACCCACGGCGATGACTGGCGCCGGAACAAAACCACTCATGCCCGGAGACGGCATCGCCGCGCGGGCTTCTTCCAGTTTTTGCAAACGCTGGTCAATATCCAGATACAAATCACGCTGACGTTTTTTGATGCCGTCGAGGGTGTAGCCCTGCTCTTCCACCTGTCCCAGCATGCGTTGCACTTCGTTCTGTAAGCCATCAACGCGCATCACCATTTCCACCAACGCCCGATTCTCCAACAGACGTTCGAGTCGAGCAACGCGCGCTTCCAGGTCTTTCACCTGCTGCGACGCCCCCCCTCCAACGCCGGAAGCTTCTACCACCGGCGCGGGAGTTTCACGGGCCCAGCCCTGGCCAATCCCCATCAGAAAAAACAACACAACCACCGTGGCTGAGGGAAACCCCAGCCACGGCCGTTTTACCATTTGAAAAGAATAGGAAGACATATCGCGTCGCATAAAGAAGATAAAAACGCTTATCGCTGGTAGATGAACTCAACGCGGCGATTCAGCCTCCAGGCCTCTTCGTCATGTCCCAGGGCGGCCGGTCGTTCCTCGCCATAGCTGACAGTACGCATCTGGCTGGCAGCAACGCCTTGCAGGGTCAACAGACGCTGCACGGCAATAGCCCGGCGTTCGCCCAAGGCGATGTTGTATTCGCGTGTACCGCGCTCATCAGCATGACCTTCCAACGTCAGGCTGGCATCGGAATGGCTGGTCAGATACTCGGCATGAGCTGTGACTGTGGCCTGAAACTCCTCGCTCACATCACTGCGGTCAAACTCGAAATACACCACACGTTTAGCCAGCAAGCTATCCGGGTCGTCCAATGGGTCGCCCTGGAAGCTGGCGTTCGCCGCCTCCAGGCCTTCACCCGTGGCGTTGCCCGAAGAACCCACTCCGCTGGTAGTGGCGGATGAGCGGGTATCCGAGGTGGCGGTACCCTTCGCTGCATCACCAGCAGCGTCAGTTTCTACTTCATCCGTGGTGCCACAACCCACCAAAATCAATGCGGGGATAATGGCTAACACAGTCTTGGACCAAAATTTCATAGCAGGCTCCCTTGAACAGGTTTCTTATATTGAAACATTTTTTATATGTCGTTATTTGTAGTTAATTGTCGAAATGATCGCTTAATACTTTTCAGCATTAAATAAACAGGGCTCAATTGAACGGGGACCAAGCAGGCTCCCGCACATCTCCTTCTTGTGCCGTAAAACGCTGATGGACTCGTCCGTCCACCGATACTGCCTTCAGCACCCCTCGCGCCCCGGAATTTGAGGCGTAAATAATCATGCTGCCATTGGGCGCGAAGCTGGGGGATTCGTCCAGTTTTCCGTCGGTCAATACCCGCAGGTTGCCGGTTTCCCGATCCAACACCGCCACCCGGTACTTTCCATCGACACGGTGGATCATCGCAAGTTGCTTGCCATCGCTGGTTATCGAGGCGCGAGCGTTGAACGTGCCCTCGAAGGTCAGCCGTTTAGCGCGCCCACCCGCGCTGGGAGCCTGGTACAGTTGCGGCCGCCCTCCCCGGTCGGAGGTAAAAATGATGGCCTTGCCATCTGGGGTCCACACCGGTTCGGTATCGATTGCCCAGTGACGGGTAATACGCCGCGTCCTTTTGGTGGCCAAGTTTAAGACATATACCTCGGCGTTACCATCCTTGGACAGGCTCAGAGCCAGCGATTTTCCATCCGGCGACCAGGCGGGTGCACCATTGAGGCCTTTGAATGAGGACACTTTTTCACGCCGTCCAGAGGCCACATTCTGCACAAAAATCACCTGGTGGCCCCGGTCCTCCAGCGAGGCGTAGGCCAGCTGGGTTCCGTCCGGCGACCAGGCGGGCGACAGAATCGGTTCCCGTGAACGCATCATGGATTGAGCGTTGTGGCCGTCGGCATCGGCAATCCATAACGCGTACCGTCGTGTACTGCCCTCACCCGCCGCCGTGACATAGGCCACATTGGTGGTAAACGCCCCACGCTGGCCGGTGAGTTTTTCGTAAATAATGTCCGATACTTGATGGGCTGCGCGCCGCAGGTGGCTGCCGCTGGCTGACAGACTATAACCTTCCAGCTGCTTGCCTTTGAATACGTCAAACAGGCGGAAGCGAATTTTGTACCGATCAGCACCCAGATATTGCACGGTGCCCACCACCAGGTTTTCGCTCTGAAAAATACGCCAATTAGAAAAATTGATGGTGGAATCCACCGAAGGCCTTGCCAGCATGTCCTTTGGCGGCAGCGGGTCGAAACGTCCGGTGCGGGCTAGGTCGGCACGAATCACTGCCGCCACATCCAGAGGAGCCTTTTGGGAGGGCGCCATGGAGGCCGGTTGGCCGGGGCTGGCAACCGGTGTTTCCCAGCTAAAAGGCACGATGGAAATGGGCAAAGCGCCTTCGATACCCTGGGTAATTTCGATATTCAGCACCGCCTGTGCCGTACTGGATAACATCGACACTAATAGGGCCAGCAAGATCAATTGTTTTTGTTTCGACATATTTTTCTACGGTACTTTTTATTGAATCGGGTTTCGGGATTATTTCCTGGGCCGAAAGGTAAACACAATTTCACGATCAAACAAGCCCGGATCAGAGGGGCGCGGCAAAGGCGAGGCTTTGTACACCGCCGTTTCCACAGAGCGACGGAACACCTCGTCGCCCTGGCACTGGGTGACCGTGACGTTAATCACTTCGCCACCGGGAATCTGTTTCACCGCCACTTTGCACGATAACCCCTGCTTGGCACTAGGAGGGCGTATCCAGTTACGCTCTACCTTGTTTTGAATATCAGCGATGTAGCGCCCGCGCAAAGAGTTGAGGCGCTTCTCATTTTCTGTATTACGGTGGGCCTGCTCGGCGGCGATCTCCGCACGCATGGCAGCCTCCAGCTCACGTTTACGCCGCAAGGTTTCAGCGGATTTGCGTTGCTGCTCCTCCTTTTTAAGCTGGGCGGCCACCTCGGCCAGCTTTTGCTCTTCCGCTGCGCGCTGTTGTTCAAGGGCGGCTTGCTCAGCCTGTAGACGGTTCAGCTCTTTCTTCTTTTTAGTCCGCTCCGCCGCTAATCGTTTTTCTTCGGCCTTACGCTTTTTTTGCAATTTTTTCTGGTGTTTTTTCTCCGCCTCGCGTTCTTTGCGCAGCTTGGCCAGGCGTTTTTCTTCGCGCTTGCGTTTTCGTTCCGCTTCTTTGGCCTTTTTATCCAGTTTGCGCTGCTTGGCGTTTTCTTGTTTTTTCTTTTGGGCCTCGGCCTTTTTGAGTTTTTCCAGCTCGGCAAGGATTCGCGATTCGTCCACCACGACGGCTTTGACAATATCCACCCTGGGCTGTGCCGGAGTGGGCGCATCTGTCCATTCCAGGCTCACAAACAACACCGCGCCCAAAACCACGTGCACCAGGATGGCGTACAGCATGGCAAGCGGGTTTTGAAAAATTTCTTTTAGCAGGGCTCTCACGGATTAAAGACGCTCCACTGGCTGAAGGCTCACCATACGGTTGAAGGCTCTCACTGAATATCCTCCGGCGCTCGGGTGATCAAACCCACGCTGGGCGCTCCGGCCTTTTGCAACAAGGCCATAGCCACCACGACTTTGCCGTATTCCACTTTGGTGTCACCGCGCACCATGATGGGGGTTTTAGGCCGATGGCGCAGCACCGCCGCCACCTTGGTAACCAGAGTTTGATGGTCGATGGGGTCATCGGGTTTTTCACCCACGCTGAGGAAGTAATCACCGCTCGCTGTTACCGTCACCACCAGTGGTTCATCGGTTTCGCCGCTCATGGCATCCGCCTCGGCCTGCGGCAATTCCACCGCCACGCCCTGCGTCAGCAGCGGAGCGGTGATCATGAAAATCACCAGCAACACCAGCATCACGTCGATGTAGGGCACGACGTTGATGTCGGACATGGGCCGACGGCGAACCCTTTTGGGGGGAGCCGCCATTTATTTGTGCGCCTGCCGTTGTAGGATGCTGGAAAATTCTTCGAGAAAGGCATCGTAGCGATTGATGAGCCGCTCCAGTTCGGTGTTGAACCGGTTAAAACCCACCACCGCTGGGATCGCGGCAAACAGACCCATGGCCGTGGCGACTAGCGCCTCGGCGATACCCGGCGCCACCATCGCAATAGTGGCCTGTTTGACGTTACCCAGCGCGCGAAACGAATTCATAATGCCCCATACGGTACCGAATAAGCCCACGTACGGGCTGGTGGAGCCGACGGTGGCAAGGAACGGCAGATGCTCTTCGAGCTTGTCGATCTCCCGTGATAGCGCCACACGCATGACCCGCTGTGCGCCTTCGAGCACCGCCATCGGGTCGCTGCCTTCCTGCTGGCGCAGGCGGGCGAATTCCTTGAAGCCGGCTTCGAAAATAACCGCCATGCCAGCATTATCCTGTTGCCCGGTGCTAACCTGGTTGTAAAGGCCGGAAAGATCGCCGCCGGACCAGAAGCGGTCCTCAAACTCATCCGCTTCAGCGCGGGCGCGGGCTAACATCCGGCGTTTCTGAAAGATCACGTTCCAGGAAAATAATGAAACAATGAGCAAAATCAGCATCACTATTTGCACCAAAACGCTGGCATGGGTGACCAGCGAAAGAATGGATAAATCAGCCGTCACCGAGAATCTCCTGTCGGATGGAAGCAGGAATGGCGCGTGGTTTCAGAGTGCTGGCGTCCAGACAGGCAATTTTGATCCGTCCCTGACACAGCACGCTGCCGCATTCCTTTCCTTCCATTAATAAATTTTCCACTGTATTTTTGTTGTCAGCCGCATCGGCCACCGCCACGGTTTGATCAAACGTGAGACTGGCTCTACCGGTTTCCGCTATGTGCACACTCACGCTCAGTAGCTGATTGAACCGCCCCGGTTTGAGATAGTCCAGCTGCGCCGAGCGCACCGCGAAAATCACGCCTTCCTGCCGTGCTAATAAATCCTGTTCCACACCTCGCGCCCGCAGCCATTCGGTGCGCGCACGCTCCATGAATTTCAAATAGTTGGCGTAGTAGACCACTCCGCCATGATCGGTGTCTTCGTAGTACACCCGCACAGGCCAGTGAAAATCAGTGCTCATGTTTTATCTACCCGCCAACAACATGTTCGGAGTGGTTCCGACTAAAGACCGTCATGCGCAGAAAAAATTCCCCTGAACCTGTGGGGCGGTTTCTGTTGTCCGCCCATTCCGCAAAGCGTCGTATTATGCGGGTTCGGAGTCCTCGAATACATCCCCCTCTCGCTCATCGCGCGTCGGCACCGGCAGGCCGAAGTGCAAATAGGCGTTGCGCGTCGCTACCCGGCCGCGCGGCGTGCGCATCAGGAAACCCTGCTGGATAAGATAGGGTTCCAGCACGTCTTCAATGGTGCCGCGCTCTTCGCTAATGGCAGCGGCGAGATTATCCACACCCACCGGGCCGCCTTCAAATTTTTCGATCACCGCCAGCATCAATTTGCGGTCCAGCATGTCGAAGCCGTTTTCATCCACGTCCAGCAGATCCAGCGCGCGTGCCGCCACATCGGCCGTGATCCGACCGTCGGCCTTGACCTCCGCGTAGTCGCGCACCCGGCGCAGCAAGCGATTGGCAATGCGCGGTGTGCCACGGGCGCGTTTGGCGAGTTCACCGGCACCAGCGCTGCCCAACGGCACACCAAGGATGCTGGCAGCGCGTTGCACGATGTGAGCGAGATCCGGGATTGAATAAAATTCCAGCCGCTGCACGATACCGAAACGGTCACGCAACGGCGAGGTGAGCAAACCGGCGCGGGTGGTGGCCCCCACTAACGTAAACGGTGGCAGATCCAACTTCACTGAACGCGCCGCCGGGCCTTCGCCGATCATGATGTCGAGCTGGTAGTCCTCCATTGCCGGGTACAGCACCTCTTCCACCACCGGTGAGAGACGGTGGATCTCGTCCACGAACAACACGTCATGCGGTTCGAGATTGGTGAGCAACGCCGCGAGGTCGCCAGGGCGCTCCAGCACCGGGCCGGAGGTGTGGCGCATGTTGACGCCCATTTCAGTGGCAATGATGTGCGCGAGCGTGGTTTTGCCGAGGCCCGGCGGGCCGAAAATCAGCGTGTGATCCAATGCCTCGCTACGCCCCCGCGCGGCGGAAATGAAAATTTCCATCTGCTCTTTGACCGCTGGCTGGCCCACGTAATCCGCCAGCATTTTAGGGCGGATAGCGCGGTCCTGTACCTCTTCACGATCGTCTCGGGGAGTGGCAGCGGGAGCAATGAGGCGGTCAGTTTCAATCATGGAACGGGAGTGTACTACAGCGTGCGACAGCGCAGGGCGGCTTTTGAACCCCAGGGCCTGAACATGCAAAACAGGACACTGCTGAATCTCGAATTCGTTCTAAACCGCAGAGCAATGGGCGCGCAATGTCGAATCAGAAATGGACCGGGGTTCCACCTCAATTGCGGAAAACACCCTTCTTCTCCGAACTCGAAGACCATAATTTCACTGAAGCAGCCCCCAGAAAAAAACCCGAAACGGGTATCAAAGTGCGCAGCAAGTTGCTCAAAGATAAGCTGGATGGCCAGGCGCTGGCAGCGATTACACCACTTTATTCGTGTGTAAAGAGTTCCGCGATATGCGGCTGGAAACGGTCAAAGGCGACACGGTGCACATATAGAGATGCCACTGCTGAGTCGAATATTGAAGCTGGCTCAGCAAGAGTGGGATATCTATCTGCCCCGTGGCAACTCCGTTGATTCAGTTGCCATGCCCTCCAAGGGCAAAGGACGCGACCACCGCTTAAAGCCGGGGAAGCAAAAGCGCCTGCTAACGGAGAAAGATCGAGACCAAGTAAAGCATATCGCCCATGAGCTACTCGAAAAGCTCAAAGAAGTGCTCGTTATCGATCGGAAGAAGAAGCAGCGTACCAAGGCCCGTGTCGAAAACCTGATCAAGGATGTTCTGGATGCTTTGCCTGAAGTCGATACTGATGAACTTTGGCCCAAGGCGTGTGAGGGTGTCTACCTGCATGTATTCGATAAATATGTTGGCGAAGGTGTGAGCGTCTATAACGGTTAAAGCCTGCTGAAAACACTCTAAATCGGTGTCGTTAGCTAACAATCATAATTGTACTTAACTCGACCAACTCGAAAGAGGCCAAAATTTTCATGGTCACAGGCCAAAAAAGTCGCTTTTTTGGCCATGTTAGAGCTAACAGTCAAACAAAAAATGATCGCTAGCTTTGAATATTGATTCAAAGCCTATGGTGGCTAGCACCTCATGACAAAAACACAGAGATTTCGTGGCCGTAACTTATTGATTAATAGCGAGATATGGTGCGCCCGGCGCG
>JAADHZ010000121.1 GCA_013151575.1 Gammaproteobacteria bacterium
CAAGCGCAAAAAACTTTCCGGCAGTCTGATCATGGCAGTGACCTTGAATTCCGACGGCTCCATCAAAGCCATCAACGTGCGCGAAAGCTCCAGTCATCGCATCCTTGATGACGCTGCCGTGCGCCTCGCCGCCCCCTTCTCGCGATTTTCCGAAGATATCCACAAAGACACCGACGAGCTGGTCATTACCCGCACTTGGGTATTCGAGGCTGGCAAGCGATTTTCCGCCCGCTAAGGACTAGTAGAATCGAGGGTAGGTTTAGTCATCCGTAGAAACGGCCTATCTGTTTCTGCCTCTTTCGTCTGGCGGTGCTTCAATATCCCCTTCATGGATAACTTCACCAACCCTTCCTCATCAAATGAAATCAATCGAGTTTGATCCCATTGCTTAAAATGGCCCATCACCTTGCTATTCCTGGCGAGAACCTGATCAACCGCTTGGTTAAGATGCTATATGGAACTTGTCGTGAACGATCGCAGCCTGGGAACATTTTTCCTCCACGGCATTGGCATAAGCTTTCTATATGTCCAGTGCAACAACGGTGATACGGGCCTGTTGTTTCGGTGTTAAAGCCTGTTCTATGAGGGTATGACACGCTGACTCTGTTCGTTCCTCAACGACCTCGCCCACCTTCTCAGTCATATAGCCCGGATGTCAGTTATGTTTCATCCGGGCTATCGATAGCTGTCAATCATCCCAGCGAACATAAATCAACGCTGTGCGCGCATGGCTTTTGGCCCACACGTCCACACCGGCCAGTTTGTCGATCCAGCGAGCTTCAATTTCTTTGGCGCTTTTATCAACGATGTGTTCGAGAAAAACATTAAACAGCGCAAACTTGTTGTCCCAACCGATTTTTTTTGCTGCGGCGCCCATGATGTCAAACTGATTGGTTTGTGTATGAATGCGTTTTACGGTTTGATAGACGTCCTTGACGTAGGCTTGGGTGATGCGCACATCTTCTGCTGTGCCAATTTGGGTCAGATGGCCGCCGACAAAAACGTCAAAGTCGTAAGCCAGAATGGCGTCAAACATTTTCAGGTATTCATGGAAGTTGTGGGTCAAATCGAAATCCCTGAAAGGCACGTAACCTGGCGCCAGTGAATCAATGACCATGAGAAACTTGCGCTTAGGCAGGTAAAAAAACACGTCGCTTTCCGTGGAATGGTAGTTGCCATGATGATCCAGCCGGAGGGTTTCCGAGCCCATATTGACCACATAGTTACCGGTATAGGTTTGCGTGGGGATGAGGCGGCGCGGGTCATTTTTTTCCACCAAAAAATCCGCAACAGGTTTGCTGGCCAATATTTTCAGGTTGGGGATATTTTTCAGTTGTTGTGATCCACCAATGTGATCCACATGGCTGTGGCTGTAGATCAGCATGTTGATGGGCTCGTCAGTGATTTCAGCCACGGCCTTGATAATATGCTGGCCGAATGACTGTGGTGCGTCCAGCAAAATGACGCCTTTGCCGGTAGTGATGAACGCCGATTGCCAAATACCATCCGTGATGATGTACACATTGGTCGCGACCTTTTTTACCCGGTAGCCTTTTTTATGATCGATTTGAAAGGCATTGGCTTTTACGTTGTCCAGCACCGGTACGTAATCCTGTAACGGTTTGGCTTGCGCGATGTTTGCGCTGAAACCAAGTGTAATGGCAAGTACGGCGGTGTGAAAAAATGATGATAAGTTCATGATATGTCCTTTTTCGTGAATTCAAACATGTTAAATCGTGACGACCAATTTCCCGAAGGCTTGATTTTTTTCCATGCGCGTATGTGCCTCACGGATATTTTCAAGCGGAAATACTTCGCTGGTGATGTCGGGCATCAAACCCTGGTGAATCTGTTCGGCAATCCAATTGAGTGGTGAGTTGCCAAGCGGTGGCATGTCCGGCGTGCCCAGCATGACGCTGCCAAAAAAGCTCAATTTCACGGCGTTGGATAAGTCACCCATCAGGTTAAATTGTTCGACGATGGTTGATCCACCTAACAGGCCAACGACCACGACCTCCCCCCAGTTTTTAATTGCCAGCACGGTATCTTTTAATGTCTCTGCGCCGACTATTTCGATGGCCTTGTCCACGCCATCCGGGAAAATGTTCCGCACCTGGTCCGCAATGTTGCCGTCATCGATCAGTACATGATCCGCGCCCAATTCCTTGAGGCGTTGTTGCCGTGTGGTATCACGAGTGGTGGCAATGACGGTCAAGCCACGGGCTTTGGCGTAGGTGATGGCGGCGAGCCCCAGAGCGGACGTGGCTCCTCTGACTAAAATTGTCTGTTCCGATTGAATGTGCAGGTTAAGGTCAAGCGCACCCCAGACCGTCAGGTAGGATTGCGGCAGGCTGGCCAGTTCGAGAAAACCGATATCGCTGTCGATAGCCAGCACATTGCTCAGCGAAGCGGTGACATATTCCGCGTAGGCACCGTTACGGGCGAGCATCATTCCGCCCATGATGGTGACCACTTTTTGCCCCAGGGTGAACGTCCCGGACGGGTCCGCGACCACTTCACCCACGGCCTCGATGCCCGGTATGCGGCCGATTTCCAAGGCGCCCATATGTCCACTGCGATAATAGACTTCAGCTCGGTTGAGGCCAAACCCTTTGACCTTGATTTTGACTTCGCCTGTTTTTGCCGTTGGCTCCGGGACATCGCCCAGCGCCAGAACTTCCGGACCGCCGGTTGCGGTAATAGTGACTGCTTTCATGTTGAATGCCCCCTGTGGGTGGTGTTGGATCTCTGTTTTGCGTGAAATAAGGCTGAATGCCTGGAGTACACTTTATACCTGTCCGTAAATAGTGATAATCTCCAATTGTCATGAATGACCATTCCATAAATGGAATAATTGGCAAGGTATTAATTAAATGGCAAGAGGAGAATAAGATGGATAAACCATTGAATTTAAACAGTTTGAATATGTTTGTGCTGGTAGTTCGGCACACCGGTTTTTCCGGGGCTTCACGCAAGGTTAATATCCCGGTCGCCACCTTGAGCCGAAACGTGAACGAGCTGGAGGCACAGCTAGGAGTCCGGCTGCTGGAGCGGACGACGCGGCACATCCGACCCACCCGGGAGGGCGATGTGTTGTATCAGTTTGCTGCGCGGGGGCTGGATGAAATCAATGCCGGAAGGCTGGCGTTGATCGATGCCAACGAACAGCTAAAAGGTCAATTGCGGTTATCCTACCCAGGAAATCTGGATTTCTGGTGGCCCTTGCTCCGGGAGTTTCAGGCGAGCTACCCCAATATCGCTCTGGATATATTCACCACCGAGCGCCGAATTGATTTGGTGGCAGACGGCATTGATGTTGCGGTGAGGATTGGTGACCTGAAGACACAAACAGCAATCGCGCGAAAAGTCGCGGAGTATCGGCATGTGCTTGTGTATGCCCCGGCCTATGCCGAAAAATACGGATTGCCCGAGTCTCCGGAACAGCTGGTCGATTTTCCGTGTGGTGGGTGGAGCAGCGAGCAAAACAACGTCAGCTGGAATATTGGCGGCACGGATTACACCCTCAAGCCACAGATTCAGGTGAACGATTTTGCCCATCTGACCATGTTGGCCTTGAGCGGTGACATTATTACCGAGCTGCCTCCGTTTACGGCCGAGCCGCATCTTGCATCAGGCGAATTGCTCCCCTTGTTTCCAGACCGGCCATTGCCCCGGTTATCGCTAAACTTGCTTTACCCATCGCGCCAATACCTGTCGCCGTTGTCGCGGGCATATATTGATTTTGCGCTGGAATATTGCGAACGCACGGCGTTGTTTCAAGGTTTGTAACGGCGGCGGTGCAACGTTGGGTTTGAGGCCGGATAGTGGCCCGGGTCGCCCATTTTGCGCCGCTAAACCGATTGTCACAAAACTGTCATATTTCTCGCCTATCATTCGCTGATGCCTGATAGCACTGCCCCCAATTCCTCTGTCGCCTCGGTTTTGTCTCCACCCGATAGTGCCGAAAATCGGCGGCGTCGCCGCTGGCGCATGTTGAAAGACCGCATGGCGACGTATGGTGTGGCATTGGGTGGTTTGAGCGTGATCCTGGCCATCGTGCTGATTTTCTTTTATCTGTTGTACGTCGTGTTGCCGCTGTTCAGTGCCGCCGAGGTGGAGCGGTCAGCGGAGTACGCGTTGCCGGGTGATGGTGGCCCATCCCTGTTGCTGGCCATGGAAGAGCAGGCGGAAATTGGTTTTCGTTTGTCGACCGCTGGCCGCGCGATATTTTTTAATCTCACCGATGGCAAGCCCATCAACGAGGTGACGCTGGAATTGCCGCCGGGTGCGGAGATCAGCAGTTTTGTCGCTGGCGAGCCGGGGCCCGCACGTTTTGCGTTGGGGTTGTCTGACGGTAGCGCACTCATCGCCCGCCACGCCTACAAGGTAACGTATCCCAACGACCAGCGGTTGATCACGCCGGTGCTGGAATATCCACTGGGCGAAGAACCATTGGAAATTGACGACGATGGTGAAGCACTGACCCACATCGCTTTTCAGGATGGCGAAGAAGAAGCTACCGTGGTGGCGGAAACGGCGGACGGCCGCCTGCTACTCACCCTCTTCGCCAAGGAAGAATCCTTTAGCGACGATGTCCCCGAACTGGAGCGTGAACAAGTCCTGTTATCGTTTGCTGGCCAGCAAGACGAGACAGCGGCCATCGTGCAACTGTTGCTGGATAAAGAGCAGCGCAATCTGTACGTGATTCGCGCCGATGGCAGCCTGATTCATTGGGATGTGAGCGACAAGGCCGAGCCGCACCAAATGCAGAAATTAAACCTGGTGGATGCCGGTTTACAAGTGACCTACGTGCAGTTCCTGACCGGCGATGTCTCCCTGCTGGTGGGCGATAGCAGCGGCCGCGTGGTGCAGTGGTTCGAGGTGCGTGACGAGCGCGGCAATAAAACCCTGACACCCATTCGTGAATTTACCGAGCAATCCTTCGCCATCAGCGGTCTGGCCTCGGAATTCGCCCGCAAAGGATTCATCGCTGCCGACACCAGTGGGCAAATCGCCATTTATCACTCCACCGCCCAGCGGTTGTTGCTAGAGCAAAGCGTCAGTGACGCTGCCATCAGCGGGCTGGCCATCGCGCCACGCGCCAATGCTTTTTTGGCGGAAGACACCAACGGCAGGTTGTCATTCTGGCGTGTACACAATGAACATCCCGAAATTTCCTGGTCATCCCTGTGGGGCAAGGTGTGGTACGAAAGTTACGAAAAGCCGGTGTACGCCTGGCAATCGTCTTCTGCCAGCGATGACTTCGAGCCCAAGCTGAGCATCACCCCGTTGGTCTACGGCACCATCAAGGCGGCATTTTACGCCATGCTACTGGCGGTGCCTCTGGCGATTTTCGGCGCTATTTATACAGCCTATTTTATGGCCCCTAAGATGCGCCAAATCGTCAAACCCAGCATTGAAACCATGGAAGCGCTGCCCACGGTAATTCTCGGTTTTCTCGCCGGGCTGTGGTTGGCACCATTGTTGGAAGCCCATTTGCCGGGCATTTTTAGCCTGCTGATTGTGGTGCCGCTAGGAGTGCTGGTGTTTGCCTTTGCTTGGCAGCAACTGCCGGCGCGCTTTCGCCACCGCATTCCTGAGGGCTGGGATGCCGCGCTGCTGTTACCTGTGGTGCTGATATTGGGCGCGGCATCTTTCGGCATGAGTGAAACACTGGAAGCCACTTTTTTTAGCGGCGACATGCGTGCTTGGTTGCACGATGAACTGGGTGTCGGCTTTGATCAGCGCAATGCGCTGGTGGTGGGGTTGGCCATGGGTTTCGCCGTGATTCCGACGATTTTTTCCATCACCGAAGATGCTGTGTTCAGCGTGCCAAAACATTTATCTTTTGGTTCGCTGGCATTGGGCGCGACGCCGTGGCAGACATTAATCCGCGTGGTGATTCTCACCGCCAGCCCCGGCATATTTTCCGCTGTGATGATTGGCATGGGCCGTGCTGTGGGAGAAACCATGATTGTGTTGATGGCCACTGGCAATACCCCAGTGATGGACTTCAGCATCTTTGAAGGCATGCGCACCCTGTCGGCGAACATCGCAGTAGAAATGCCCGAGGCAGAGGTGGACAGCACGCACTATCGGGTGCTGTTTCTCGCGGCGCTGGTGTTGTTTTCATTTACTTTTGTATTCAACACGCTGGCGGAAATCGTGCGCCAGCGGTTGCGCGTGAAGTACAGTTCCTTGTGAGGCAAACGTGATAAAGCAATGGTTCAAATCCGGCAATCCCTGGATCTGGCTCACCGCCAGCGCGGTAAGCGTGAGCCTGATTCTGGTATTTGGCCTGTTGCTGCTCATCGCCGCGCGCGGGCTGGGGCATTTTTGGCCAGCCACGGTGGTGGAATTTGATTATAAAAATGCTGATCAAAGCACGGTGCGTCTGATCGGCGAAATTCAGGACGAAGAAACCGTCAGCGCGCAGCGCTTACGGGACGCGGGATTAAACATCGAGAGTGATGCCGAGGTCACACGTTACCTGATTAAAACCGGCAACCGGGATGTAGACGGACAGGACTTTCGCTGGATACTGAAACCAGGCATCGAGGCGCAACGCACACCGAAAACGCTGATGACGGTGGAGCGTCGCGAATGGGGCAACCTGTACGGCTATCTCGGCGCGGTGCAGGAAAACCAGCAAACAGTGGCGGAGGGCAAGGATGCGTGGAAAGCGTTGCAGCAACGCTTAGCACGGACCACGACACTGTTCACACAAATTCGCCAACTGGAAAAAGGCGCGATTGGTTCCATCAACTACAAACTGGAGCGGTTGCGCTTGCGGGAGCGCGGGCTGGAGCTGGACGGCAATACGAACCCAGCACCGCAACAGGCCATCAAAGACGAACGTGCGGCGTTGAATGCCGAGTATCAGGGGCTGCAAAAACAGCTGAGCGATTTGTACACGGCCATTAAGCGCGACCAGATGCTGGTCACTGTGTCCGATGGACAGACGGTGACAACGCCGCTGGCTAAGGTGGTGCACGCCTATCGGCCTAACGCGATGTCGCTGCTGGACAAGCTGGGTTTTTATGCAGCCAAACTGTGGGAATTTGTCAGTGATGAACCGCGTGAAGCCAACACTGAAGGTGGTATATTTCCGGCGATTTTCGGCACGGTGATGATGGTGATCATCATGTCCATCATGGTGGTTCCCTTTGGGGTGGTGGCCGCCGTGTACCTGCGCGAGTATGCTCGCCAGGGACCGCTGACTCGGCTGATTCGCATCGCGGTAAACAATCTCGCCGGTGTACCGTCCATTGTTTACGGTGTGTTCGGGCTGGGGTTTTTTGTATATTTTCTTGGCGGCAATCTGGACCAGCTGTTTTTCCCCGAGGCCCTGCCCGCGCCGACCTTCGGCACACCGGGCCTGATGTGGGCGTCGTTAACGCTGGCGTTGTTGACGGTGCCAGTGGTGATCGTCGCGACAGAAGAAGGCTTGTCGCGCATTCCCAAATCAGTGCGTGAAGGCAGCCTCGCGTTGGGTGCGACAAAAGCCGAAACCCTGTGGCGCACCGTGCTGCCCATGGCCAGTCCGGCGATCATGACAGGCCTGATTCTGGCCATCGCGCGCGCCGCCGGTGAAGTGGCGCCGCTGATGTTGGTGGGTGTGGTGAAACTAGCGCCCGCCCTGCCACTGGACGGCAATATGCCCTTCTTGCATCTGGATCGTAAATTCATGCACCTGGGCTTTCATATTTACGACGTGGGTTTTCAAAGCCCCAACGTGGAAGCGGCGCGGCCGCTGGTGTACGCCACGGCGCTGCTGCTGGTGCTGGTGATTGTGGTGCTGAATCTGGCGGCCATCGCCATTCGTAATCGCCTGCGTGAAAAATATCACGCGCTGGAACAATAAGGGATTCGCATGACTGCTACGACCACAAGATCCACTCCCACTCATGCCTTCGATATTGGGCATATGACAAAGGGTCGCGTTATTCCGCGAGTAGAGGACGAAACGCCCTGCATTGAAGTGAAGGACCTGAATCTGTTTTACGGTGAAAAGCAGGCCCTGCACAGCATTAACATGGTGATTCCCAAACAACGGGTGACGGCTTACATCGGCCCCAGTGGTTGCGGAAAATCGACGTTGCTGCGTTGTATCAATCGCATGAATGATCTGGTTGACGGGGTGCGCATCGAGGGTGAAATTTTACTGGACGAGCAGGATATTTATGCCAAGTCGGTGAACGTGGCAGACTTGCGCCGACGAGTGGGTATGGTGTTTCAGAAGCCCAACCCATTCCCCAAAACCATTTTTGAAAATGTGGCCTACGGTTTGCGGTTGCAAGGTGTGAAGGACCGGCGCACCCTGGATGAGGTAGTGGAAAACGCACTGAAAAGTGCGGCGTTGTGGGACGAGGTAAAAGATCGCATGCACGACAGCGCCTTCGGTTTGTCCGGTGGCCAGCAGCAGCGTTTGGTGATTGCGCGCGCCATCGCCATTGAGCCAGAAGTCTTGTTGCTCGATGAACCTGCATCCGCATTGGACCCTATCTCCACGCTCAAGATCGAGGAACTGATTTACGAGCTGAAAGATAAATACACTATCGTTATCGTCACCCACAACATGCAGCAGGCGGCGCGGGTATCAGATTACACGGCGTTCATGTACATGGGCGACTTGATCGAATTTGGCGATACCAATACTTTGTTTACCAATCCCCACAAAAAGCAGACAGAAGACTACATCACCGGTCGCTACGGATAGCCGCCAATATTGAACAGAGGGCAAACATGGAAACCAAAAATTTAAGCCACCACATCTCGCGCCAGTTCAATGAGGAGTTAGAAGATGTGCGCAACAAGGTGCTGGCCATGGGCGGCCTGGTGGAGGAGCAGATTGAAAACGCCACCGCCGCATTGGTGTCCGGTGATGTGGAGCAGGCGGAAGCGGTGATCAGCCGCGACTATCAAGTCAACGCGCTGGAAGTGGCTGTTGACGAAGAATCCATTCAGATACTGGCGCGACGCCAGCCCACCGCCGGTGACCTACGGCTTATCGTCGCCATCATCAAAACCATCACCGACCTGGAGCGCATGGGTGATCAGGCTGAAAAAGTCGCGCGCATGGCCATTCATCTTTCCGATATGGAACGACCGAAAAACCAGTATGGCGAGTTGGAACACCTGAGCGACCGGGTGCGCAAAATGTTGCGGGGCGCGTTGGACGCCTTTGCACGCATGGACGCCGAGGCTGCGGCCGATGTCGCGCATCAGGACCTCAAGGTGGACAGCGAATACGATGCCATCATGCGTCAGATGATTACCTTCATGATGGAAGATCCGCGCAACATCAAACGCACCCTGGACATCATGTGGTCCGCCCGTGCGTTGGAACGCATTGGGGCTCATGCAAGAAATATCTGCGAATACGTGATTTATCTAGTGAAGGGTAAAGACGTGCGGCACATCAGCCTGGAAGAAATGTCGAAAAAGGCGCGTTAATCATTCTGTGGAGCCTCTGAATTGACAGGGCAACACCAAGTCCGACTGTGACAACGGAACGGGAGCTGCCGAGGCATCCAGTCGATAGCGCTTTAGTCGTCCTTCAGCCAAATCGCCACGCGTTTAGCAAAATAAGTGAGAATGCCATCGGCTCCCGCGCGCTTGAAACCCAGTAGTGATTCCATGATCACCGCTTTTTCCTCCAGCCAGCCGTTTTGCGCGGCAGCCATCAACATCGCGTATTCACCGCTGACTTGGTACACATAAGTGGGTGCGCCGAACTGGTCCTTGATGCGACGCACAATATCTAGATAGGGCATGCCGGGTTTTATCATCACCATGTCCGCCCCCTCTTCCAGGTCCAGCGAGACTTCCCACAGGGCTTCGTCGCTGTTGGCCGGGTCCATTTGATAAGTGTATTTGTTGCCCGCGCCAAGGTTGGCCGCCGAGCCCACCGCATCACGGAAGGGGCCGTAAAAGCTGGAGGCATATTTAGCTGAATAGGCAAGGATGCGAGTGTGGATGTAGCCGTTCGCTTCCAGCGCTTTACGGATCGCGCCAATGCGGCCGTCCATCATATCGGAAGGTGCCACCACGTCGGCGCCAGCCTCCGCGTGGGACAGCGCTTGTTTCACCAGCACCTCCACGGTTTCATCATTCATTACGTAACCGCTGTCATCAATGAGGCCATCCTGTCCGTGAGTGGTGAATGGGTCCAGTGCGACGTCGGTAATGACCCCCAACTGCGGGAAGGCCGCCTTCAATGCCCGCACCGCGCGCTGGGCCAGACCGTCCGGGTTAAATGCCTCCCGGGCGTCAAGGGACTTAACCTCTGCGGGAGTGACCGGAAACAGCGCCACCGCTGGCACGCCCAGCGCCACCAATTCTTCGGCCTCTTTCAATAACTCGTCAATGCTGACTCGTTCCACGCCAGGCATCGATGGTATGCCTTCGCGCTGCCCTTTTCCTTCCAGCACAAACATCGGGTAAATCAAGTCGTCCACAGACAGGCGTGATTCACGCATCAGCCGACGACTGAAGTCATCACGTCGCATGCGTCGCATGCGGGCAGCAGGAAAAAGGCCTTTACCGGTATCGAGATTAGGCACGCGATGGACTCCTAAAAAGACTATATAGATTGATGGGTGGCTACGAGGCTTGGCAAGCGCGTACTGATCGTGATTGGGCAGCAAAATACCAGAGCACTGTTCACGTGTTCAACATCTCGGCAATTCCCGCCACAAAAACAATCGGGCACACAAGTTGCCTTGTGTGCCCGATTGTAAATGCGCCCCCTGCCGGAAACAAGCCGGAGGGGCCAAACCCCAGTAGCCGCCGTAGTGAATGGAGACTATTCGCTGGCGGTTTTTTTCTTCGCTACTTTCTTTTTAGCGCCTTTTTTCTTAGCCACCTTCTTTTTGGCGACCTTTTTCTTAGCGCCTTTTTTCTTAGCTACCTTCTTTTTGGCGCCTTTTTTCTTAGCTACCTTCTTTTTAGCGATCTTTTTCTTAGCGCCTTTTTTCTTAGCCACCTTCTTTTTAGCGACCTTTTTCTTAGCTACCTTCTTTTTAGCAACCTTTTTCTTGGCGCCTTTTTTCTTCGCGATCTTCTTCTCGACGATTTTTTTCTTGGCGACCTTTTTCTTTGCCGCTGCTTTTTTAACGACTTTCTTCTTCACAATCTTCTTTTTAGCAATTTTTTTCTTGGCCGCACTCTTGCGAGTGGCTTTTTTCTTTGCGGTCATGGTTTTGGCCTCCTTGGTGGCACCACTGCTACTTCGTTTTGGAATTTGTTTCAGAGGAACATCTGCACCTGTTTCGGTTGTTTGCGATGCTTCTTTAATTTTTATGCCTAATTTAGTTGTTTCTTCAGAAGAATTCGCCATTGTATCAGAATCTTCACTGGCTTCTTGCCCGGTGGCCTTCAGGGGTGCGGATTGTTCGGCATTGATGTTGTCGATGGCTTTGCGCAGGCGTTGAAAAACGTCGTCGATCTCACCGGTGCCGTCAATGCTTTGCTGTTTTCCCTGTAGGCGGTAGTAGTTAATCAGCGGGACGGTTTGTAATTCATACACGCGCAGCCGATTCGTGATGGTACCTTCGTTGTCATCTGCGCGGTGATGTAGGCGGCTACCGCAAATATCGCAAAGGTCATCGAGCTTCGGAGGTGCAGAAAATACGTTATACATCTGGCCACAGGAGCGACAGGTGCGTCGGCCGGCAATGCGTTGGATTAGTAAATCGAAATCCACATCGATAAGAATAGCGGACTGTAGTGGGCAACCAAGCCGATTCAGGATGATATCGAGGGCTGTGGCCTGGGAAATGTTTCGAGGGAAACCGTCCAGGATAAAGCCGGACCGGGCATCTGTATTGGTAAGTCTTTCTTCTACCATATCCAATACGATCTGATCGGAAACGAGTTGGCCGGAATCCATAGCGGCTTTGGCTTGCAGACCGAGCGGGGTTTGAGATGCAACAGCTTCACGCAGCAGGTCGCCGGTCGATATCTGAGGAACTCCCAGCGTTGATGCTAGCTTTTTTGCTTGCGTGCCCTTACCGGACCCCGGCGCGCCGATCAGTACGATCCTCAACTCGGCAGCCTCCCTATACATAGATGTGAACTGAATTCGGTTGTTATCGTTTTGACGATTGTTTCGCTTTTAGATGATCGCTACAGACATTTACAGGGTAATGCGATCATAGAGCATTCGAATACTTTCGCGCTAAACCTACCCTTATGGTAGAGGGTAAGTCAATACTCGGCATAAATACGGTGTTAATGTTATGACCGGTCTATTGGAATGCCGAGTGGGGTTGTTCAGGTTTGGCTGTATGGCATGTGCTGCATTTCACGCATGTATTCACGATTGAAATCATTTGCATGGCATATCAGCTTTTTGGTGTTAATCGTTTTGGTGTGGGCGTGTGAATGATCTGGAGATGCCAGTCAATAATCGAAGGAGAGAACAAATGATCAAAAAAAACGTGCTTTATGCACAATCCGGCGGGGTGACAGCAGTCATTAATGCAAGTGCTTGTGGTGTTATCGAAACGGCTCGCCAACACAAGGATGTTATCGGCAAGGTCTATGCGGGGCGCAACGGCATTATTGGTGTATTGACCGAAGACCTGATCGATACCAGCAAAGAGTCGGCACGTGCCATTGCTGCATTGCGTCATACGCCTTCCGGGGCATTCGGCTCCTGCCGTTTTAAGCTGAAGGGGCTGGAGGAAAGTCGTGCGGAGTACGAACGCCTGATCGATGTGTTTTCTGCGCATAATATCGGCTATTTCTTCTACAATGGCGGTGGCGACTCCGCTGATACTTGTCTGAAAATATCGCAGCTTTCAAAAAGTCTGGGTTATCCCATCCAGGCTATCCATGTACCCAAGACCATCGATAATGATCTGCCGATCACCGACAACTGCCCCGGTTTTGGTTCGGTGGCCAAGTATGTTGCCGTTTCCATTCGGGAGGCTGCGTTTGATGTAGCGTCTATGGCAAAAACGTCCACCAAGGTATTTGTGCTGGAAGTAATGGGCCGCCATGCAGGTTGGATTGCCGCCGCCGGTGGGCTTGCGACAGAAAACACCGGCGATGCGCCGCACATTATTCTGTTCCCAGAAATTGCCTTCAATGAACGCCAATTTCTGGCGCGGGTAAAACAGACGGTGGATGAATACGGCTACTGTGTCATCGTCGTTTCCGAGGGCGTGCGTGACAAGGATGGTTCCTTCCTCGCCGAGACCGATACACGTGACGCTTTCGGTCACGCACGGTTGGGCGGTGTTGCACCGGTAGTGGCGCAGATGATTCAGACCAAACACGGTTACAAATATCACTGGGCTGTGGCTGATTACCTGCAACGCGCAGCGCGCCACATCGCCTCCAAAACCGATGTCGAACAGGCCTACGCTGTGGGCAAGGCCGCTGTTGAAATGGCCCTGCAAGGTAAAAATGCCATGATGCCGACGATCAAACGCATCTCAAACAAACCTTACAAATGGACGATTGGTGAAGCCAGGTTGGCGCGTGTGGCCAACGTGGAGAAGATGATGCCACGTCACTACATCAGCAAAGATGGCTTCCACATCACCCAGCGCTGCCGTAATTATTTACAGCCGTTGATACAGGGCGAAGATTATCCCCCCTTCAAAAATGGCCTGCCGCAGTATGTGAAATTGAAAAATGTTGCGGTGAAAAAAAAGCTAACGCATTATCCTTCGCCAATTGTGGGGTAACAAACATCAACGAAAGGTTAAATTTTTGCGCCCAGTCAATGGCGGCGTGTGATTCAGTGACGACGAAATTACGTGTTATCTCCAATGCCATTAAGTTAAGAAATGTATGCCTGTTTTTTTATCCGTCAAGTCAGCATTGGGCAGCCAGTGCCCATGGCGAATTGAGGTTTAGAGGTTCAGTGTGTACCACAGAATATGGAAACAAAAACATAGTGTTTGTCACGCAGAGGTCGCAAAGACACAGAGGCGCAGAGTTTTTGGTGTCTTTCTCTGTGTCTTTGCGTCTCTGTGACCTCTGTGTTTACAAACATCAGGTCTGGTAAAACGACAGACTTCTAGGCAGCCCCGGTTTTTGGCCGGGTGTGCTTAACTTAATGGCGTTGGGGGAAATCCGATTATTTTCGCACCACGTAAAGCGCATGAAGGCTATGAATGCCCTGAATACGCATACGGGCGATTCACTTTACACGCGCCTTCTTGCAGAACATGACAGGAATGCTGAACTCGTCAATACAACCTGGGCAGACTCCTAGTAAATTCGAAAGCCACCGTGCCGCCGCCGGATGCGCTTGTCCAGCCAGCGAGTGCCGGCCACAAAACCGAGGATTAGCGCAGTGAACAAGCTGCCAGCAAACCACGGTATATAGACTTTCCAGTCTGCAGGGGTTGTTCCCTTTTCGGATGATGCTACAAAAACAGTCGGTGCGGGTTCAGGCTGATGTTCGTTGACCAACAGCGCGGCGGCGAGGCGTTGTTCCAGTTCGTGATTTTGTATTTTAAGATCTTCTAACTGTTGCTGAGCACCGTTGTTTTCTTTGCCTTTTTCAGATTGCTTCTTTCGCTCGGCCTTGAGTTTGGCCTCAGCCTGTTTGGCACGATCACGTGCCTTCATCATTTCCGCTTTCATCCAGCGCGAATTTTTGGCTTCACTTTTGAGTTTTTTGATGTCTTTGTCACTCATGCTGGCCGCACCTGCTGCGCCGTTGTTACCTAGCTTTTTTTCGGCGGCGCGCAGTTTGGTTTCGATATCTTTGGACTTGGCGAGCAGTTCAAGGTATTCCAGTTGCGTCGGTTTTTTGTTGGTGAGAAAGGTGGAGGAAACCCAGCCGGTGATGTTGTCGGGGGTGCGTACGCGGGTGTATTTTCCGTCGGACATCAATACTTCCACCGAGGCGCCGCTGGAGAGTTCTTTCAGTACCGCACCTTGACCAAAACGTTCGGCGCGGACTTCAACAACGATTTTGTCGGTGATGAAAGCCGCGTTGACCACCGGCGGTAGAGAGATAAGTAGACTTGTGAGTATGCCAAAAGCGATGCGGTGCGTTTTGGGTGTTTTCATCAGCACATCTTCCTTATTGAGCCGCGAGACCTGTTTTTGTAGATACACATTATTTGCCGTCATTTAATGCCACAGTGCCTTAACAGCGCATCAATTTCTGGCTCACGTCCGCGGAATTCCACAAACAAATCCATGGGATCGCGTGAACCTCCCTGTTCCAGTATGGCTTCCAAAAATGCCAGGCCTGTGTCCTTATTGAAAATGCCCGTCTCCTCAAATTTTGAGAAGGCGTCTGACGATAATACTTCCGCCCATTTGTAGCTGTAATAACCGGCTGCGTAACCACCGGCAAAGATGTGTGCAAAGCTGTGCTGGAAGCGGTGATACTCAGGTGGTTTGATGACGGCTACTTCGGCGCGCACCTCGTCGAGGATTTCCTGCACGCGAGCGCCCTTTTCCGGGGCATATTCGGCATGAATACGAAAATCGAATAGTGAAAATTCCAGTTGCCGTACCATGTGCATACCGGCCTGGAAGTTTTTCGCGGCGGTCATTTTATCGAACAGTTCACCGGGTAGTTGCGCGCCGGTTTGGTAATGTCGTGCGATGAGGTTGACCGCTTGTGACTCCCAGCACCAGTTTTCCAAAAACTGGCTGGGCAGTTCGACGGCATCCCACGGCACGCCGCTGATGCCGGATACGGCGAGGGTGTCCACCTGCGTGAGCATATGATGCAGGCCGTGACCGAATTCGTGAAACAGGGTGATCACTTCGTTGTGAGTGAATAGCGCGGGGTCGCCACCCACCGGCGCGGAGAAGTTGCAGGTGAGATAGGCGACGGGTAATTGCACGCCCTGTTCGGTCTGGCGACGAGAGATGCATTCGTCCATCCAGGCGCCGCCGCGTTTGTTTTCGCGCGCGTACAGGTCGAGATAAAACCGGCCGCGTGCGTCGCCGTTGGAGTCAAAAATTTCAAATACGCGCACATCGGTGTGCCAGGTGTCCACGTCGTTCAGTTCGGTGATGTCCAGGCCGTAGAGTTTGTTGACCACCTCAAACATGCCGCTGACCACGCGTGCCTCGGGAAAATAGGGTTTGAGGTCTTCCTGGCTGATGGCGTATTGATGCTGGCGCAGTTTTTCCGAGGTATAGGTGATGTCCCAGGGTTGCAGTTCGTCGATGGCCAGCTGCTCGTTGGCAAATTGCTTTAGTTCGCCCAGTTCTTCTTGCGCCATGCCCAGCGAGCGGTCGGCGAGGTCGCGTAAAAAGTCGGTGACTTTTTCGGTGCTGGGGGCCATTTTGGTGGCCAGCGAGCGCTGTGCGTAATTTTCAAAACCAAGCAGTTGCGCCAGTTCGTGACGCAGGCCGAGGATTTTCCCCATCAACGGTGTGTTGTCGAATTCACCGGCGCTGGGGCCTTGGTCCGAGGCACGGGTGGCGTAGGCGATGTACGTTTCTTCGCGCAGGCTGCGGTCGTCGGCGTAATTCATCACCGCGAAATAGCTGGGAAATTCCAGAGTGAATAACCAGCCGGTTTGTTCCTTTTGTTTCGCCGTCTGTCTCGCCATGGCGACAGCTGAATCCGGCAGGCCAGCGAGGCTTGATTCATCCTCAATGAGCTTGCTCCAGGCCTGGGTGGCATCCAGTACGTTTTCCGAAAATTTGGCAGTGAGAGCAGACAATTCCTGTTGGATGGCCATGTAGCGCTGTTTTTTGTCTTCGGGCAGATCAACGCCGGAGAGGCGGAAATCACGCAGGGCGTTAGTGATGGCTTTGCGTTGTGGGGCGGTGAGGCGGTCGTCTTCGGCCACCGCTTGGATGGCGGTGAACAGTGTTTGGTTTTGCCCCAGTTCGGTGGCGTATTGGCTGAGTTTGGGCAGGCAGGCGTTGTAGGCGTCGCGCAGCTCGCTGCTGTTAAGCACCGAATTCATATGGCTCACCGGCGACCAGATGCGGCTGAGGCGGTCTTCCAGACCCTCCAGCGGGCGCATCAGCGTGTCCCACTCGGGTGCGGAATTGTCAGTCAGCAGCGTGTGGATAGCGGCGCGGTTGTCGGCCAGAATCCGGTCGATGGCCGGTTCCACATGCTCAGGTTTAATGGCGTTGAAGGGCGGCAGGTCAGTCAAATGCAGCAGGGGATTGGGCATGGCGATGGCTTTTTCCAATGTGGGGTCGAAGAATTCTGAAGGCTCTTTTGAGGCCAAAGGGCGCTTTGGATGTTACCCTAACGCATTGCACCTACGCCAACCGCCCCATCAACTTAAAACTTGCCACCGTGACTGATACCAACATTCCACCCGCCGCCCATCCCTACGAAACCCTGACACCCGATGTCGTGCTGGATGCGGTGGACAGTGTGCCGCAGCTGGCCGGTGGTCGCAGCGATGGTCGGCAATTGGCACTGAACAGTTACGAAAACCGCGTCTACCAAGTGGGCATTGATGACGCCCCACCGGTGATCGTTAAATTCTATCGGCCGAATCGCTGGACGGACGCCGCTATCCAAGAAGAACACGATTTTGCCGAAGTGCTGGCACAGTCGGAAATTCCAGCCGTCGCCCCGTTACGCGACACCACGGGCAGCAGCCTGTTCGAACACGCCGGATTTCGTTTTGCCATTTACCCGCGCCGTGGTGGTCGCACACCGGACCTGGAAGACCCGGACAACCTAGTGTGGATGGGGCGGTTTTTAGGGCGCATTCACGCCATCGGCGCCACCGGAGATTTCCGGCATCGGCCAACGCTGGACATTGAGAGCTTCGGTTGGGAATCGTATCGTTACATCATGTCCACGGATTTTGTGCCTAACGACCTGCACGAGGCCTATTCAACCCTGGTGGAGGACGTGCTCAAACAGGTGCAGGCCGGTTTTGATCGGGCTGGGGTGAAGGAAGGTAAAATCAGCCAGTTACGCCTGCACGGCGATTGTCATCCCGGTAATATTTTGTGGACCGATCACGGCCCGCACTTTGTCGATTTTGACGACGCGCGCAGGGGGCCGGCAGTGCAAGATTTATGGATGCTACTATCTGGCGACCGCGCGCAGATGACCGGGCAGGTCGACGAAGTGTTGTCCGGCTACAGCGAATTTATGGATTTCAATCCACGCGAACTACACTTGATCGAACCGCTGCGCACACTGCGCATGATTCACTACTCCGCGTGGCTGGCGCGACGCTGGAATGACCCGACCTTCCCCATGCACTTCCCGTGGTTCGCAGAACCGCGTTATTGGGAAGAGCAAATTTTGGCGCTACGGGAACAGGCGGCAATGATGAATGAAGAACCGTTGCGGTGGATGGGCTAAACAACTAAGGATTGATCGAAAATTTACTGTCCCATTTGCGGCGTAATGGTATAAATCCATTTTGGCGGTGTACTGTGAAAGTTGACCGCCTTTCATGCAAAATCGACAGTTATTATTCGAGCGGTCCTAAGTAGGGTGGGCACTGCCCACCATTAAAAAGTTGAACAACGCACGATGGATGGGCGATGCCTACCCTACTTTTTAGGGGTTTGAAAACATGACAAAACACTACGACCTCATTTCCATCGGTGGCGGCAGCGGCGGCCTTTCCGCCGCAGAGCGCGCAGCGGTGTACGGCGCCAAATGTGCGGTGATCGAAAGCGGCAAAATGGGCGGTACCTGTGTCAACGTGGGCTGCGTGCCGAAAAAGGTAATGTGGTACGGGGCGGAGATAGCGCAGTCACTCAAAAATGCGTCAAGTTACGGTTTTGATATCGATGTCAATGGCTTCAAATGGGGCACGCTGGTAGAAGCGCGCGAGGCCTATATCAAAGGTATCAACGACTGGTACGGAAATTATCTGTCGGATTCGAACATCGACGAAATTCGCGGCGCGGCGCGTTTCGTCGATGCCAAAACACTGGAAGTGAACGGCGAGCGTTACACGGCGGATCATATTGTCATTGCGCCCGGCGGAGAGCCATCCGTGCCGGACACGCAGGGCGCTGAACTAGGCATTACGTCAGACGGATTTTTTGCGCTCACCGAACAACCCAAACGCGTCGCCGTGGTGGGTGCCGGTTACATCGCTGTGGAGCTGGCTGGTGTATTGAACGCACTGGGCAGCGATGTGTCGCTGTTGCTGCGCGGAGAACATTTTCTCAAAAATTTTGATTCCATGTTGCGTGATACGTTGATGGAAGAAATGGTCAACGACGGCGTGGCAGTGCTGCCGAACATCTCCTGCACAAAAATAAAAAAAGCCGATGACGGTACGTTGACCCTGAGTTTTTCCAATGGCCAGCAGCTCACCGACATTGATCAGCTGATCTGGGCCATCGGCCGCACACCCAATACAGCCAATCTTAACTTGGCAGCCGCCGGTGTTGAGCAGGATAATCGCGGTTATGTTACTACCGATGAATTTCAAAACACTAATGTGCCCGGCGTGTACGCCGTGGGTGATGTCACCGGGCGGGCACAATTGACACCGGTGGCCATCGCCGCCGCACGTCGTTTATCTGATCGCCTATTTAACAACCAAAGCCAACGTAAACTGGATTACAACAACATACCCACCGTGATGTTCAGCCACCCGCCCATCGGCACCGTGGGCCTCACCGAAGAAGC
>JAADHZ010000060.1 GCA_013151575.1 Gammaproteobacteria bacterium
GTGACTATTCCTGCGCTTTTACTCAATCAGAACGAACAAATACGGACTAAATCAGAGCGCCACTTATATAAGTTATTTAATTTCCGTCCCTTGACGGATAAAAAAACAGGCATACATTTCTTAACTTAATGGCATTGGGGGGGAGGTTAATACATAAAGTCTAGCGCTACTATTGCTGAAAAACCCTGATGAATAAAAACGCCAGCGTTACCAAAAGTCTGTGGACATTTGGCAACGCTGGCTAGGGGGTTAAAAAAGAAGCGTGGTCGTTTTGGTTCTATCAGAACGTGCCGACCACTTTTACATTTCCTGTTTTGCTGCTGGAGTCAATATAGCCGATAACAGAGGGGTTTTCGGCAACAAGCTCAATGATTTTTGCATCGTTTTCCACCTCTTTGAGGGGGTTGCCTTTGCCACTGAACATTAATCGCGACCAATACGCTTTGATTTGCTTGGGTGATTTCCCTAGCGCTTTTTTATCAAAGCGTTTTCTAACAGCCGATTTGCTTGAATGATTTACGGCCTGGATAGTGTTTCCGCTGCCTGGGAAACTTTTCATTTTTCCTAAAAATATTCGCTTAATATCTTTAGCCGTTAATGCGACGGGGTTATCTGGATTGACAACCACCACGACTTCCGCATTGGCCAATTGGCTGAAGCTCAGGGTAGTCGCTGATAAGGTGATTAGAATTAAAGCAGTCAAAGATTTCATTTTAATCTCCTTTTAAAAAACAGTCGTCAGGGCTGTTTGGAATAGAGAAACGGATCTGCCCGTAGCGGGGTTTTTATCTTCAAAATCCGTGTACTCAGCCTTAAAGGCGACAGAGTCACTGACCTCCCAGCGTAGGCCCAGCGTGTAATATGAACTATCTTCTTGAAAAGAAGACATGATCCCCTTCGTGACATCTTTAAGGGGTGGATTCTCCGGACCAAGAGGAATAGGACCATTGGGCCCAGGAGGGGCCATCCCTGCAGCAAATCCAGCAGGTAGCTGATCAAGCAGGCCGAAGTCCACTTTGTTTTTGTCTCTGCCGTAGGTGACATGAAGGAGAACATCGTCAAAGTGTCTTCCAAAACTAATATAATACGATTCCTGGTCAGGAAAAATATTGTCTCCAGCGCGGATTTTCGTAATTTCACCCACTAGCAGGTAGTCATCATAATCGATCATGAAGCCAAGCCCTGAAAAATCGCCGGTATCATCTTTCATCTCTAAATCATTAGCAATGTTTCCATATCCTTCCCTGCGCCACGCCCCAAAAACATCATTCAAATCGGTTGTGGCAATGGACAATTTTGTTCGCGAGTAGGTTGCTCTTATGTTCCACCAGTCTTCGCCAACGGTCCAGGAAATGCTGTACAGTTTTGAAAAGTCAGCTGCTCTTTCTGCACCTTGATCAATAACCGGTTCACGAAGCCGACCAAAAGTCACGTGTAAAGTTGAATCAAGATCTCCCATCGTGCTTTTGTAAATGGAGCCAACACCATCAAAAACATCAAAGGGGAGGCTATAAACACCGGAAGGTGGTTTTATCCAGTGGTATGCATAGGAAACGTCAAGGAAATCAGAATACATATAAAAGGGCACACGCTGACGACCAAATAATAATCGCCAATTATCCGTCGCATCGTATCCTAGAAAAGCCCATTCGGCATTCAAATTAAAGGTCTCGGAACCCCGGGCAACAAACTGTGTTGTGACTTCCCAGTTTTCGCCCAAATCACTTGTGGCCTGTAAGCCAATCAACGAACCTGAATTGAACCCAGGCTCTCTATCGTAACCGGCTAAACTAGATGCGGCGTCAATCTCACTAGCACGATCACCCTCGGTTCTATCTCCTCCTGCTGGTCTTAGAGCAGCGTTACTATTTTGTAGGCTTTCGCTTAAAACGGCTCCTCCCGCAAATGTGGCGAAACCGGAAAAATTAACTTCTCCGGCTAGCAGGTTTAGAGGTGGAAAAAACACTAAAAATACCAAGAATTTTCTAAAGTTTTTCATTTTTGTTTCCTTCCTTGCTCGTTATAACGGTGTGAAATGGCTGAGTTAGATGAAACGAGGAAAAATAAACACCTTTTTTCCTGGTTCCATGAGTCGCTCACGCATAACGGGGGCAGCTGTTTTGTTTGCACTGCTGCCCGGTTTTGTCACTTGTTTTCACCAGAGCAAAAAAATGTAGTTGGTGAGCAAATGGTTTAAATTTAAACGTCCCATGCGTTAAATATCCTGTGTGAGTTGTCGGTGTACTTTTGGTTTCGGGCAGCTGTTTTTTGTATCGCTTTTGTTCGGCTATGTGCTCAGCAGTCGGTGCGGGCTCAACATCTCCTGCGGTGATGAAAGCAGGGTTGATGATCTGCTTCCCACCTCCTGTGAGAAATACGTATGACCGAATCGCTTGAGGCTATCGGCATCATCTACTGAGGCTTTAGAAAAAAATTGGTATTCCCCGATGGCGGGGTTTGGCAGGTGTGATGCGAGGAGAGAAAGGAGCTACGGTTACCCTCCGGTCAGCTTAATTTTCCGGCGGGGTTGGAGGCGTGTCTGTGAAGCGGGAGGAAGAAAACGAGAGAATTTTTATGCCATTGTGTGGTGGTAGCTTTGCGTGGTTGATTCCTCGCCCTGGTTCAGCGCGCGTTTGATGCCGCCGATGACCGAGTCCAGCGCGCGGTCGAACAGTGGCACATCTTCCACAAAAAAGGCGCGGCCTAGTTCAAATGCTTCCAGCAGTTTGCGATTGGAAATGTCTGCAACCACTTTGTATTTGCGGTCCACGAAGGTGTATTCGCCGGTAAAGTCGCACTTCCAGGCTAATTTGCCGCGCTGGCGATGTTCGTTTCCCAGCTCAATAAATTCCACCCAGGTGCCGAGGGACATTTCCTGAATATCTTCGGCAAAGCGGCTGGCGGGCAATTCGTTGGCATTCCATTCTTTGGATTGCGTGGAGGCGAGTACGATTTCTGCTATGAGGCTGTCGGTGTCATCGTTGCTGTTTTCCTCGCTGGGCAGATTGGAAAGATCGATGCCAAAATCGTCACTGTCGAGCTTGGAGGGTTGCGGGGCTAAAGAGCTTGTCGGTGTTTCCTGTGGTTCCGGTATGCTGCCCCGCAGACTGGCCAGGTGAAGTTGTTCCAGTCCTGCGAACAAGCGGTCGGTGGCTTGTCGATCGAACTGGATCAGGGTTAGGCCGTCACGCAGGCCATTGAGCACGCGGGGGATGATTTTGACCAGCCGCTGCCGTTCGCTGAGCACGAGCTTAGGTTGCATGCTCCAGACCAAGTCGTCCGCCACTTGTAGTGCGGTGTTCCAAGCGGGGCTGCCGTCGCCGTCACGCAGGTACAGGCGAGTGAGCACATCTTTCCAGGCGTCGATAAGAATGTTGGCCACCAGCGGCGGAACCCGATTGTCGGTGATGCGACGCTGAATTTCACCGGCTACGACTTCTTTGGCCTGTTCCTGCATCTCACCGGCGCGACGGTTGGTTTCGCGTTCTTGCTCCATGAAACCCGTGAATTCGGCCAGCAGTTCATCGAAGATACCCAGGTTGTCCTCAAATTCGATCAGCACGCGGTCCACCACGTAACCCACCATTTGGAAGGTGGCGTCTTCTTCCGGGTCTCCATTTTCCATATCGCTACCGGCGTAGGCCAATTCATTGAGTAATTGCCGGGCGGCGTGGGATTTTTTGGCGAAAAATTCTGTGTCGAGAATCGCGACTTTGAGCAGGGGAATTTGCAAGCGAGCGATTTGAGTTTTGAGATGCTCGGGCAGACTGGGGTCGTCGAGGATGAAATCGAACAACATGCTGACGATGTCGATGGCGTCGGTATTGGCTTGGTCGATGTTTTTTTGTTCTGTGCTCTCACCAGCAACCACGCCGATTTCCGATATCAGGGTGGTTTTGATAAGTTCAGCACTGGATTGCTGGCTGGATGCTGCTAGTTGTACGGTATCGGATGTTTGCAACCGCGACAGGGCGGTGAGCACATCTGCGGTTGCGTAAGTGGTGGCGGCCATCACGGTGCCGTCGGTGACGTTACTGAAACTAGGGCCTGCCGGTATACCTGCTACACCGTTGCCTCCAGGGGCGGTGGGGAGCGCCCCCGCCATGCTGACCACGGCGTTGGTGCTGCGTTGTTGGGACAGCAGCTGTTGCAGGGCGGAAAACACTCCCTGAGGTTCGTTGATATCCATGTTGGCCATTGCCGCCAGGTCATCATTTAAAGTGTTTTGTGTGTCGGGACTGGCCCCGATGGGGGGTTGTTCGCTTTTGCGGATGGTGTTTTTGATGCGGGGCAACACGCCAGCGGCGACGAGGTCTGCGTTGAGGGCATCGTACATCGGCCCCAGTTGTTGCACGATGAATTTGTCGAACAGTTTGTAAATGACCAGACGGACCTTGATGTCGGCATCGGTCTGTTGGGTTGCGCCGGTAAATGCCTGGCACAATACTTCAGGGCGCAAGGGGTTATTGTCCGCAGTGATAACCATATCATCGAACAGAAAATCCAACCGCGCAGTCAGTGCAAACAACGCTTCACGGTAGAGGTTTTCCGCGTTGCTACTCATGCTGATAACAGCTAGCGATTCCTCCAACTGCTCGTCTCCCACCAGGCCAGCCTGCTCCAGGGAGTCGTTGCTGCGGTAGGGGTTGCGGGTGTCGAGGTTTAGCGAGGCATTAAAACCTTGCTCAAACGTCTCAAAATAGGCTTTGGTCATTTGCTCTTTTTGTAGGCGGGTTTCACGCATGGCATCAAAGTAAAGTGCTTGCTGCTGGTTATTTTCAGCTTTGTCTGCCAGTGCGAACAGGCTGTCATCAATGGATGCAAAACATTTCGGCAGCAGTTTGCGCAGAAAGTGTTTGGTCGTGCGCTGGGCCGATACTATTAATTGCGGAACACGAACTGTCACTTCTTCCGCAGATGCGGAACGACGGTGAGGGGCAAAATCGATGATGTTGCGTCGCATAACCGTGAAACCTCTGGTAGTGGCATCGGGCAGCGCCTGATTAACCGGGTTGTCCATAGTGTCGGTCAGACTGAAGCCAGATAGTGTGATTGGTTTCTCGGCACGGGAGTGACTCAGGTCACACTCTAATGAAACAGCTCTGTTTCTGTGCTAGACAGGGCGCCTGTGCTATCCTCGCAGTTCCTTTGGTGCATACTTTTCGCGGTTAGCTGGGTAACGTCAAAATGCCCGTTAATTTGATATTGTTATTGTCTCGGCCGCTAGGCTGAGTGTTTTTCAGGTAAAACCAACTATAAAAGGCTGTCAATTCGCTTGAACCTTTAACCTCATGTTCTATATTCACAAACACACCGATTATTTAGTCTGCTACGGGCGAAGGTTGTAATATGACCAAACCTTCTGTTACCAGAGCCAATCGTTCCTCTCCGGGGAAAAAAGGCGGCGTCGACGAAAAGGGCAGTGCATTGCCCAAGGCGTGGTTGGTTCCCATTCGTTTGGCTATCTACTCGGTGTTGGCAGCTAGCTCCGCTTATGTTTATTTCAACGTGGGCGAGCTGGGTTTGACACATTATCTGGTGATTATTTCAATCATTGCTGTTGCCGCCATGGCGTTGCTCGATTGCCGGATGAGCGAAGAATATTGGCGAAAGCAGGAAAAGCTTGCGGAGAATTCCAAGACTGAAGATAGATCCAAGGATGGGGCCGAATGAGATGTTTTTGAATGCTATTCAACGTGATGTTTCGATTGTCGCCATTGGTTCTCTAATTTACAGGTTTTCAACAAAAGGACGCAATCAGTGGCTATAGCAAAGAAAAAACGCGCAACATCAGGCGCTCGGAAAAAAACAGTGGCGCAGAAACTGAAAGATCTTGGTTTGACTTATATCACACGCATGGACCACGGTAATACGCACGGCTGGTGGGTGCGCGTGTACAAAGACTCCAAGCCGGTTGAGTCAAAACTTTTTTCTGACGGCGTTTACGGCAATAAAAGTAAGGCGAAAAAACAGGCTCAGGAACACCGCAATAAGGTGGTCAAGAAACACAAAATTGTCCCCGTGCACATGCGCAAAACCCGCGAGCACAGTGTCGACCGGCGCAGCACTAGTGGCATGGTCGGCGTCACGTTGTCGGTTGTTGAAAAAGCGGACAGTTTACGGGTACATTGGAGTGCACGGTTTATGGAAGCCGGTCGGCAGCGCAATGTATCATTTTCAGTCAGAAAATTTGGATACGAAGGCGCCTACCGTAAGGCGTTGAAAGCACGTTGTGAAGCCATTGAGCAGACCATGCCGCGAGGGCTTAAACCACCAGCGCCATCGCGCGTGCTGCAAAAATGGATGAAAACGGAAGGCGTCTGAGTTCCCCTGCGAATAAAAAATTGAAACCTTGGGTGGTTTTAACGGTCCATCTATTGGCGCCCGGTGCTCCCTAACATGACATGTACTTCTTAAGTAACATACTGGATCGCAATGAAATCATTGAGCTGGAAAAAATGCAACGTCGTTTAATGGCATTGACCACACGGAACCTGTTTCCCTGCCTAGTCCTACTTTTTTCTGCGGTATTTCAACCGGTTATTGCTGAAGATGCCCTCCCGGATTCATCCAAGGAAGAAGGTGACGCGCCGTCGAAATTTGAAACTGCGCTTTCCTGGGTTGATCAGGGTGAATATTCCAAAGCTGTCGAAGTTTTTAAAAAACTCGCGCAACAAGGGAATGCGGAGGCGCAATATAACCTGGCCATGTTGTATCGAAACGGCACGGGTGTGGATCGGGATAACAAACAAAGCGCGATGTGGTTCCGACGCGCTGCGGAACAGGATGTGCCCGATGCACAGTATATGCTGGGAAACAGCTACGATAATGGCGAAGGGGTGCCCAAAAGCACCAAATGGGCCTTTATCTGGTATCGCAAGGCTGCGGAGTTGGGGCACGCGCTGGCGCAAATCAATCTCGGCGTGATGTATGCCAATGGCCTGGGTGTTGATCAGGATATTGAAAAAGCCTATTTATGGTTTCACGCAGCCGCTGCTCAAGGCTACCCCGTTGCCTTGGAAAACAGAAAAATCGTTGAAGATGCCCTGACTCCCGAGCAGTTGGAAGCAGTGAAATCGCTGGCGTCTGAATATTACAACACATACGTCGTGCCTTTTTTAAGAGAATCTTATCGGCACAGTAATTCGCGCGGGAGTCCGCCGTTGAGTGAATAAGACCTTTGGAATGTTGAGGTTTATAGCCACTGTGGTGTTGTTTCTCGCCCTTCTGTATTTACCCTCCGCCGTCTGGGGCCCTGCCGGGCCTTTTGGGATGCCGGTTTAAGGGATGGAACACAATAACTGAGCAAACCTGAGACGCGTTTGTGGGACAACCATTCGACAACGGAGTTTGAGAGTGTTGCTAAACCGCTTATCTTTACGCACCAGCCTCGCTGCTAGCGTGCTGGTGATGGGTTTCGTGGGCGTGGTGCTTGCCGTGTTGGTCGCAGAAACCTACCGGGAATATGCCATCGACAGCCAGCGCAGGGCCTTCGAAAAGATAATTGGTTTGCGGGCGGGTGATTTGTTAGACGAGCTTGCGCGTGTCTCTCATGACCTCGGGCAATCGCTACAGAGCGAGCCCCGTTTTCAACATATGTTTCAGGCCCAGGATGCCCAGAGACTGACAACGTATCTCCAATCCCAATTCCATCAATATTTTGTCACTGCGGGCGTGATTCGCCTTGAAAGTCTGGCGGTTTATGACACTCAGCTGACACTGATTGCCCAGGTGGCTGCCGACAGTGTCACCCAGGGCATTGACTGTCCTGATTTGCGAAAGCGTGCAGCCGGTCGAAAAGGGGCTGCACGTTTTAAAGCCATCACGGGGCTTTGTCTGCGCAACGGGCGGCCACATTTTAGCCTGCTGCTCCCCATTGGTGGCTTGCATGTGACTGGTTATCTGGAAGTAGTGACTGATCCGGTGTTCGCGTTGTTAGCGGTAGAAACGGAATTAGGAATGCCGCTGCGCATTCGATATGTCGATGGTTCCACTGCCTACGAGTCCAGCCGATGGCCGCCAGTGAGAGAGCTGGAAGAGGGCGTACTGGCTAGTTTTCAGCCGCCAACGGAACGAGGGACCGGAGCGTTCACGTTATCGGTGGCTCGTGACGTGACAGAATTTGAAAACCAACTCAGCCAGACTCGCAACATCTATGTGACGCTGGTGGCCGCCGCAGGTCTTCTGCTCGCGGTGCTGATGATTTTTTTACTAAACAAAACTGCTTTGGTGCCGCTGCAACGCCTCGGTGACCAATTGCGTAGCGTGCGTCACGACAAATTACAATTGGGTAAAAAAGTGGCCACCACGGGCAGTGTTGAAGTTCGGAATTTGGCTGCCGGGTTCAATGAAATGACGGACGAGCTAAAACATCTTTATGACAATTTGCTGGCGAGCAACAAAGAGCTAAGCGAACAAATTAAGGTTCGTGAAAATGCCGAAAAAGAATTGAAGGCGCATCGTGATCACCTCGAAGAACTGGTAGAGAGCCGTACCCTGGATTTAGCCCTGGCGCGAGATGCAGCACTGGAAGCAAATCGCTCCAAGAGTTTGTTTTTAGCCAATATGAGTCATGAATTACGCACCCCGCTTAATGCCATTATCGGCTACAGCGAATTAATTATTGAAGAAGCTGAAGAGCGCGGTGGTGCGGCGTTGATTCCCGATCAGAAAAAAATATTCTCTGCCGGACGTCACTTGCTTGCGTTGATTAACGATATTTTAGACCTCACAAAAATTGAATCCGGAAAAATGGATTTGTACGAAGAATGGTATGACATACGTGAAGTTGTCGATGGTGTGGTGGAAACCATTCAGCCGCTGGTGCAGCAAAATAACAATACCTTGGCAGTAAAGTGTGCTGACAACATCGGGAATTTGTATGCAGATATCACTAAAACCCGGCAAACCTTGTTTAATTTGTTGAGCAATGCGGTGAAATTTACCCAGGGTGGCCACATTCAGCTAACCGTGTGGCGTGAAATGACCGGCGAACAGGAACAGGTTTTTTTTAGTGTGAGGGACAATGGCATCGGCATGAACCGCGATGATCAAGAAAAACTGTTTGAATCGTTTTCTCAGGCGGATGCATCCACCACACGTGAATTTGGCGGCACTGGGCTAGGGTTGGTGATCAGCCAGCACTTTTGTCACATGATGGGCGGCAGTATTCACGTAGTGAGCGAGCGGGGTAAAGGATCCACATTTACCGTTATGCTTCCGGTTCAAAAAAAGGGCGTCGATATTGCCGAAGGGTATGTGGGCAGTGGTCTCAATATGTACACGGAACCAGGGGCTTTCCACAGCCTGGCGCGCCAAAAGCGTCTGTTGGTTTCTGATGCAGGCAGGAAGGCCGATGTGGAGCGCCGCGAGCATGTCAGCACAATACTGACCATTGATGATGATCCTGCTGCCAGGCACATTATGTCCCATTTTTTAACTCAAAAAGGTTTTAATGTGAGAGCCGCTGAAAACGGGGAGCGAGGGCTACAGCTGGCGCGTGAAATAAAACCTGACGTTATTATGCTGGATGTAATGATGCCTGGCATGGATGGCTGGATGGTGTTGCGGACCCTTAAACAGGAGCCCGGTTTGAGCGCTATTCCGGTGGTGATGGTGACCATGATGGAAAATCGTTCCATGGGTTATGCCCTGGGGGCGATGGAATATTTGTCCAAACCAATTGATCGGAAGCGCCTTTATAACGTGGTTAACCGTTGCGTACGTAGTCGTAGTGAAGGGCCGGTATTGATTGTGGAAAATGACAGCAGCCTGCGCGGCTCTGTTTGCGAGGCGCTGGAGTGCGAAGGTATGGATGTGGTGACTGCTAGTAGCATCGAGGCGGCTTTTGCCAGCATGGCATCAAAAAGACCTGCACTTATCATGTTTGATCCGGTGGTGTCGGGACTGGATGGTTTTGATTTTTTAGAGCAGCTGAGCAACCATCCCCGTTGGTGCACTATTCCGGTGATTATCGTATCCAGCACAGGTTTGAGCAGTGCGCAGCGTGACAGGCTGGAGGGTTTGGTGGCCGTGATCATTGAAAAAAAGGCTCGTAGCCAAGATGATTTTTTGCGCGATATTTATGAAACCGTTAACAATAACCTAACAAAAACGGAAACGGCCGTCCGTCAGGAGTCCGTAACGTGATATCGGCGCGGTTTATCACGATGTGTAAAATCCGCCAACACATACCAGAGGTGAATCAGTGAATGGAAATATGCAAATCCTCGAAAACAGCAGCGCCATCAGCGAAGCGGTCGCCCGTCACTGGCAAACCCTCAGCCGTGCCGCCATTGAGGCGCGAGGTGTATTTCATGTCGCCCTAGCTGGCGGCAGCACTCCACGAACCCTCTACGAACGCTTGGCGCGAGCCGATTATTGTGAGGTTTTGGACTGGGAACACACCCACATTTATTTTGGCGACGAGCGTTGTGTGCCGCAGGATCATGCGGACAGCAACTTTCACATGGCGCAGCAGGCGCTGTTATCGAGAGTGCCGGTTCCGTCGTCACATATCCACCCGATGTTTACGCCCGACGGCTCGCCACAGCAATCGGCCGAACAAAGTGCTGTCCGGTACGCCGCGTTGCTGAAGGCGCAGTTGTCATCATCGGACGCCGGTGTCCCGGTGTTCGATTTGATCCTGCTGGGCATGGGTAACGACGGGCATACTGCGTCGCTGTTTCCCGACACCGGGATTCTGCAACAGACGACCGAGCCGGTGGCCGCCCAGTTTGTGGACAAATTGGATGCCTGGCGCATCAGTCTGACCTTTTCCGTCATCAATGCGGCCCGGCAGGTGGCAATACTGGTTTCCGGCGAGGCTAAGGCTGGACTAGTGGCCGAGCTGGCTCAGTTTGACGGAGGCGAATTCAGCATGCCCGATCAACAACAACCACCCTATCCCATTCAACGGGTGAATCCGCAGGGCCGTCTCAACTGGTATCTGGATTCCGCAGCTGCCAGCCAGCTCAACAGCGGAGATGCCTGATGCCATTGTTGGCTGCTGACATCGGTGGCACCAAAACCTGGCTACAAATTACCGAGCGCCGGACAAAAGAAACACAAGGCACGATGGCTGTGTTGTATCAGCAGCGTTATGTCAGTGGTCGGTACGGCAATTTCGACACCCTGCTAGCGGAATTTCTTCGCGCCGCAGCACAGGCTGGCGTGCCCGCGCCCACGGTCGCCTGCATTGGGGTGGCGGGCCCGGTTGGAACCACCGGGCCTCAGCACCAACGCGCCCGGGTGACCAACCTGCCCTGGGTGTTGGACAGTCACGTCCTGGCGGAAAAATTTTCGTTTACGCAATGCCGGTTGATCAACGATTTTCAGGCCGCCGGTTACGGCATCGACACCCTCGGTAGTGAGGATATTCTGGTATTGCAGGAAGGGCAGGCCCGGGCTCGTGGAGCGCGGGTGGTGATCGGTGCGGGTACTGGTCTGGGGCAGGCCCTGCTGGTGTGGACGCCGGATGGCCACGGTGGATACTATGACGTGCTGCCCTCGGAAGGCGGGCACGGAGACTTCGCACCCGCCGGTCCCCAACAACGGGAACTGTTGATGTTTCTGGCCCGAAGCCAGCCCCGAGTCTGTGTTGAAGACGTGCTGTCCGGGCGCGGCCTGGTCAACGTCTACCGATTTCTGGCGCAGCAGTGGCCCGAACGAGTGAGTGTGGCCATCGCGACGGCGCTGGAGACGGACGACGCTCCGGCCGCCATCAGCGCGGCGGCCCTATCGCCAGAATCGGCGCAGGATACGCTGGCCAGTGAGGCGCTGGATTTGTTTATTGCCATCTATGGTGCGCAGGCGGGCAATCTGGCGCTGACCTGTCTGGCCACTGGCGGGGTGTACATCACCGGCGGCATCGCCCCGCGTATTGAATCCCGGTTGCGGCAGGGCGGTTTTATCGACGCTTTTCGTGATAAAGGCCCCATGTCGGCCCTGGTGGAAGGTTTTTCCGTGAGCGTCGTACTCAACCCCCAGGTCGGCTTGCAGGGGGCGGCGCTGGCGGCGACGCGCTTGTAAACGTCTGCGCTCTCAGCGCTTCAATAATTCCTGATAAAGCTTGGCGTACTGTCGCGCGCTGCGGCGCCAGCTGACATCTTTTCCCATGCTGGTGAGCATCATTTTTTGCCAGGTGCTGACGGCCTTTTTTCTTTGCCCTCCGGTTTTTCCCGGTGTCCCCGCGGTTTGCTCCGTAATGTGTTGCGTGAACAACGTGGCCGCGCGCTCCACCGCTTCCAGTAAGGCCTCCGCCCGTGGTTGATAAAAACAGAATCCGCTGGCGCTGCCGTCGGCCAGGGTGGCGGGGCTGTAGTCCACTACGGTGTCTTTTAGCCCGCCCACCGCATGCACGATGGGCAGGGTGCCGTAACGTTGGCTGTACAGTTGATTCAGCCCGCAGGGCTCGAAGCGGGAGGGCATCAAAAAGGCGTCGGCACCAGCCTCGATACGGTGGGCGAGGCCCTCGTCGTAACCGATGCGCACGGACAGCCTGTCGGGGAAGCGCTGCTGCGCTTTCCGCAGGGCTTGTTCGAGCTTAGCGTCACCCGTGCCCAGCAACACCAATTGCACCGGCAGGCTGGCCAGTCGTTGGATCGCGGCCAGTAACCAGTCGATGCCCTTTTGTTCCGCCAGCCTGCCCACCGATGCCAATAGCAGTTTTTTGTGGTCGCGGGGCAGGCCGAAGGTTTTTTGCAGCGCCCGTTTGTTTTCGGCTTTGTTAGATAAATCGCGGGCGTCGAAAGAGTGTTGCAGGTGGGGGTCGTCGGCGGGGTTCCATTGCGCCACATCGATGCCGTTGAGGATGCCGCTCAGCTCCCTACTGCGGTGTTGCAGCAGGCCCTCCAGGCCACAACCGAACTCGGGGGTCTGGATTTCCCGCGCATAGTTGGGGCTGACGGTGGTGATATGGTCCGCAAAAAACAGCCCGCCTTTGATGAAGGACAGGTCGCCGTGAAATTCCAGGCCTTCGGCCGCCCACAGGTGTGGGGGCAGGCCCAGCGCGTGGAAGCTAGCTTGTGGGAACAGGCCCTGGTAGGCGAGGTTGTGGATGGTGAACAGGGTGGCGGGGCGCGCGGTTTCTGTGGATAGCAGAGCCGGTACCAGCCCGCTTTGCCAGTCGTTACAGTGCACCACCTCGGGCACCCAGCGCAGCCCGGCCCGGCCCATGGCGACTTCGGTGGCGCAGCGCGACAGCAGTGCGAAACGCTCGGCGTTGTCTGGCCAGTTTTTTCCATCCGGGTCCAGGTAGGGGTTGCCGCGGCGGTCGAAGGCGGGGCCGAAGTCCACCAGCCATACGATGACCTGGCTGTCCGGCAAGTGGCCTTCCAGTAGTCGTACCTGGCCTGGAACACCGGGCAGGTAAAAGCGGGCGATGGTTTTCAGTGGCGCGGCACGTTCCATGGCCTCGGGGTAGGCGGGCAGCATCAGACGCACTGACCAGCGCAGTTTTTTCAGCGCGGCGGGCAGGCTGCCGCTGACGTCCGCTAGCCCGCCGGTTTTGATGAGCGGCTGAGCCTCGCTGGTGACAAAAAGCAGTTTCGGCATGGGGGTGAACCTTGTGGTGTCAGGGGGGCTAGCGAGGTGCCAGCACCAATATCGCCAAGGGTGGCAGGCTCAGTACGATGGAGTGGGGGTGGCCCATCCACGGCTGGTCGGTGCTGGCAATGATGCCACCGCTGCCAGCGTTGCTGCCGCCGTAGTGGTGCGAGTCGGAGTTGAGCAGCACCTCGTAATCGCCCCCCCGGGGTACGCCGATGCGGTAGTCTTCGCGCACCACCGGAGTGAAGTTGGCCACCACCAGTAGGAAGTTTTCATCGTCCTTGCGCAGGAAGCTGATCACTGACTGCGAGGCGTCGTGGCAATCAATCCACTCGTAACCCTGTGAGTCGAAATCAAAATGATGCAGCGGGCGCCGCTCACGGTACAGGATGTTCAGGTCACGCAGCAGTGCACTTACTCCCTGGTGCAGCGGATAGTCCAGCACGTGCCAGTCCAGTTGGGCGTCGTGATTCCACTCCGGTCCCTGGCCGAATTCACAGCCCATGAACAGCAATTTTTTGCCGGGGTAGGTGTACATGTAGGCGTACAGCAGGCGCAGGTTGGCGAATTGCTGCCATTCGTCGCCAGGCATGCGGTGACGTAGGGATTTTTTGCCGTGTACTACTTCGTCGTGGGAGAAGGGCAACACGAAATTTTCCGTGAAGCTATACAGCAGGCCGAAGGTGAGGGTGTCATGATGATAGTGGCGGTACACGGGCTCCTTCATCATGTATTCCAGGGTGTCGTGCATCCAGCCCATGTTCCATTTCATGTTGAAGCCCAAACCGCCCAGCCAGGTGGGGCGTGATACCTGCGGCCAGGCGGTGGATTCCTCGGCGATCATCAGCGTGCCGGGGAAGCGCTGCTGAGTGGTGTCGTTGAGCTGACGCAGAAAGTCGATGGCCTCCAGGTTTTCGTTGCCGCCGTATTGGTTGGCTAGCCACTGGCCGTCCTCGCGGGAGTAATCGAGGTACAACATCGAGGCCACGGCATCCACTCGCAGGCCATCGATGTGAAATTCCTCAAGCCAGAACAGGGCGCTGCCGATGAGAAAATTTTTTACCTCGTTGCGGCCGAAGTTGTAGATCAGGGTGCCCCAGTCCTGGTGTTCACCAAGGCGCGGGTCTTCGTGTTCGTACAGTGCGCTGCCGTCGAAATGCGCCAGGCCGTGGGCGTCTTTGGGGAAATGCGCAGGCACCCAATCCAGCAAGACGCCGATGTCGTTGGCGTGACAGGTATCGACGAAGTGGCGGAAATCATCGGGGCTGCCGAAGCGGCTGGTGGGCGCAAAATAACCGGTGGTCTGATAACCCCAGGAGGCATCCAGTGGATGTTCGGTGATGGGCAGCAGTTGCAGGTGGGTGAAACCCATATTTTTCACGTAGGGGATCAGTTGTTCCGTCATCTGCCGATAGGTGAGGAATTCGTCATCCGGCCCGCGCCGCCAGGAACCCATGTGCAGCTCGTAGACGGATAAGGGTTTATGCAACCAGTCGCGCTGTTCGCGTTCTGCCACCCAGCTTGCGTCTTGCCAGTGGTATGTCTTGTCGGCCTCCACAATGGCGGCGGTGCCAGGGCGCAGCTCAAAGCGACGCCCGTAGGGGTCGGTTTTGGTCTGTAGCTGGCCGTTGTGGTCGCGTAGCTCAAACTTGTAATAGTCCCCCTCGTGCAGTCCGGGGATGAACAATTCCCACATCCCGCTGCCGCCGCGCACGCGCATGGGGTGGGTTCGGCCGTCCCATTGGTTGAAGTCGCCGATGACGCTGACACGCTCGGCGTTGGGGGCCCAGGTGGCGAAGAATACGCCGTCGATGCCTTCTACTTGGCGGTGGTGCGCTCCCAGTATGCGGTAGATGTGTTTGTGCTGACCTTCGCCGAACAGGTGTAAATCCAGATCACCCAATTGTGGTGCGAAACAATAGGGGTCAATGTGTGTCCTGGCTTGATTATGCTCATCTCGCCACTGAATTTCATAGTGAGCGGGCAGGGTGTCGCGCGGGCCGGACCACAGAAACAGGTCGGTATTTTTCCAGCGCTCCATGGCATGGGTGGTGTTGAGGGTAACGTCGTGGGCGTGGGGCAAAAATACGCGCACGATGTCATTGTTGATTTGGTTCGCTGTTTGATTATTTTCAAGCGGATGCCGACCCAACACCTCAAAGGGGTCGTGGTGACGTGCATCGAGTATGCGCTGAAGCTCGGCCGGGTCGGCGTGTGGGAGGAAGGTCGCAGGTGATTTCATGAGAGTGGCGTCCTTCAAAAAATGATGTGGCGTTATATTTTGGTTACTAGGCCGATTCCAGCCGCAGTTTTTGTATCAGGGTGCTAACATTATAGTAGTTGTTAACAGATTTCATCGGTGATGATACGCCGTTGGTACGTTGCCCCGGTTTACGTTTGATTTTGATCGAGGCTAAAACCCATCGAAATAGGAGTTGTATTCCATGAATCACCGTAAGCCGCGTTTCGCGGATCGTGTTACCCGAAACACCCTGGCGCTGGTGATGGCCGGTGGTCGTGGCTCTCGGCTGCAACAGTTGACCCAGTGGCATTCCAAACCCGCCGTTCCTTTTGGCGGCAAGTTTCGCATTATTGATTTCGCGCTTTCCAATTGCATCAATTCCGACATTCGCCGTATCGGCGTGCTGACCCAGTACAAGGCCCACTCCCTGATCGAACATATTCAGCGGGGCTGGGGTTTTTTGCGCGGCGAGTTCGGTGAGTTTGTCGAGCTGCTGCCCGCCCAACAACGGGTAGAGGATAGCTGGTATCTCGGCACGGCGGACGCTATTTATCAAAACATCGACATTATTCGTAACCATCATCCTGATTTTGTGCTCATTCTGGGTGGTGACCATGTTTATAAAATGGATTATGAGCCCATGCTGTCCCACCATGTGGAGACGGGGGCTGATCTCACCATTGGTTGCATCGAGGTGCCGTTGGAGGAGGCCCGGTCCTTTGGTGTCATGTCGGTGGCGGCGGACAGCCGAGTGTTGGCTTTCGAGGAAAAACCCGAACAGCCCCAACCCGCCCCTGGCATGCCCGATGTGGCGCTGGCTTCCATGGGCATTTACGTGTTCAACACGCAGTATCTCATTGATCAACTGATTCGCGATGCCGACACGCAGGGTTCTGCCCGTGATTTCGGCAAGGACATCGTGCCCGTGGCCATGGACGGTGGCCGCACCTACGCTTATGCCTTTCGGGACAAGGGCGGGCACCACAATGCGTATTGGCGGGATGTGGGTACCGTGGACGCTTACTGGCGCGCCAATCTTGAACTCATCGGCGTGATTCCCGAATTAAATTTGTACGACGAACACTGGCCCATATGGACTTATCAAGAGCAACTGCCGCCTGCCAAATTTGTGTTCGATGATGACGAGCGCCGTGGCATGGCGGTGGATTCCATGGTATCCGGCGGCTGTGTGGTGTCCGGTGCCCGCATTCGGCATTCGTTATTGTTTTCCAACGTGCGAGTCAATTCTTTCAGCCAGGTGGAGGACAGCGTTATTTTGCCCAGGGTGGAAATCGGCCGTGAGTGCCGTATCCGTAAGGCGGTGATCGACCAGGGTTGTTGCATCCCCGAGGGCACGGTGATCGGAGAAGACCCGGTGGCCGATGCGCAACGTTTTCACGTCACTCCTGAAGGGGTGACCCTGGTGGTGCCCGAAATGCTGGGACAAAAATTACACCATGTCCGATAAAGTGAAGTCCGACGACATGTCGCAGCCAGCGCAGCAGAACAAGGTGCATAAGCTCAACGTCGTGCTGTGCTGGCACATGCACCAGCCGCAATATCAAAACCGGCCTAACGGGGAGTATCAACTGCCGTGGACCTATCTGCACGCCATCAAAGATTACACCGACATGGCTGCGCATCTGGAGGCCGAGCCTCGCGCCCGCGCCGTGGTGAATTTCGCCCCCATTCTGCTAGAGCAGTTGGACGATTACAGTCGGCAGGTGCAGGCTTTTTTATCCGACGGCCAACCCATTCGCGATGCTTTCCTCGCCGCGCTAGCACAGCCAGTGCTGCCCACTGACCCGCACACACGGCTCACCCTGGTGAGCGAATGCCTGCGTGCCAACGAGCAGCGTTTGATCCAGCGCTTTGAACCTTACGCGCGATTGGCTGAGTTGGCGCGGTGTTTCCTGGAACGGCCCGATGCGGCCCTATACATCAGCGATGCCTTCCTGGTGGACTTGCTGATGTGGTATCACCTCGCTTGGCTGGGTGAAACTGTTCGTCGCAGCAATGCCGATGTCAAACGGCTGATGAAAAAGGCGCGTCACTACGGCCTGCGAGACCGGCGCAGCCTACTCAAAATTATTGGCGAGTTGCTGTCAAACGTCATCCCTCGTTATCGCCGGTTGGCCGAATGCGGGCAGGTCGAATTGTCTGTCACCCCCTACGCTCATCCCATTGTTCCTCTGCTACTGGATATTCATTCAGCCAGAGAAACCATGCCCGGCGTCACCCTACCGGAAATGGATTGTTACCCTGGCGGAGCGGAACGTGTGCGTTGGCATCTGAAAAAAGGTATTGAAACGTTCCAGCACTATTTTGGTTTTGCACCGAGAGGCTGTTGGCCATCGGAAGGTAGCGTCAGTACCGCCTCGTTGGAATTTTTCAATGAGGCCGGGTTTCAATGGATAGCCAGCGGAGAAAACGTACTGAGTAACAGTCTGGGGCAGGTGGAAAACCAAGCCGCTGATGGTGAAGTGCGGAGCCATCACCGGGCCTATCGCATCGAGGACGCCTCGCCCGCGTGTTTTTTTCGCGACGATGGTTTATCGGACTTGGTGGGGTTTACCTACTCCAGCTGGCACGCTGACGACGCCGTTGCCAATTTGCTCTCGCACCTGGAATCCATCGCCGAGGCTTCTGCTGACCAGCCCAATGCCGTGGCCCCTATCGTGCTCGATGGTGAAAATGCCTGGGAGCATTACCCGGAAAACGGGTTTTATTTTTTGAGCGCGTTGTATCGGGAGTTGGCTGAGCACCCGGCGATCAACCTCACCACCTTTTCCGCTTGTCTCGATGCCGGGCTTCAGGCCGATAACTTACAACGGCTGGTGGCGGGTAGCTGGGTCTACGGCAGTTTTTCCACCTGGATCGGCGACTGCGATAAAAATCGGGCCTGGGATATGCTGGGTGACGCCAAACGGGTTTTCGATGAAGTGATGGTGACCGGGGTTTTGTCCACGCAACAAACGGCCAATGCCGAGCGCCAGTTGGCCATTTGTGAAGGTTCGGACTGGTTTTGGTGGTTTGGCGATTACAATTCCGCCGAGTCGGTGAGTGATTTCGAACACCTGTTTCGCCAGCAGCTCACTGCGTTGTATCAAATCCTAGGTCAAGAGGCACCGGAATATCTTTCGCATGTGTTTGCCCGGGGTGGCGGTGAGCCGCAGCACGGCGGCGTCATGCGGCGGGGTTCAGAATAAAAACCGCATTATTTTCCGTGGCCCGCTTAGGGACCACGGCAACGTGGCACAGCGCCAAAGGAAACTCACGGCAGATGACACATGTTCACTAAACAAATCCATCGAGATAACTTGCCTCCTGTGTTCAAACATCGGCGTGCCGGTGTACTGTTGCACCCCACCTCTTTGCCCGGCAAACCAGAACTGGGGGAATTGGGTGCTGATGCATACCGGTTTATCGAATGGATGCATCAGGCGGGGCTGACCGTTTGGCAGGTGTTGCCGCTGGGGCCCACGCAGGGTGATTTGTCTCCTTACATGAGCCCTTCCTCGCATGCCGGTAACACCCGGCTGATCAGCCTCGATATGCTGCGAGACTGGGGCTGGCTGGACCGGGATGTTGATACAGGCGCGGACGAACAGTATAGGCGTCATCGCCTGTTGCAAATGGCCCGGCAGGGATTCGAACTGCGGGCCAGTCAACAGGAACAGGCTGATTTTCACCAGTTTTGCGAGCGTTACCACTATTGGTTAGAGGACTTCGCGATTTATCAAGCCCTGCGGCAAGTCCAAATGGGCAAGCCCTGGACACAGTGGCCTCCGGCGCTTCGTGATCGTGAGCCGCAGGCGATGTCCCGCGTCCATAAAAAATACACCACATACATCAAGCAGGCGCGTTTTGAACAGTTTGTGTTTTTTCGTCAATGGCTGGCGTTAAAAGCCTTTGCCAACGAGCGTGGTATTTTCATGTTCGGCGATATGCCGATTTTTGTCGCCCACGACAGCGCCGAAGTGTGGGCTAAGCCTGACTATTTTGATCTAACGGAAACGGGTTGTCCGCGAACTGTGGCTGGGGTGCCTCCGGACTATTTTTCTGCCACTGGCCAGCGCTGGGGAAATCCTCATTATCGCTGGGAACGTATGGCGGCGGACGGTTTTCAATGGTGGAAGCAACGACTGCAAACCGGTTTAGATTTGTATGACGTCGTGCGCATTGATCACTTTCGTGGTTTCGAGGCCTACTGGGAAATCGACGCGAAGGAAGAGACCGCCATGATGGGCCATTGGGTTCCCGGTCCTGGCGCGGCCTTGTTCGACGCCTTACGTGAGGCCTTTCCGAAACTGCCTCTGGTGGCGGAGGATCTCGGCATCATCACACCCGAAGTGGAAGCTTTGCGTGATCGATTTAGTTTTCCCGGCATGAAAATTCTACAGTTTGCTTTTGACGGCAGTTCCGATAACCCTTACTTGCCCGCCCATCATCCCACGAACGCCGTGGTATACACCGGAACGCATGACAACGACACTACGCTTGGCTGGTTTAATACGCTGGACGAGGGGGCACAACATCGGGTGAATACAGCACTCCAGGAGCAGGGAGGGGAGCCCATGCCCTGGCCGTTAATCGCAACGGCGCTGGCTTCTCCCTGCCAGCTAGCGATGATCCCTCTGCAAGATTTTTTGGCGCTGGGTAGTGATGCGCGCATGAACATTCCCGCGCAAAAAGAGAACAATTGGCGCTGGTGTTTTTCATGGGACCAACTACCCGAAGGTCTGAGCGAAAAAATCAATCAGCTGGTGCAGTTGCACGGAAGGGGACATGTGGATAAAAAAAGTGAAGTCGATAGCAATCCTTTTTAAGGAAATACGGGCAAGATTTGCTGTGTATTGATCTCAAGCCCCGGCTAAAAAGCGCCATATTGTTGCGGGCAGTTTATTTAGTAGAATGGCAACAATACTAAGCCCCACCGCCTCATAAACAAACACAATTTTAGAGCACCAACTCCCACTAGAAGTTAGCAATGCATCCCAAACATCGTGTGGCGACCATCACATTATTTGGCCAAAAACGGTAGTAAGATCGATACTACCCCACAACACACATGCTTGTTTAACCGCAGTTATTAACACCAATCACCTAAGTGAGAACGCAATCACATGACAGTGCATCGCCTTGCAAGAATACGTCTCTTAATTTTTATTTTTTCAACTTCCATGCTCGTCGCATGCGGCGGTGGAAAAAGTGACTCGAATAATGGCAACGATAGTGGAAATGTTATTACTCGCTCTACCGTGAGCCAGGTCGCAACACCGATGGATGATGTGGAAGAGCAAGCCAATGGCAGCTTATCCGTCGCCAGTAGTGACCTCGAGTTGATCAATGATGGCGATGCTCAAACGGTGGGGGTGCGTTTCGTGGTTTCGGTGCCACAAAATGCCACCATCACCAATGCCTATATCCAGTTCACAGTAGATGAAGTCACCACCACAGAGACCAACCTGCAAATTAACGGGGAAGCCAGCGCGGATGCTGCCGCTTTTGCCAGTACCACCAACAATGTTTCTGCCCGGCTAGCCACCTCGGCATCGGTCAACTGGAATCCGCCAGCCTGGAATACCGTCGGCAATGCAACCGTTGCCCAGCGCACCCCGGATCTGTCCGCGATTGTGCAGGAAATCGTTGACATTAGCGGCTGGAGCCAGAACAACCACATCGTATTAATGTTTACCGGGACAGGTAGGCGCACAGCTGTTTCCCGTGATAACTCTTTGATACAGGCTCCAGCCTTGCACGTGGAGTACGAGATCGAAGAGGGTGCGGGAGGAGGTGGAGGCGCGAACAATGCCCCCAGCATTTCTGGCAGTCCAGCCAGTAATGTGGCGTTGGGTGGCTCGTATTCATTCACGCCGACCGTCGTTGACAGTGATCTGAATGACACCCTCATGTTCTCTATCAATAATCCACCCGACTGGGCAAACTTCGACGCCACGACAGGTATTCTGTCCGGAACGCCTGCTGTAGGTGATACAGGGACCACCACCAGTAACATCATTATCAGCGTCAGCGATGGCACTGACTCTGCCGCACTGGCGGCATTCAGCATCACAGTCACCAACGACACCCCTCCCGTGGCTGTGGATGATAACGTTGTTGGCACTGAAGACAACGTCAGCATCATTGCCGTACTGGCTAACGATACGGATGCCGAAAACGACACACTGAACATCCTCAGTGTTACCCAGCCAGTCAATGGTGGCGCGTCGATCTCTGGCCGCAATGTGACGTATTCACCTAATGCCAACTATTTTGGCACAGACACGTTCACCTATACTGCCGATGATGGAATGGGGGGGAGCGATACCGCCACTGTCACCATCGTTGTAGAACCGGTGAACGATACACCGATAGCCCAACCTGACAGCGCAAACGTTACTCAGGGAAATACTGTCACCATTGCATTATTGGGTAATGACACAGGGCTGGGTGATGGGTCAATTGTAGTCAGCATTACTTCCGCCACGTCCTCCGGCATTCTGACCAATAATAATGATGGCACCATCAGCTATACACCCAATACTAACTTCACAGGCACTGATAATTTCGTCTACCAAATTATTGATGCTGACGGTCAGACATCGACGGCAAACGGGACTATTACTGTCGAAGCAAGTGGTGGATCCACTGGTACCGCAATACTGTCATGGTTGATGCCAAGTACAAGGGAAGATGCCAGTTCTATTTCCCCAAGTGAGATTGCTGGTTATCGGATTTACCATGGAACCAACGCTGGAAATTTGACTTTGATAGATACGGTGACGGATTCCTCTGTTACAGAATATACGGTGGGTTCCCTCGCCACTGGTATTCATTACTTTTCAGTGACGACTTATGACGTGGATGGCAGCGAAAGTGATTATTCAAATATTGGGGAAAAATTTATTAACTAAATATCTTGTCATTTAAAAATGACAATTCACGCATTAATTAGCAGTTAATATTTATCTTACAGTAAAGGTTGTTCATGCAATGTCATACGCTATCTGTGTTCCATCCATTCAATGCGCACCCAAATTTTCAAGTGTATTTGGACTGAAAATTATAAGGGGTCTCCCACGAAAAACTATTTTCATTGCACAATTTTTTTTGTTATTGCTCTTGACGATAGGGTCGGCTATTGCGGCGTATGCTCCTCCTATAGGGATACCAGCACCAGGTTTTGGCATTGATGAAGTCCCCCCGCCAAGGCCATCGTCTTGGGATGCAGAAATACCAGGGTACTATTACATTGATCAGGCAAATGGAAGTGCATCACAAGTTTATGGTACTCCTGCATCGCCACGGAGATATCTTCCAGATCCAATCACCGCGGGATCTTACATTGAACTTCATGGAAGCTATAACAATACTCGCGGCGGAGTAACCTGGATCAATGGTAATGGAAATAATGATCCTTGGGTTGCAAATGTGTCAGGACCAGTATGGGTCGTTGGTGAAAGTATGGCTAATGCCCCTGTATTCACAAGAAGAACTGTAGTGATAGGCAGCTATGTTTACATAGACACTATAAAAGTTGAAAGTGGTGGAAAATTACAGATAGGCTCCTCTTCCGCAGGGCGACATGCTAATCATATGATGGTAAGAAATAGCGACTTAACAGGGACGGTAGATGATAGAAGTACCCTTTTAACCGCCGCAGGGCGGGATGACGGTGGCTCTATTGTGAACAACATCATATTTTATAATAACAAAGTACACGACACAGGAAATGTCAATGATATAACCGCTGATATAGATGCTCATGGAATAGCGGTTGGGGGCGCATATCACGTTTGGATACTCAATAATGAGGTTTATAATACTATAGGAACAGGTATTTATTTTAATGGTAAGGCACAAGCTCCAATAAATACCCATCATCTTTATGCAGGTTCCAACCTCGTTTACAACGTACGCCAAGCGGGCATTGGGGTTAAATGGGCTAGCGATATCATTATTTCTCAAAACAAAATACATGATGTCATTGAGTCAAGAGGACTTTTCGAAATAAGTGCTTCTCCTAGCAAATGCATTGGATTCCAATATGGGCCACAACGGATTTGGATAATTTATAACGAAATTTCTAACTGTTCTTATGGTATATACGGAGGAAGCACAAGCAGTACTCGAGATTGGTATGTTTATGCAATTGGCAACATAATTTATGACATCCACGCTCCATCCAGCACTTCATACGACGGCACAAATGCATGGTCAGAAGCGGGCATAATGATGCAGGGAGGTACCTACCGATATATTATTAACAATACGCTATATAATGTTGACGCAGGAATCAATGGCCCTTCCGTTGGAACCTCTTATTACCTGCATAATAATATCGTCAGTAATATTACTCAGCCGACGGGCAATCATATTTTTATAGACAATGGGCAGTCTGCTTCCCAATCTACCCTAAACAATTCGCTATTTTATAACCCAAATGATGGAGTTCGAATCAGATGGGGAAATACGACTAGTGATAACACCGCTGATTTTTTTGCCGCCACTGGGCAATGTGCAAAGTGTTATGAAACCGACCCACAACTCCTTTCAACGACGAAATACAGGCTGAAGCCATCGAGTAACAGTGACGCTATCGATAACGGAGCGGTAAATGAGGTCTATGATACATTTGAAACACGTTATGGGTTGAATATAACAGTTGACTATTTAGGAAAAAATCGGCCTCAAGGGTTTGGCTGGGACATCGGCGCACATGAAAATTTACCCTCCAGCCCGCCAAGAAAAACAACACTTAATGTTAGGTGACATAAAGATCGGTGAAAGGTGACGGAAAATGAGGCTTTTCTTACGGCTGTCAGTATTGTTAATATTCTATTGTGCAAACTACGCCTCTGCAAAACAGATTTACATTGACAACAACCTTGCAAGCAAATGTCCCGCTAGCTATAACTTGGAATTACGTGACTGTTCATCAGGAACATCTGTGGCCTACAACAGACTTTCAGAAGGTTTAGGCAATCTTAATCCGGGTGACGAGCTTGTTTTGCGCGAAGGAACCTATGGTCAACTTTTGCTTGTAAACTCTGGGATACGTGAAAGTCCGATAACAATTAAGAGTTACGGCAATGAAGTCAGCAAAATAATGAATATTAATCAGCCTGCAATTCTTATCGAGGGTCTATCAGACATCATCATTGATGGGCTGAGTTTTGAAAATATCGTCGGCTTTGGAAAAATTTATGATTCAACCAGAATCACTATTAAAAATAATATTTTTGACACCGCGACAGCTAGCGGAACAACAGGCGGGTTGAAGTTTTCAAGAACCACATACAGCATAGTGACGGGCAATACATTTCGTGATGCTGCCGACACCATTGTGCTTCAAGATGCTTCTGATCAAAACCGAATTGAATCCAACGTTTTTATTGCTGCCAGCCATAGCTTGTTAAGTATACGGTGCTCAAACCGCAATATTATTAGAGGCAATGTATTCGATAACCCCAATCAAAAATCCGTTGAAATTTACGATTGTGAAGGAACCAGCGACGGGCCAGTCAGATATGACGCCACAAAATATAATGTATTTGAGAAAAACCGTTTTGTGCGCACGAGAAGTTCCGACAGAAATCACCGCTATAATGCGATACAGCATGGTGGCCAGCGCACTATTGTTCGACATAACATATTTACAAACAACTTGGGAGGTGGGGTAAATTACCAATATTACGATTTTGAATCGCGTTACGTTTATGAAAATAAAATGTACAACAATACCTTTTATGCAAATAGCTGCGCTGCGATTATAGGTGATTCTACCGATGACCCCAGATTTTATGGTCATTTGGTAATAGGTAATTTGTTGTATTTAAATGCAGCCTGCGATCAAACGACAATACTGCAAACTAATATAGCTAATCCAGACACAGTAAAATTGACGGACAACATTATTGCCAACCAAGCCCCTGGCTTTATCGATGCGACATCTCAAAATTTTCGACTAAACTCATCCAGCCCTTACATTAACACAGGAGTTTTTATTACTGAGGCCGTGAGTGCAGGCGTCGGCACTTCATTGCCGGTTACAAATGCCAGCTTTTTTACAGATGGGTTCGGTATCCTAGGTGAAACCGGAGACCTGATTCAGCTTGAGGGAGGGGCGGCCACAGCCAGGGTGATTTTTATTGACTATGTTAGCAATATGTTAACATTAGACCGTTCACTTACATGGATAAAAGGTCAGGGGGTTCATCTTAAGTATGTTGGTGACAGACCAGAGCCGGGGGCATTTGAATTTGAAGGCATAATGCCCGCACCACCATCCGCGACCATATTGCAGGTTAATTAGCAGGACGCTAATTACGTCAAAAATCTCTCTAGACCATCGTGCAGGCTGCCTCGAAAAATATCAAAATGGAAGAGGGTTAAACGAATTCCGGAAATTCTCATCAAGATTACCATTGATGCTACATTGAACGCTGAGTTTGATGAATATTTGAGTTATTTATTGTTTCCATTCACTAGTCAAAACTATGCTCTTTAAGTGCAATGTTTTAGCATCTAAAAAACATTACGGAGTGATATAGCGTTCTGATGCTGAACGACTTTCAGTCCATAGTTGTTGAGCCCAGGCATGGAAAAACTGGCGACGGTAACAGCCGCAGCTCGTTAAAAAAAGCAGCGTTGTTTTATCTCGATGAGCGAAAAATAGTATTTTGGGTGCCCAGCAAGTATCGACCCGCGATACCGTTACCCCTTTCAAAAATATGCGGTGCGGATGTCTCGGCCAGTCTACTTTCCAAGGAACGGTGTATAACTCATCTCCATCGTAGCGGATAAATCCACGATAATTTTGCTTTCGGCCCTGATATTCATTCTCATGAGCTGGCTGGTAGAGCGAGCCATAATGTGCCTGTTTTTTGTACTCAGTGAGACTCGTCCCGATACACACCCAAGGCGCGCAATGTGACCTCGGCGGTGGCCCACAATTGTTGCTCGGACTTGATGATTTTCGACAGGGTATTTAGCCCGATCAACAAGTTCTGAATTGCGAACGCAAGTTCCCGGGTATTGTTCGAGGGAGGTAGCTCACCCATGTTTATACTGTGAATCAACAGATGTTCAAACCTTTCAATGTTATGCTTTATCGTACCTTCCAGTGGCGGCCCCAAAATGTCATTGGTGCCCACTAACTCTGAGATACTGTTAACCACCAGACAACCACGATGTTTCGGGTCATTGGCGCGTGCACGACAGGCTTCTCTAAATACCTTGCATAAGAGTACAAGGGGCCGTTCTTTTGTTGCAAAATCGCCCAGCTCTTTGTCTGGGCTTTCCTGAAAATAACGATGTAAGGCCTCAATAAACAAGGCCTCTCGGCTTTCGAACGTGTTATAAAAACTAGAGCGGGTAATTCCTAGATTTTCTGAAATTGATTTCACCGAGCAGGCCTCGAAGCCTACGCGCCAAATTTCGTTCATTACCCAATCTACAGCAGTATTTCGGTCAAATTGTCTGGCTCTTCCCATAAGTCACCTCAAAAATAGTCACTACCAAAAGGGCGCTCTAAAAGGTTTGTACATCTATGTACAAATTAAACGGTCCTGAAAAATCAGTGTGCCACTGATGTACAGTGACACATGAATGCATTTATTGTTGCAATGGTTATCGGCAAAACGTAAAAAAAATCGGGAATGCACCAGTAAATCCAAGGCGACATTTGATTTGTTCAAAGCGAGAAATTTTTGTCAGAGGTCAATATCAAGGCACGTTTGTTGGCGATGCAAATCATCAATCGATCACCAGATCGAATTTAAGGATATGGAGACGCTGGATAGATGGTGCCTGTCGAATGAGTATCAAGCTTTGAACCGCTTTGCGAAATTAGGCGGCCGATATAACGATCATTAAGGAATGGAACACAACAACTTAAGTTATTGTGTTCCATCCCTTAGCATATTGCGAGCTAGTCACTGTTTGAGAAGTCATAGTTCAGCTTGTCTTTGGGATGCTGCAAATAATAACCTTGGATGAAATTGACGCCGTGTTGCCACAGTACCGCCAGGCACGTGGGGTCCTGCACGTGTTCGGCGATGGTCAAAAAGCCGAAGTTGCGACCGCTTTCGGCGATTAATTTGATGGCTTCTTGGCTTTCTTCATCGCTGGCACTTTCGATATGGGCGCCATCTATTTTTAGATAACTCAGGTCCAGATGTTTCAGGTAGGTCAAGTCGGTGCTATCTCTGCCTGCGTGGTCGATGGCGAAGTTGCAGTTTAGTTGGCGGAGCCCGTTGGAGAACATTTTTGCGGCTTTGAGGTTTTCCAGTGCGTCCTGCTCTTTGATTTCAAATACCAGGCAGTCGCCGTGCAGCCGAGCTGCTTGCAATAATTTGCTGATCCACAGCAAAGTGCTTGGATCGCACAGGGAAGCGGCGGAAATTTTGATAAAAAACTGTAATTCTTTGCCGAGTTTTCGTTTGTCTAAAATGGCCTTGGCGGCACTTTTGATAACCCAGCGGTCAATATCGGTCATTAGGCCCGCTTGTGTCGCGGCGGCAAGAAACTCACCCGGCATGACGACTTCGTCATTCTGGTCCAACAGCCGGATCAGCACTTCGTAGCGCTCCCCAGGCTCTGCGTGCAGGCTGACAATGGGCTGGTACTGTAATTGGAAGCGGTTGTTTTTTAACGCCAGTTTTACCAGGGTGATGATTTTTTTGTCTGCTTCTAGGCTGGCCAGTTCATCTTCCATGGAGAATGCGTGAATCATGTTGCCGCCGTTGTTTTTGGCAAAATTGCAGGCGGTTTCTACTTGGGACATGGATTTTTTGGCATCGATCGATGTTTCAGAGATTTTTATTAAACCGATGCTACAGCTCGTGGTCGCCGTTTTTCCTTCCACATCAAAAATTTTCTCCGAGATGCGTAAACGCAATTGTTCCGCTAGTTTTTCGGCGTCTTTTTGCTGGATGTCGTTAAGCAGGATGGCGAATACTGTCCCTGCATAGCGGGCCAAAACAGTTCCTTCGGGGGAGTTTTCCTTCAGTAGATTGGCAATGTCGGTGAGCGCTAGATCACTACCGGTGATGCCTAGAGTGTCTTTGATGTTTCTGAAGTTGTCGGGTTCGATGTAAAGCAGGGCGCCTTTGTATTTTCCATCAATGGCGCGTTTGACGGCGTTTTGCGCCAGCTCCATGAAGTGGTGTTGGTTGAACAGCCCGGTAAGCAGATCCTGCTGGCGTAGTTGTTCGATTTCTTTTTCCAGTGCCTTATTGTTGCTTTTGCGGTGAATCATGACTTGGGTGCAGGTTTCGCCATCGATGCTGGCGCGGGAAAAATTCATAGTAGCGGTGAATGTTTCTCCGTCCTGATGCATGGCCAGATATTCCAACGCCTCTTCGGGGGGTTCGTTGTTACTTAGGCGGCGTAGCACATCTTTGAAATTTTGTTGTTGATCGCTAGCGATGAGGTCCATGATGGGTACGGATTCTAGTTCTTCCAAGTCATCGTAACCAAAAATATCCCGGTAGCTTTGATTGGCGTAGATGTGCATGCCTTCGTGAATGTAGGCAATGGGGTCGCGGGAGCTGTCTAGCAGTACGCGGTTACGTTTTTCGCTTTCGTGATGGAGGCTTTTGCATGCCCGGTGTGCACGGCGTTCGCGCAGGTTAAAAAACTCCCGTTGAATCACCAGCAGTAAATGTTCCGGTGCGTTTTCCGAGACAAAATCGGCGGCACCACAGCGGATCAGGTCTACAACGGTGTCGTCGGTGCGGTCGCTACCGTATACGATGCAGGGGATGTCTTTTCCCGATTTTTTTATGAGGCTGATGGCTTGTTTAGCGCTGAGGTCGCCCACCTGGGATGCGGTAATCAGCAGGTCCCAGGATTTCCCATCAATGGCGTCCTGCAATGCCTCGTTGTTCTCGATGTATTTGTGGCGAACAGCAAAGCCGGCGTTACGCAAGCTGCTGGCCAGCGCTTCGGCTTCATTTTCTGATTCGTCCAGTATCAGTGGGCGGATGACGTTCCCGTTGTCCAAATGTGACTCCTAATATGTTACGAATGGCATCCTGTAAACGGCGACAAGCGGTTCCCTAAATGAGTGTCCAGACTGAGTCGAATTCGTTGTTGGGATCACTGGATTGTGTTTGTTGGTTTTTTTCTTCGGTGGTGGTCAGTACGGTAAACTCAAACTGGGAAAAAACGCCGGTGCTTTCAATTTTTTTGCTGAGTTCGATGTTGCTTCGATGCCCCTGGACGTTAGCGATCAAGCGGTCCTTCTCCTGATGCCATGCGTGGGTGATCAGCGTGGCAGGCTGGCTGATACCAGTGAGTTCCGGCAGCACCAGGCCGCGTTGGAATTTTTCGCTTTGGCCTTGTTGGGGCACGGTGGCGATGGCGATGGCATCAGAGCAGGGGGCGAGTTTCTGGATGCCCAGTTCCAGTCCGTTTTTCCAGCTCTTGATGCGGCGGATGATGCCGATGCTAAGCTGGGTGCTGCTGGTGTCCATGTTATCCCGAATGCCTACCAGTTCGCCAATTTGAACTTTTTGTGAGTCTTTTCCATGCACCAAAAAACCTAACAGGCAATAACCGCCCGCGCTTTCGTTGATGCCTTTGCACGAAAGCGGGGAGCACAGGGAAGTCTGATTTTGTGGTTTTTCCCCGCTTTCCTCATTAACTTGAAGGGCATTTTTTTGAGGGGCCTTGTGGATGGGATTGTTGGCGCGAAAGGTGAAGTCGGGGTCCCACACGTCAGGGGTGTGGTCGTCTAAATTACTGATGCCGAATACCGGTGCGCTAGTGTAGTTTGCTCGATCGTTCTGAAAAACATCATCTTCGGCGGTTTGTTCATCATCATCGTTGTCGTCCCGGTCGCTACGCAATGAGGTGGTCGCCGCCGGGCACAGAACCACGGAGTCTTTTAGCAGGGGCCGGATGATTTCGTCGATGTAGTGATGGGTGGCGCTTAGCCCCAGGGTGATGGCGATTTCGTTACTTTTCGCCGAGCGCGAAAAGGCCCGGTGCGATTTCCCGCTCCAGGTCATCAGCAGACGTTTGAGGATATCTTCTGGAATGCCGATGGTTGTGGGCGATGCATTGCGCAATGCATCGCTGATAACCTGCGTCATTTCTTGGGTATCCACCACGCGGCAAAGCGCTGGGTCGGTAGCGCCATCGTCGCGGAAATATCCCGGTGCGGCGTCTGTGTTCAGATTGATGGTGAAGGCGTAGTCGCTGTCTGGGTTTGCGCCAAGGGGTATGACGCGGCAGCTTGGTGCCCAGGTTTGCAGGGCGGTGTAAACGGTATCGGTAATATTCTGGCGTAGTCGGTAGGGGCCGGCCAGGGCCAGCAGCAATATTTGCGCGTAAAGATCAGCGATGGAACTGTCCAGCATGGATTCAGCCACTATATGGTCTTTCACCAGCTCGTGGTGAAAATTATTTTTTTCGGCGTAGAGGTAGAGCTGGTGAATATGCAGCCAGACGTGCTCTGGGTGCTGGATGTAAATCTGGTAGGCGCACAGCATGACGTTGCTCAGATAGCGGATTGCCCGGTGAATGCTTTTAGTGAGTGTCTTGTTGCTGAGCAGAGAAAATGTCTTGCTTAACTTGCTTTGGATGACAGATTTGTAACCCAAGGCCATTTGTGAATGCAGCTGAATAGAGAGTTCGGCAACCTTCTGGTTTTTGGGAGAGAGCGGAAGGTTTTGATGGACGTAGTGTTTTTTCAGGACTTCGGTAACGTGATAGACGGGGGCACGAAATGCCTCCATGGCTTTGACTCGGTCGGTTTCGGGAATCGCGAGACGATTGATCTCACATAGGGCACCGTATATTTGGCGTGCGCATTCTCCGGTGTTGGCAATGGGCAGAGCCTCGATCCACGCCTCCACCTGTTTGGGGCGCGTGTCGAACGAGCCCTCAATGGGGCGAGTTTGTTCGGGGATATTCAGCAATCCCTCAAGTGTGTTGCCTGTCACTTGTACTCCTGAAGTGCTAACCGCGTCTGGTTGCTGTGGGTCTTCCCTGAGCATTTTGCGTAGGCATGAGTATACGTCGCTACGTATAAAACGCCATAGTGCATTGGGTGAGGCGCACTTTGCCTGGGTTTTCGGTACTGATTCGGCATTATTATCAGCCTATGCCTGTGAATACTTGAAATCACACGGGAATTTTGTGGGATTTTCCGGCGATCTCGCGCACCAGTTTTGGCGTCAGGAAGCCCGGTAGGCGTTGTTGCAGACCGGATAACAGCCGTCGAGCCTCGGGTTCTGAAACCTCGAAGTGAGCGGCCCCCTGCACCCGGTCAAGCAGGTGCAAATAGTAGGGCAGGACGCCGACTTCGAATAGGGTTTCGCTGAGCGCCTCCTGGGCTTCGACGGTGTCGTTGATGTCGCGCAGCAGCACCGCCTGATTTAGCAGAAAGACGCCGGCGTTCCGAAGTTTTGCCAGTGCGTTACTGACCTGCGGGTCAATTTCGTTGGCGTGATTGCAATGAGTGACGAGCACGGTGTGCCACGGCAGCGCCCGCAACCAGGCCAGCAGGCCAGCGTCGATACGCTCCGGCAGCACGATGGGCATGCGGCTGTGAATGCGCAGGCGTTTGATGTGGGGGATGGTGCGCAGCGCATCGGTGAGCGTGCTCAGTCGTTCATCGCTCAGGGACAGGGGGTCACCGCCGCTGAGGATGACCTCTCGAATATCCTCGTGGCCACGGATGTAATCCATCGCCTTGGACCAGTGTGCGTCGTCTGCACGATTTTCAGTGTAAGGGTAGTGACGTCGAAAACAATAGCGGCAATGTACGGGGCAAACCTCGGTGGCCATCAGCAATACCCGCCCATGGTATTTGTGTAGCAGGCCGGGGCTGGCAAGAGCGGCCCCGTCACCCACCGGGTCACGCACGAAACCTGGTTTGCGGATGGTTTCGGCGCCACGGGGCAGTACCTGCAACAGCAACGGGTCCGCAGGGTCGCCATAGGCCATGCGCGCCACATAACCCCGGGGCACACGCGTGGGGAAGTCCTGCGCAGCAGCCACCCCCGAGGGCAGGTCGGCGGCGGAAAGTCCTAGTGCTGCCAGCAGGCTGCCGGTTTCCCGGTGGGCCTGGGCCAGTTCCCGCTGCCAGCTGCGAGGAGGCGTCTTCAAAAAGGACTCGGCCTGACAAAGTCCGGTGCTAAGCGGTATCATACGTTGCCTCTCAAACAGAGCGTGCACATTAGAGACAGAATGTTCCCAGAACGAGGTAGAAATGGCTAATTTCTCAACCAACGAATTCAAAAACGGCCTCAAGGTCATGGTGGATAACGACCCTTGCTCCATGATTGAGGTCGATATGGTCAAGCCAGGCAAGGGCCAAGCCTTCACCCGCGTCAAGTTGCGCAACCTGCTCAGCGGGCGCGTGGTGGAGCGCACGTACAAATCCGGCGAATCCCTGCCGGGAGCCGATGTCATGGACACCGACATGCAGTACCTCTACAACGACGGTGAATTTTGGTACTTCATGGACCCCGATACCTTCGAACAAGTAGGGGCGGATGCCCGTGCCGTGGGTGATCAGTCCAAGTGGTTGAAGGAACAGGACACCTGTGAGGTAACCCTTTGGAACGATAGCCCCATCGCCATCAGCACGCCCAACTTTGTGGAGTTGCGGATCACCGAAACGGACCCTGGGTTGAAAGGTGACACGGCCCAGGGCGGCATCAAACCCGCCACGCTGGAAACCGGCGCGATGGTGCGTGTACCCCTGTTCATCGAAACCGGTGAGCTCATCAAAGTAGACACCCGTAGCGGCGAATATGTGGGACGCGTCAAAAGCTGAGCGGGGCAGGGCCATTGGGCGTTGAGCAACACTGGCGGCCCACCGCCACCCCGTTGGCCCTGCAACAGCGGGCGGCATTGCTGCGCCGCCTGCGCCGCTATTTCGACCAACAGCAGGTGCTGGAGGTGGAAACGCCCCTGCTGGCACGCGGCGGGACCACCGACCCCCATATTCCCAGCTACGTGGTGGAGGCAAGCGACGGCCTCCCCCTATATCTGAACACCTCCCCTGAATTCGCCATGAAGCGCCTGCTGGCAGCAGGGATGGGCTCCATCTATCAGGTGTGCAAGGCCTTCCGGCGCGGTGAGGTCGGGCGGCTGCACAATCCGGAATTCACTCTGCTGGAGTGGTACCGCATCGGTTTCGACCATGTTCGTCTCATGGATGACGTGGCGGCCTTGGTCGATGTGCTGGCTAAAGGTCTGCGTGAATTCGAGGCGCCACAGCGGCTCAGTTATCAGGTCTGTTTTCAGCAATACCTTAATGTAGACCCCCACCGCGCCAGCGGCCGGGAACTGATGGCCTGTGCCGCCGCTCAGGGGATAGGGCCGGTGGCCGGGCTGGCCCTTGATGACCGCGACGGTTGGCTGGACTTGCTGATGAGTCACTGCATCCAACCCCAGCTGGGGCAAAATCGACTCACCTTCGTGTACGACTACCCGGCCACCCAGGCCTCGCTGGCCCGGGTGCGGCCCGGGCCAGTGCCGGTGGCGGAGCGTTTCGAACTCTTCATTGACGGCGTGGAATTGGCCAATGGGTTTCATGAGCTGCGCGATGCCAACGAACAGCGCCAGCGTTTCGAGGCGGATCTGCGGGCCAGAGCGGCTCAGGGGCTGGATGCAATTTTTATGGACGAGCGGCTATTGGCGGCACTGGAGCAGGGGCTGCCAGCCTGCGCCGGGGTTGCGTTGGGGTTGGACAGGTTACAGTTAGTGCTGTCGCGATCCACGCGTCTGGAAGAGGTTCAGTCGTTTTCGTTTGAGCGGATTTGAGGGAAAGAGGTATGTCGGCTTTTTTTACAGGGACTGGATTTTTCATTTGTTCTGACGGGTAAGGTACGATACTGTTTTCCGATCAATGGATTGATTTGCCGCGCTATTTCCTGCAAAACCGAGGTTTGGCCTGTATTTTGCTTAACAAGCAAGCCAAGTCAGCAAATGAACGCTGAAGGTCGGCGTTGCGTGTTATTGTTTTAGCGCAGGTAAGTGAGAGCCATGGATTAGAAAGTTGCGGGGTCGTTGGGCGCGGGGGGGAGAGTCATGTATTCTGACCAAAAACGGGAGCTGGAGGTGTTCGGTGGAAAAACGATGGAGTGAGCGCAAGGCATTGCGTGTCGGGGTGGATGTTTATCAGCATGGCGAAATGCTGGGCTGCTGTTGTTCTCGTGACATTGGGCTGGGGGGAACCTTTCTTGGCCTAGAAGAGGATACGGATCTTGATCTTCGTCATTCCAGCGATGTCGAACTGGTATTTTGCTTGCAGAAGGAGAGCCAGGGATCCCAGCATCGCATCAATGCGCGGGTCACACGGATAGCCGACGACGGTGTCGGCCTTAAGTTTCGGAATTTTGATACCGGGGTGTTCCGTTCGCTACAGGAAATCCTCTCGTATCAACGCGCGCCGAGCAACGACACCAGCGCGAGTGCGTTGGTCAACGAACTGATGAAGTAAGCCGACCGGGCTCCTCGCCCGGCTCCGTAGCGTCCTCTTGTTTTTCGGTCCCGGTTTCCCGCCATTTTTTGTAGCACTCCAGGCCGCAAAAATGCTGGGTATAATCATCGCCCTCGCTGCTGACGGCGACCGATTCCGGGATTTCCTTCAGGCACACGTCGCACGCGACGCCGCTCGTCTCCGCAGGGGCTGGTTTTGTGTTCTCAGTCATGACGGCCTACCTCAATTTTTGTACAAACATTTCCGCATAAATGTTTCCGTATGGACAAAGCATAGTCCACATTCACGGCCATCGAATCCATCCCCTCCCCACGTGCGCTATTGCTCGATTTGGCGACTTCCCAGGGCTTGGCCCATGTCGACTTTGTCGGTGGCGGTCGGCAACCACCGAATGGCATTGCGGCCAAACAGCAAAATGACCGTAGAACCCATGTTGAAACGCCCCATCTCCGCGCCTTTTTCGAAGGCGTTGTTGGGGGCCTCGGGATCGTAATCCCAGTGGCGGATCTGACGGCCAGCCGGCGGCGTAACCTCGCCGGCCCAGACGGTTTCAATACTGGCCACGAAAATGGCTCCCACCAGCACCATGGCCATGGGGCCCAGCTCGGTGTCGAAGTAGGCGACCACCCGTTCGTTGCGCGCAAACAATCGCGGTACGGCGCGGGCGGTGGCCGGGTTGACGCTGAACAGCCGCCCCGGCACATGGGTCATGGCGCGAAGCTTTCCAGCCACCGGCATGTGGATGCGATGGTAATCCCGAGGAGAGAGATACAGCGTGGCGAAGCGCCCGCCCTCAAAGGCGGCGGCGTGTTGTGTATCGCCGCCCAACAGCTCGGTGAGCGAATAGTCGCGCCCCTTGGCCTGAAAAATCCGTCCAGCCATGATGTCGCCGAGTTGGCTCACCGCGCCGTCCACCGGACAGGCGAGGGTATCGGGGGCTGTCGCCAGCGTGCGTGCGCCGTCCCGCAACCGGCGGGTGAAAAAGGCGTTGAAGCTGGGGTAGGTGCTGAGGTCCGGCTCTGCGGCCTGGCTCATGTCCACCGTGTAGTGGTTCACGAACCAGCGCGTGAACGGACCTTTCCACCAGCGCGCCTCACAGCGGGTGATCGCGTGCATCACGCGGGACAATGCGTGGTGGGGCAGCAGGTATTGCGGCAGAGCTTTGGCGTAATCCATCAGACTGGCGCCGGATTTTGGATTTGTTTCAGGCATATGACGACCGTTATTGTTGTCGGTGCAGGACGCCGGGTATCGGCAGCGAGCGTGTTCTGCACCTCGGACGGGCATGATACCGGACCCGGGGATTGATCAACACTATGATGCCCTGCACTGCTACCCCAGGCCAACCTAGCATGTGTTGAGGTATTGGAAACATGAAAACCCGTAATCCCCTCGCGTCATTTCAGCGTTATGTTTTTGAATGGCCGGATGTGGTAATTCCCTTCTACAACCTTTCTAAAGACCAAATAACCGGTGCTACAATCAGGTCTAAATAGGCGCTAGTCCAATGAGATTACCCCCAATGCAAATTAAATTTTCTGAAGACATCATTCTCCTTACGGGTCTGAAAGTTAACCCCGGCAAGGTGGTAAATCATGCAAAAGATACTCACCACCCGATCTTGCTTACCCGTCGAAGAAAGATGTAGCAGTTCTTCAAGGCCTTGAAGAAGATGAAAAAAAATGAAGAAGAGCGGGAGTTTATGAAAGCTGTTGCCACGGGTTTAATAGAGGTGCGTGAAGGTAAAAAACTGGAATTGGATGAGGTAAAGAAAAAGCTGGGTATCGAATAAATGAAGGTATTTGTAGCCCATTCCGCTTACGGCCCATTCCGCTTACGGTGATTTAGAAGGTATCAAAGAGTATTACGAAGACGTGGGCGTCCCTCACGTAGGTATAGAATTTATAAAGGCAACGATTGAGCATGTCCAAATGCTGGCAGATAACCCAGACATTGGCAGGCTTGTTTCCGAGTTTTAAGAAGAGCAGATTAGGGAGCTTATTCACTCTCCTTTTCACATTGTTTATTTGAGATAGTACGATTCAGTTCATGGCGTAGCGGGCGTCTGCTCAAGTTGCCAGATACAGATAACGAAACATAGGCGCTATAGGTATCGGCATGCAACTGACAGCCGGTGGCTTAAACGCCTCGCCGAGCCAATGACGACAAGCGAAATAATCATCATCACCGAAAAACATACTTCGCGATTATGTCCCCGCTGCACAATGTGCAGAGGCATACCGGCAAGGATAGATGCGAGGTCTACGAGGCATGATCGGGACGATAACACGTTAATCGAGCCTGGCCCTAATACTGCTTCATGAAGCTGTAACCCATTGATTTAGTAGCTCGCAGGCTTCTTTTCTTGGTGTTTTTAATCTCTTTGGGTTTAATTCCCCGCAGCTTGCTGCGTAAGTTTTTTGTTCAAACGTGTAAGCGTTTGAGCTGGCAGTTTAATACCCTGCTTCGCGCAGCGAGATAGCTTGCTGCGGGGTTGTTTATTTGAGTTGGCTTTTTTACCTTGACTGATTCGTTCCGCCAATACTTGGCTAACGGCTTTTCTACACGATCTGTCCGCGCTCAACACCTGTGCTATAAAAGCTTTCAGCGTCACCAATGGGGTGAAGATACGATTTCTCTTACGAGGTGAGTCCTCAATAATTTGTTGTAAGCTGCGTTCAGAAAGTATCTCGGAGAAAGGCAGCTCAGGTAATTGCAAAA
>JAADHZ010000153.1 GCA_013151575.1 Gammaproteobacteria bacterium
TGTGAGCATGGATACTCGAGACGTTACTGTTAGCGTCGAAGATAACGAATTATTGGGCCGAGAAAGCTTAAAGAAAAAATTTCCTAAGTTTGATGGTATTCTAATTAAGTCTATGATCTATAAAGAGGGTGTGTAAATGATTAGTAGCTATTTACGTATTGTTATTGTTATTTTTGTTGTTGTCGTGCTTGGCGGATGTACAACATACCATCAATTGAAGCCTCTTCATCCTACAGTTTCAAATATTAAAGTTAATACGTTGACTCCAGAAATAAGATGGGAACCTATTCAAGAGGAGGGGATTACTTATGATGTCATTATCTATGAGATATTGAAACAAAGAAGAAAAGAAGTGGCTGGTGAAACTGTTTACTACCGGGAGAATATTTCAGGCTCATCACATGTGGTAGAAGAACCTCTAGAGTGGAATAAAACATATCTATGGTCTGTGCGAGCAAGAACAGGCACAGAGGTTAGAGAATGGTCAAGATATGATTTTTCAGCCTATTTTGTATTTGCCTATGTTCAAGTAAGAAATAAGCTATTTAAACTTCAACCCATTACCAAGGAAAAAGAAGAAAAAATGCGCATAAATAAATTAACAGGTTAGCTTATATTAAGGAGTATATAGGATAGCCGGCATGATAATGCTTTTCATGAACGAACAAGATGGCAAAAAGCTAATTGAAAAAATACAATCTTGGGAAAATGCAGGTAACGAGTCCAGGCCAGTTTAGATCCACAGTGAGTCGGTTTACGTCGACTATCCTATGCACTCCTTAGTAACTCAAGTTTCGGAGTTTAAAATGATCGTAGCGCGTTGAATATATTTAATCTCTTTGGGTTCAATTCCCCGCAACTTGCTGCATAGGCTTTTTGTTCAAACGCCTAAACGTTTGAACTAGCAGTGTAATACCCCGCTTCGCGTAGCGAAATAGCTTGCTGCAGGGTTGTTTATTAAAAGAAAAAGTACGTCATGCAGAGCGTGACTGTATGGCTATCAAATCAGCCATCCATGTCGTTGATCATGCCTTTATTGATGCACGCTATTGGGATGCACTCAAGGCGGTGTTTTTCAAGGTAGTTGTCGCTTTTTTTAATCTCTTTGGGTTCAATTCCCCGCAGCTTGCTGCGTAAGTTTTTTGTTCAAACGTGTAAGCGTTTGAGCTGGCAGTTTAATGCTTCGCGTAGCGAAGTCGAGCGCAGCGAGATAGCTTGCTGCGGGGTTGTTTATTCAAGCTACTTTTTTATTACCTCCTTTTCAGGATTCAACGCAACCGCACCCACCGGATGCCTTACGCTGTCGCCATCAGTTTTTCCAGCAGGTCTTCCACGGCATCAAAACGAATGTCAGCATCGGGCAGGTCATGCACAATGCGCAGCTTGTCTTGTCCGTCCATGCGATAAATGCGCGGCTGGGTCTGGATCAGGCGAATGATGTTCATGGGCTCGATGTTAGGCTCGGCGCAAAAATGCACGCGCCCACCGGCATCGTTCATTTCAATTTTGATGATGCCCAGCGGCGTGGCTTTGAGTTTCAGCGTGGTGACACGCATGAGATTTTTGGCTTGGTCCGGCAGCAGGCCGAAGCGGTCGATCATTTCCACTTGCAGCTCGCGCAGTTCGTCCGCGTCTTTGGCGCTGGCGATACGTTTGTACTGGATTAGCCGGGTGTGCACGTCCGGCAGGTAGTCGTCCGGCAGCAGCGCGGGGATGCCCAGATCAATTTCAGCACCGTGGTCCAGTGGCCGGTCCAGCTCTGGCTCGCGCCCAGCCTTCAGTGCTTCCACCGCGCGCTCCAGCAATTCCAGATACAGGGTGAAGCCGATTTCCTGCATGTGGCCGCTTTGGCCTTCGCCTAGCAGCTCGCCCGCGCCACGGATTTCCAGTGGGTGGCGAGGGTGAAACCTGCGCCCAGGTCCTGAATGGATTCGATGGCCTCCAGCCGTTTTACCGCGTCGGCGGTCATCACCTTTTTCGGGGGCACGACCAGATAGGCGTAGGCCTGATGATGGGAGCGGCCCACGCGGCCCCGTAGTTGGTACAACTGCGCAAGGCCGAATTTGTCGGCACGGTTGATGATGATGGTGTTGGCACTGGGGATGTCGATGCCGGTTTCGATAATGGTGCTGCACACCAGCACGTTGAAGCGGTGATGATAAAAATCCGCCATCACCTGTTCCAATTCGCGTTCGCGCATCTGCCCGTGGGCGGTTTTCACCTTGGCCTCGGGGATCAGTTCCTCCAGTTCGCGCCGCATTCTTTCGATGGTGTCGACGCTGTTGTGTAGGAAAAACACCTGGCCGCCACGGCGAATTTCGCGCAGGCAGGCCTCTTTCAGCAGGGTGTCGTTCCACTGGCTGACGAAGGTTTTTACCGCCAGTCGGCGTGCTGGTGCGGTGGCGATGATGGACAGGTCACGGATGCCGGATAGGGACATGTTCAGGGTGCGCGGAATCGGTGTGGCGGTCATGGTGAGCACGTCCACCTCCGAACGCAGGGCCTTGAAGCGGTCCTTTTGACGCACGCCGAAGCGGTGCTCTTCGTCGATGATCACCAGCCCCAGGCGTTTGTACTGAATGTCGCCGTGGATGAGTTTGTGGGTGCCGATGATGATGTCAATGTTGCCGCTTTCCAGGCCCACGAGCACTTCGTTTTGTTCCTTTTTGGAACGGAAGCGGGACACGGAGGCGATGCGTATCGGCCAGTCGGCGAAGCGGTCCTGAAAGTTTTCAAAATGTTGTTGGGCTAGCAGCGTGGTGGGCACCAGCATGGCCACCTGCTTGCCCTCTTGCGCGGCGATGAAGGCGGCACGCATGGCGACCTCGGTTTTGCCGAAGCCTACGTCACCGCATATCAATCGGTCCATGGGTTTGTCGGAGCACAGGTCGTTGTACACCCCTTCAATGGCGTCTTGCTGATCTGGCGTTTCCTCGAACGGAAAGGCAGCGCAGAAGGCGGCGTACTGATCGTCGTCCACATGGTAGGCGTAGCCCTTGCGTGCCTCACGCTGGGCGTAAATAGATAGCAGCTCGGCGGCCACGTCGCGGACTTTTTCGCGCGCTCGGCGTTTGGCTTTTTCCCATTGGCCGCTGCCTAGCCTGTGCAGTGGTGCGGACTCCGGTGAGGCGCCACTGTAGCGGCTGATGAGGTGCAAGTGACTCACCGGCACGAACAGTTTGTCGCCGCCGGCGTATTCCAGGGTGAGAAATTCCTGGGTCATGTCGCCGCGAGTGATGGTTTGCAGGCCGAGGTAGCGGCCCACGCCGTTGTCTTCGTGCACCACGGGAGCACCTACTTCCAGTTCCACCAGGTTTTTGATGACCTGGTCTGCATCGCGCGCTTTGCGCTGGCGGCGGCGCTGTTGCAGTACCTGTTCACCGAACAGCTGTGGTTCGGCGATTAGTGCAATGTGGGGTTCGCTGAGTAACAGGCCATCTTCCAGTGCGGCGACGGTGATGGCGAGTGTGCTGTCGCTGTCGAGGAAGGCGTTCCAGTTGGCCACCGGCTCGGGATGCAGTTGGGCATTTTTCAGGATCTCCAGCAGGGTCTCGCGGCGTCCGGTGGATTCCGCGCACAGCAGCACACGGCCGCTAAACTCTGTTAGAAATTTCAACAACCGGGCGGAGGGTTGTTCGGCGCGGGCATCCAGCGTGAGCCGGGGTGGGGCGCTGGTGGCAAAATTTCTGACCCCGGCCTTGGCGGGAATCTCGAAATGTTGCAGGGCGATGTGGGTGTGTTTGCCTATGTGTTCAAAAAATTCATTTTCGCGCAAAAACAAACGTTTCGGTTCCATTAACGGGCGCGAGGTGTCGTAGCGAGCTTGCTCGTAGCGGCCTTCCACATCATTCCAGAAGGCGTCGATGGCTTCCTGCACGCCGTCGAGTGTGATTATTTCACAGTGCTTGGGAAGATAATCAAATAGGCTTTCTGTCTGCTCAAAAAATAACGGCAAATAGTACTCAATGCCCGGTGGGGTGTTGCCGTTGCTGACTTCGCGATAAATGGTGCTGGCCTGCGGGTCACCTTCGAACAATATACGATAGTGTTGACGAAAGCGGGTGATGGCATCGTCGGTGAAGGGGAATTCGCGGGCTGGTAATAACTGGATGTTGTCGACTTTGTCGATGGAGCGCTGGGTCTCGGTGTCGAAGCTGCGAATGCTCTCCACTTCGTCATCAAACAGTTCGATGCGGTAGGGTTGCGACTGGCCCATGGGAAACAGGTCAATGAGGGAGCCGCGTACCGCGAATTCACCGTGTTCGATGACCTGGTCCACGCGTCGATAACCGGCGGTGTCCAGTCGCCTGCGCATGGATGGCAGGTCCAGGGTTTGTCCCACGTCGATCAAAAAGCAGTTGCCGTCGAGAAAGCTGCGTGGCGCAAGCCGGTGTAACAGGGTGGGCAGCGGTACGATGAGCACGCCGCGCTGGAGTTCCGGCAATCGGGCCAGTGTCGCCAAACGATCGGAGATGATGTCCTGGTGCGGCGAAAATACGTCGTAGGGCAGGGTTTCCCAGTCGGGAAAAGTGAGTACCGGTAGCGCGTCGCCAGTGGTCCCTCGGGCGTAAAACTGCACCTCGTATTCCAGCCGCGTGGCGGTGGGGGTGTCAGGGGTGATCACCATCACCGGCTTGCCGTTTTCACCCGCTTGTTGTTGGGCGAGCAGGGCCGCGCGGGCGATGATCAGGGCATCGCTACTGCCGTAAAGCTGCCCCCACCGGCTGCGATGGCCGGGTTGAGGGTCGAGTGAGGGGGAAAGTATGTTGTGTTGAGATTCAGGCATTGGCTGACCACGGGTAGCGGACGGATCGAAATCAAGGCCGCACATTGTAGTCGTTGCGAGGGGGGTGGGAAAGGGCGTCTCCGTTTGTAAAGAACGTTGGAGTATAACGCGCGTATGTTAGTGCTTCGCGCCAAGGGAGACTTCTACGTTCGCTGCTGCCGTGCGGTCATTCTTCGGGAAGGTGTTTAACTCGTTCCTGGCGACTGGAAAGTCATAACGATGCAGTGTAGCGAATGCCCCTTGTGACATAGTGGTTGTGCGTGGCGCACTATTTGGGGGCGTTCCCAGTTATGGCTGGGTGGAATTTCGCACCATTGTAAGGCGGTGATTAATATAAGGATTCTGTGATAGAGGAGATCCTGAGCTTTTTTGTTAGATTTGCGTTGACAGTTCTGCGGGGATTGGTCTAGCATCGGCTAGCCATAGGATATTTTATGTCCGCTGCCGGTAGGCTGAATAGTCATATTCTGATATTCAAAATAATGTTAGGCGGCTGCGGTGTAAGTGTATTAACTTGTTGTAAAAACGGGCCACAGAAATAGTGGCAACACAGGTTAGTCCAAGGTAAGTGAGTTGGAGAGCACTTGCGGAGGGTGGGCACAGCGGTCGATGTGAAGTCGGCATGGGTACTTGGCGTGTGCTTGCCTTTAAACGAGTCGGCGATTTCAGGGTTGGCGGCATTTTCATAAAATAAAAACCTGAAGTGTTTGACATAAAAAATGATAGACGTGGCTAAGCTGCCACTGTATTTATAAAAAAGGGGAGGGCAAGCAGCTATACCGGCTGGCTTGCATTCATCAGAAAACATCACATTCCAGCGATATATGCTGAAGATGAAAATACGTTGCCAGAAATTTTCCGGCGACGCTGGTGATATCTTTTTTTTGCCTCGAAGCTGGGGCTTTAAATTACCGAAAAATTTTGTTCAACGAATAACAAAACGTATCGAGGATAGAAATGGTAGTGAGTAACCGTTCGGTCAATCCTAGTGCGCGTCGTCGCAATTTTATTGGACCAGCCAAGATGGGCTTCGTCTGTCTGTTGGCGTTGATGGTGCTGCTGGTGGCGCCAACGGCAATGGCTGAAAAATACAGTGTGACGCCGCCAACGGGGGTATATGAGGGCAAGGATGTGAAACAGCCCATTGAATTCCCCCACAATACGCATGTCAAGGAAAATGGCATTAACTGTATGTATTGCCACACCTACGCGCGTCGCAGCAAGGTGGCAGGCATCCCTCCTACCAGTAAATGTATGGGGTGTCACAAGGTTATTGCCACCGACAAGCCGCGTATCCAGAAACTCACCAAATACTGGGAAGACAAGACGCCCCCACCATGGAAGAAGGTGCATGACCTGCCGGATTTCGTGCATTTCACCCACGAAAAACATTTGAAGACATTGGTGTTTGATCGTGAATTCCCCGTGGAAAACGTCAAGGAAGTGTGTGCGTTTTGTCATGGTGAGCTAGAAAATATGACGGTGGCGAGAAAGGTGAAACCACTGAATATGGGTTTCTGTGTGCGCTGCCACATTGAAAATAAAGAGCTTGGCGCGCCGGGCGACTGCTGGAAGTGTCATAAGTAACCGTCAAATTGTTTCGTGGTTTGATGCTGTAAAACAATTTGTCGAAAGACCGGATAACAGGGCGGATTAACGACTATGAGCGGAAAGATGAACCGTAGAAGTTTTCTGAAAATGATGGGGTGGGGTGGTGCTGGCGCTGCGTTGAGCGGCTGTGATTTACCGTCTACTGTCACGTTGGAGGAAGGTAAAGAAGAGGTGGTTTCCTACCTTATGCCGGAGGAATTTGTTATTCCCGGTGTAGGTGTCTGGTACTCATCAACCTGTATGCAATGTTCTGCGGGTTGCGGCATTCACGGACGTGTGCGTGAAGGCCGGGTCTTGAAATTGGAAGGAAACCCCGACGCCGCTCTTAATAACGGCAAGTTGTGCATGATGGGGCAGGCCGGTGTTCAGGGTCATTACAGTCCTGATCGAATTGTGGCTCCGTTGATGCGCAGTGGTGGAAACCTGGCCCCCGTATCGTGGGACAAAGCCCTGGCCGTGCTGAACGAAAAACTGGGAGCGACAAATGGCGACCGCTTTGCTTGGTTCACAGGCACGATAAGTGGTCACCAGTTGGCACTGGTCAGTAATCACCTTGATGCCATGGGATCGACAAAACATTTCGCGCACGATGTCGTGAACAACGCCGTTTCACAGGCGGTAAATAAAGACATGCTTGGCGAAGCCAATCCACGTTTGCGCCTCGATAAGGCCAAAATGGTTGTCTCTTTCGGTGCCGACTTCATGGGAGCCGGGCAGTCGCCAGTGCATTACGCCGGTCAGTACGCGAAATTCCGCACCGCGAAACAGCGTGGTTTGCTGGTCCAGATAGAACCTAAAATGTCACTCACTGGTGGTAGCGCTGATCTCTGGTTGGCCATCAAGCCGGGTACGGAAGGGGTGCTGGCTCTGGGCATAGCAAACCTGTTGCTGAACAAGATTAAAGTCAGCGATGCGGGCATTCCATCTGGCGTCCGTAAGCTGATTGACCGTTATGACGTTACCAAAGTTGCCAAGATCACGGGCGTAGCCGGGCATCGCATTCAACGTGTGGCGCAATTACTCACGGAACGTTCACCCAGCCTAGTGTTGGCGGGGGCGACCGTGGAAGGGCATGCTCACGGATATGACTCGGTTGCCGCAGTGATGATGTTGAATCATATTCTGGGCAATGTTGGCAAGACCATCGAATCTTCCGGCAACTTTCCATTCCCTCAATTGATGGCCAAGCAAGGCAATACCTCGGATTTGGTGGAGTTTGCCGCCGCTGCCAGTGGGAAAAAACTGGATGCGGTTATTTTCTCCGGCAGCAATCCGGTGTATTCGGCACCAGCGGCGCTGAACCTATCGGACGCAATAGGGAATATAGGCTTCAAGGTCGCTATTTCTCAATTTATGGACGAAACCACGGCGCTGGCTGACTTGGTATTGCCCGCCGCTTCCTACTTAGAAGACTGGGGAACGCAGGTGCCTGCCACGCAGGCGGAGCGCAGTGCGATTTATGTTCAACAACCGTTGATGGAGCCGCTGCACCCAGACACTCGCGGTCTGGGCGACATTATTCTCACCTTGCTCAAACAGCGTAAAACCGCTGAATACGGGCAATTTGATGACTATTATGCTTATCTGCGCAATGCCTTTGCTGCGATGCCCGCAGCGGTCAAGAAAAATACCAAAAACAACAATGAGTTCTGGGATGCAGCGTTGCAGACTGGAGTCATTAACCTGGATGTCCCAGCGAAGAAGTTGAAATCCACCGTTGTTTCATTTGCAGAGCCGATCAGTGAGGTTGGCGATGCCGATGCAAACGGTTTGTATCTGTTGCCCTCGCCGCGCATGGGTTTGCTGGATGGCCGTCATGCAAACCTGCCGTGGTTGCAGGAAGCTCCCGATCAGATTAGCAAGGTGGTATGGGATTCCTGGGCTGAAATCCACCCGACCACTGCCGCCAAACTGGGCATCGGTAATGGTGACAAAATCAAAATATCTACCCACAGCGGTAGTATTGAGTTGCATACGGTGTTGCTGAAGGGTATGCACGCCAATGCCATTGCGGTGCCACTGGGACAGGGGCATGACGATTACGGGCGGTATGCCAAAGGCCTTGGCGTGAACCCGTTAAAAATTCTTGATGCTACACGTGAGACCAAAACCGGTGAACTTGCCATGTACGGCACCCAGGTTCAGGTAACGCGAGTGGCGCCGCCGGAAAGATTGGGCATCGTACGTTTGGGGTCCAGTGATACTCAGGCGGGGCGGAAATTGGTGGTGACTGTGCCGGTCGAGCAGCTTCGGCGTACGGAGGGAGCATAAACATGTCTTTAGACAATATTCTGAACAACTGGTCTGACTATCGTAAAGGCGCCGAAGAAGGTGGTCACCACGATTATGAACATCGTTGGACCATGGCAATCAACCTTGATGTCTGCATAGGGTGTAACGCATGTTCCGTTGCTTGCTACGCAGAAAACAATCTGGCGGTGGTTGGCAAAGAAAGGTTTGAAAAAGGCCAGGCCATGCACTGGATGCGCATCGAGCGTTACTGGGATCAGGCGGCGGATATGGAACACCCGGAGCAGGGGGCCAGTTTCCTGCCAATGCTGTGTCAGCAATGTGGCGCAGCTACCTGTGAACCGGTTTGCCCGGTGGCGGCGACCTATCACACACCGGATGGTTTGAATGCCCAGGTGTATAACCGCTGTATTGGTTCGCGTTACTGTTCTAATAACTGCCCGTTCCGGGTTCGTTATTTCAATTTTTACTCCTATTACGAATCTGCTTGGCCGTCCCCCATGGAACAGCAACTGAATCCGGATATTTCGGTGCGCGACAAGGGTGTAATGGAGAAGTGCACTTTTTGTGTTCAGCGTATCCGTACTGTCAAGGACCGAGCCAAAATGGAAGACCGCAGTGTGGTTGACGGCGAGGCAATGACGGCTTGCGCTCAGGCTTGTCCAACTTCCGCCATCGTGTTTGGGGACACCATGGACGAGAGCAGCGCAGTGAGTCAGCTGTGGAAAAAACACCAAGTCAAACGTGGCACCTACCAAAGCACCCGTGGCGAAAAGGCCAACCCCAATTTGCGCGGATACCGTATTTTTGAAGAGTTAAATGTGGATCCGTCAATAATGTATCTCGAACGTGTTCGCGAAGATGTTTAAGGCGAGGCGCCAGCTTCTCGTGGTAAGGGTGTTGCACAGATCTAAGGTGAAATAATAATGACGATGGCGACTGAAAAAGATATTAACGAGCAGATTGCGTGGGCGAAGATCAATACTGACGTTCTGCGCAGTATGGAAAATCCACGGCCGGCCTACTGGGTGACTGTGGCCGTGTGTGTGGCAATGATTTCCGTAGCAGTATTCGCGGAATACATTCAGTACACGGAGGGTATGGGATATGCCAACCTCAATAATCCACACATGTGGGATTTATACATCGCGAGCTTCGTGTTCTGGATCGGCATGAGCCACTCCGGCACGTTACTGTCCGCAATTTTGCATCTCATGCATTCGGACTGGCGTAAACCGATTTATCGTTTTGCAGAGGCGATGACGACATTCTCGTTGTTGACCGCTGGCCTGTTCCCCATTATCCATTTGGGGCGCGTGTGGAACATGTATTGGGTATTGCCTTATGTGTCTGATCGTGGGCACTGGCCAAACTTTCGTTCCCCGCTGGCTTGGGATGCCTTCGCCATCAGCACCTACTTGTCGGCGTCCATGTTGTTCCTGTTTATCGGCATGATCCCCGATTTGGCTATCTGTCGAGACCATGGCAAAGGCTGGCGGAAAAAATTGTACACCGTGTTGGCGCTGGGTTGGGAGGGCAACGATCGACAGTGGCGTCATTTCCGAAAGACTTACTTACTGATGGCCTGTTTCCTGATTCCACTAGCGGTATCGGTGCACTCCATCGTGTCTGCTGATTTCGCCATGGCCATCATGCCGGGCTGGCACGTGACGTCCTTCCCTCCTTATTTTGTGGCGGGCGCACTGTACTCCGGTTGTGCGGCGATCATCACCCTGTTCGTGCTGTTGCGGTACTTCTTCCGTTTTGAGGACTACATGACCCTGCCGATCATGGAAAAAACCGCCAAACTGACTTTCGCCATCGCCATGGTGTGGACTTACCTGAATCTCGTTGAGTTCGCGTCCATTTGGTACGGTCATAATGTTTATGACAAGGAACTGCTCATTGCCAAGGCCACCGGCGCATATGCACCGATTTTCTGGTCCATGATCTTCCTGGGCTCTGTATTGCCCTTCACCCTGGCGTTCCGCTCACTGCGTCGCCACATGCCGACAATGTTCGTGGTGTCGATACTTCTGAACGTGGGCATGTTCTTTGAACGCTGGATGATCGTGGCGCCCACGCTGTCCCTGTCGCAGGAACCCCATCAGTGGGATGTGATGTGGGGAAGCGTCGTGGAATGGGGCATTGTTTTTGGTAGCTTTGGCTGGTTCGGGTTGTTGTTCCTTATCTTTGTAAAGGTGTTTCCATCCGTCTCCATGTATGAAGTGAAAGAGATGGTGTTCCATCGGCAGCGTAGCGCTGGTGAGGAAGACCTTATTCGCATGACGGACCACACGCAGCCCGCAACCGAGACTGCCGGTGGGGAGGAATCGAAATGAGCAAGCATCGTTTACTGGCCTTATTCAGTGATTTCGAGGAGGCGCATGCTGCCATCGCGGATATCCGGCGCAACGTGGTGCCCGGTGTGACCGTGGATGATGTCACCATGAAATCACCTATCGAACACCCGGACGTAGAAGAGGTTCTGGGTGAGCGCCCGGTGCATATACAGAAGTTCACCCTGTTTGGAGCCATCTTTGGCGTCACATTTGGTTTTCTCTTTCTGGCGGGTGCGCAAGCCACATTCTTGGTTCAGCCACAGGGTGGTAAAGCAGTTATTCCGTTACCGTCCAATTTTGTACTTATGTACGAGATGCTGATTTTCTTCGCGGTTTGGTTGACGTTTTTTTCGTTTCTCTTTTTGTCCGGCCTGTTCAAGAAACGCAGTGCGCTGTACAGCGAGAAAGTGAGTCTCGACCAAGTGGCAATCATGTTAGAGCTGAATGAAGCTCACACGGACCCCATCAAGGATTTGTTTCAAAAGCATAAAGTGCTGGAAATTCGAGAAGAGGTCATAAAATGAGAAGGCTTAATATTTTGGCTGCATTGTTGGCAATTCCTTCTGTGGCATTGGCATGGCCGTGGTCACAGGACATGATGAATCAGCCCAGCATCAAGCCGCAGGAAGGTGTAATGACGCCTTTTCCCAAACGTTCAGTACCCGTGATGGGCATCCCCACCAAAGTTGCGAACCGGGAGGAAGCCAGGGATCTGGTGAACCCTATTGCGGTAACTGCCGCGTCGTTAAAAAAAGGGCGGAATTTGTTCATCATCTATTGCTCTGCCTGTCACGGGTTGACAGGCAAAGCGGACTCGCCCATCAGCTCTAAAATTGGTGCCATTGATCTGACCGATGACTATGTGCAAAAAAGTCTTAGCGAGGGCTGGGTTTGGGGCACCATCACTTTTGGTAGTTATGTGATGCCAGCCTACGGCATACCGAATGAGCTGGGTGGTTCAAATGATTTGTCGCCTGAAGAACGGTGGCACGTGGTGAACTACTTGAAGAATGGCCTGTTAAATGAAAAGACCACGGCGGTGGCGATTAACTAGATTGGCCTTTGGCTGGATAAATAATCCGTCGTTTTGGATCTGAGAGAAAAAGGGGTAACGGTTAAATGGAGAATTTTGGAAGCTGGTCTGTATTGACCACTAACTTTCTCGTCGTGCTGTACATCGCATTGGCCGGAGTGACATTAGCGTCGTCGATTTTGCACTTAGTGAACGGCAAATGGCGCTACCAAGTGCGTTTTTTTGCGGTAGCTACGTCGGGTTTGTTTCCGTTGGCCGGTATTATGTTGCTGGTGTTGCTGTATGGCGGGGAGAACACCTTCCAGTGGCTGTCTCATAGTCACACGGAAGGCGCTGGACATAGCCTCAATGCTTGGCATGACTACACGTTTTTGGTTGTGCGCCAGATATTTGGTTTTCTGGCGGTTAGTGGGTTTTTCCTGCTGTTTATTAAATATCAGCACTTAACGACCGTGACTGACTCACCAGCCGTTCACCGTCGATTTCGGAACATCGCGTTACTCGTACCCTTCTTTTACATCTTGTACGGAACCATGGTGGCATGGGACTTCGAAATGACGATGATGCCGGGTTGGCACAGTGCCAGCTATGGTGCTTACCAGTTCGTCAGCATGTTTCATATGTTCCTCGCATTCTTTGCCATCATGTTATTTATATTAATGCGCTCCGGCAAAATGGTTCGCCCTCCCAAGCCGTTTGTGATGAACTATCTTGCACAGCTGATGCTCGCGTTCACCATCCTGTGGACATACTTTTACTTCACTCAGTATCTCATCATGTGGTATGGGCGCCTGCCGGAGGAAATGGATCGTTTCAATGCCATGATGCATTATGATCTTGCACCACTGTGGTGGGTGTTCTTGACACTGAAATTCTTTGTGCCATTCCTCACATTAGCGATATGGACGCCAAATCGCCACAATCCTGCGGTTATCGTGATGGTTGCCAGCAGCATTATGATAGGCACCTGGATTGAGCGGTACACGTGGATTTCAGGTTCAGTGGACCCCGAGTTCTATCATATCCCTATGACATCGATGTTCGATATTGCGGTGACGCTCACTGTGTTAGTCGTGGCTTGGTTTTCCATCAAGACGGTATTAACCAAGTATGGGCTGGTACGAGCTTAAACCGGATCGTTTGTCATGATAAAAAGGGCCCTGCGGGGCCCTTTTTGTTTGGGCGGAATTCATGCAATGTTTGTTTCATAGTGGCAACGATGCGTTGCAGGGTCGCAGAGAAAGTTAACCGCGTAGCGATAGGGCTGCTGGATTCTTAAAGCTCGGTCGCTTGCGCCCGAGCTTTTTAGCAGGGTTGGCATTGCTTTTGGAAATGGGTTGCAGGGAGTGTGCGTGGTGGTGATTCCTTCTTCGCACTGCTACAGGCATATTTTTTACGCACCTGAATTTTGGCGAGGATGATATTCAGCTGTCAGTGCGACGGGCAGAGCACCCCCTACCGAGCCGTTCTGCTTTCTGTAGGGTGGGCATCGCCCACCAATGGTGCTTTGTCCCAGTTTCAACGGTGGGCACTGCCCACCCTACGCTAAGGGACGGAAATTAAATAACTCATACAATTGACATCCCTGCTTCAGCCCGTCTTTGCCTAAAGCACCTACTCTTGGCGCCCGTTCTTCAATCGTAAAAGCTCGAAATAAGAGTGACTATTCCTGCACTTTTACTCAATCGGAACGAACAAATACGGACTAAATCAGAGCGCCACTTATATAAGTTATTAAATTTCCGTCCCTAAGAAGCTGAATTTTGTTTAGAGGTGCGATAATTATCGATATTTGTAGGGACGTATGAGAGAAAAATTAAAGAAAAAAATTATTGAAGTATGTAATACAAAAATAGAGAAGAAAGGCTCAAATGTTGGTTTGTCTTTTTATGCTTTTTTTGAAAATAAAAATAATGATCCTGAGTTGTTATTTGAGGCGGCTCAATGGTGGATTATGATTCATAAATTGGATCATTTTGAAAAAGCGATTAAAATTAAAACGATGGTAGAAAATATGTAGTTGTATCAAAAAATATGGCTCCTCGCTGTTTCAAATGGGCGTTAGCCCTTCTGTCCCGCTAATTGCCGCAATCGAACCCCCAGCAGCAGCAGCACGCCAAAATAAACAAAACCGCCTGCGACTACCGACAGACTCAGGTGCGCGATACGTTCCCATAGCCCCCACGACAGCCAACGGGATAATTCCCCCGTGCCCCATATCAACACCCCTGCCATGGTGGCGCTCGCCAATAATACCCGTGCCGACATCAATCCCCAGCCAGGCTGCAAAGTAAGCACTCCCTCACGGCGCAAGGCACGAAATAACAAACCGGCATTGATGAATGCCGAGCAGGCCGTGGCCAGGGCGAGACCGCTGTGAGGGCCTCCGATATCCAGTAGCACCATGGGCACCACGAAGGCGATATTTAGTCCCATGTTACTTACCATGGCGATAATGCCGATACGCACCGGGGTACGGGTATCCTGTCGCGCATAAAAGCCGGGAGCCAGCACCTTTACCGCGATGAAACCCAGCAGGCCCAGGGAATAGGCCATGAGACTGAGGCGTGCCATGCTCACATCCTGAATATCAAATTCGCCGTAGTGGAAGAGTGTGGTCAAAATGGGACCGGATAACACAAACAGCCCCACGGTGGCGGGGGCGCCAACTACCAGCACCCAGCGCAGCGCCCAGTCCAGGGTGCGGGAAAACTTTTCTGGTTCGGCGGCAGCATGTTTCTGCGACAGGCTGGGCAGGATCACTGTGGCCAGCGCGATGCCGAACACCCCCAGTGGAAATTCCACCAGCCGATCCGAGTAGTACAGCCACGAGACACTGCCCGCCACCAGAAAAGACGCAATGAGCGTGTCCAGCAGTAAATTGATTTGTGCTACCGACGAGCCAAAAATCGCTGGCAACATCAGCTTGCCAATGCGTCGTACCCCAGGCTCGCGCATGCCCCAGCGCGGCCACATCAGCAAGCCGAGGCGCTTTAGGAACGGCAGCTGAAATAGCAGCTGCGCCACGCCCGCCACTAATACACCCCAGGCCAACGCCACCACTGGCTGCTCAAAATAGGGGGCGCCCCAGATGGCCATGCCGATGAGCACCACGTTTAAAAACACCGGCGTGAATGCAGGCACTGCAAATCGCCCAAAGGCATTGAGGATGCTGCCGGACAGCGCCACCAGCGAGATGAATAATAGATAGGGAAAAGTAATGCGCAGCATGTCGGCGGTGAGATCAAACCGCGCGGGCTCATCAATGAATCCGGGTGCAAAGATCATCACCAGCACCGGTGCTGCCAGCGCCGCCAGCACTGTCAGCAGAAACAGGACACCACCGAGAGTACCGGCCGCGTGCTGGACCAGGCTACGCATTTCTTGCTCGCTACGCTGCGTTTTGTACTCGGTGAGCACCGGTACAAAAGCTTGCGAAAAGGCTCCTTCGGCAAACAGGCGGCGTAGGAAATTGGGAATTTTGAACGCGATAAAAAAGGCATCGGTGGCAGGCCCCGCCCCCAAAAACTGCGCGAACACCACGTCTCTTACCAGCCCCAGCACCCGTGACACGCTGGTCATGGCGCTGACGATAGCGGTTGATTTCAGCAGTTTACGGCTCATTGTGCGACATATCGACAGAACGGAAATGTGTGCAGGTGTTCGGTGATTTCAGCAGGAATAATCAAGCTGGCATTCTACGCTGGTAACGAGCGGAAAGTCTCACACCGCCGCTTCTTCGTAAGCCGTTAACACAGGACGGGCTTGTTCAACCATCCTTGTTGAGCTTGCCTGACAGCAGTGCCTCGGGCTTTACCCTGAGCGTTGACTCTACGCTCAAGTGGCGTGCGTCAGCAGGCTCGGTGACGCGAAATTTTGAAGCACTGTCTGTAGCGGCAGGCGTACCGCTGGAATTCCGCCGCTTGTCACTTAGGCTTCGCTTGCGTAAGCTTCATTCCGGAAGTCGGCTGGACAGTCGCGGCATCTCCTTGTCGTTTTATTACGGCAGGGCGGGTGCGGAGGAAAGTCCGGGCTCCATAGGGCAGGGTGCCAGGTAACGCCTGGGGGGCGTGAGCCCACGGAAAGTGCCGCAGAAAATATACCGCCTAAGCGCGAAAGTGCCGGTAAGGGTGAAATGGTGCGGTAAGAGCGCACCGCGCTGTTGGTAACAGCAGTGGCAGGGTAAACCCCACCCGGAGCAAGACCAAATAGGGGAACATTGGCGTGGCCCGCGTTGTTCCCGGGTAGGTTGCTTGAGCCGCGTGGTGACGCGTTGGCCAGATGAATGACTGTTCTCGACAAAACCCGGCTTACAGGCCGACTTCCACCTTATCTTGGAGATGAAACACAATAACTTATTATAATTAGCATCCCTGTTTCAGCCCGTCTACGCTTAAAGTGCCTACTTTTGGTGCCCGTTCTTCAATCGTAAAAGCTCGAAATAAGAGCGACTATTCCTGCACTTTTACTTTATCAGAATGGACAAATACGGACTAAATCAGAGCGCCACTTATAATAAGTTATTGTGTTTCATCCTTTATTTTCCAGTAATTTGGTAAAAACCACCGTCTTTAGACGGTGACTTTGATTTTAATGTTTTGACTCATGCGCGTTTATGATGGTGCGAGTGCGAGGTTGATGACTTTAGTCATCAGCACCGAATGCACTAACCCACCTACTTTAGTAGGTGGTAGTTGAGTATTTCATGGGGTTTGTTGTGCTCGACACCAGGGGTGTCGACTGTTGAAAGAAAAGTTAATGGGATTTTCTGTCACGAGAATCTTCCCGCGATTTTTATGCGGTAACCCGGCAGGCTTTCACAAACAACGAAGCCAGCCAGTCCTGCGGGGCTGGCTTCGTTGGTATTTTTTAGTTTGAGGGGAAGGACGTCAGGATTTCACGTGCAGACCGCATTCCTTGGTTTCCGGGTTTTCCCACCACCAGCGCCCGGCGCGGATGTCCTCGCCCTTGCTGATAGCGCGAGTGCAGGGGGCGCAACCAATGCTGGGATAACCTTCGTTGTGCAGCGTGTTGTACGGCACATCGAACTCTTTGATGTAATCCCATACATCCTGCTCGGTCCAGTCCAGCAGCGGGTTGAACTTGGGCATGGCGTGAAGTTCATCCCACTCTTTGTGTTGCATGTCGGCTCGCGTCACCGCTTGCTCTCGGCGCAGGCCCGTCAGCCAGGCGGATTTGTTGCTGAGCGCCCGCTTCAGCGGCGCTAGCTTGCGCACCTGGCAGCACTGCTTGCGTTGTTCGACACTTTTGTAAAAACCGTTGGGCCCATAGGTTGCGACAAATTCCGCCAGGCTGCCGCAATCTGGCGCGAAAATTTGCACCACGTCACCGTATTGGTCGCGCACCTGCTGCATAAGGGTGTAGGTGGCCTCCGGCAGGCGCCCGGTATCCAGGGTGAAAATTTCCACTTTCCGAGCGTGTTTGGTGATGATGTCCGTTAAGACCATATCTTCCACGCTGAAGCTGCTGGCCAGGGCGGCGGGGGCATAATCGCGGCCAATGTCCTGCACGCTGCTGCACAGGGCGGATATTTTTTTCTGCAATGACATTTGCATGTCTCCTTGATAAGTGTCTTCTTGTTCTGCCGTGAATGGTGCGATTGTTTCCAGGTTTTTACACCGCCTGCGCTACAGGCTCCACGGACGGCAGGAAATCACCAAGGTCCACGTCCACACACAGCTCGGCCACTAGGGCGGTCCATAGATCCTGGGCTGCGGTCAGGCGTTCAAACGCTGGCTCATCGAACTCGACTCGCAGTCGTGCGAGCTCCTGCGTGAACACCGCCAGCGACTCCGCTATGTACGCATGTGGCGATTTTTGTTCCGTTAACACTCGGCTAATTTCGGCGCCGATTTCTGTGAGGGATTCGGGCATAACGCTTACGCCATTCACATTGAGTAACGACTCGCCCACTAGTCGGGCGATGGCTTCGGCGCAATCCAGTGCTTGCTCTGGTTTGCGCGCCAAATGGAACACGCGGCGGTATTCGCGTTCGTGAGCGGCTTCGGAAAACCGTGATGACACGGCGTCCTCCGAAGCGCCAGCACATTCGCCGCCCCCCAGGGCCAGCACCCGGAAATTTTGTGCTTCACCGACATCTTGGCTGAGCGTCTCCACGTCAAAAGCGGTGACCGTCACCAGGTCCTCCAACAGCGTATTAAAATAATCCGGTGCTTGCCGTTGCGTCCATTGGCGAAAAGAGTCGTTTTCCTGCCGGGTGTCGGCGAAGGCTTGTTTGATGCGCGTGATTGCCGCCGAGGCACGCAATGCTGGTATTTCCGGGCCTTTGGTGGCGATATCACCCCCCGCACAACCTTCGCCGCCGAGGTGAAAGCGGTAGCTGGGAATCAGTTTCCCGTAGTGGCGTCGTCCCTCGCCATGCAGGCCGATGTCGCCCACATAGGGCTGGGCGCAACCGTTATGGCAACCACTGACGCGAATGCGCAAATCGGTGTCGCCACCGTCCAGTTGCTCACACAGGGTTCGGGATGCAGTGATACCCAGTCGGCAAGTCCAAGTGCCCGGGCAGGACACCACGTCATCACCGGCCTTCGGTGTTCCCAGGCCCAGCGCTTCCAAGTCTTGCTGCACCGGGTTTAGCTCCGTTTTGGGGATGTGCAGCAACACCAGATTTTGGTCCTGTGTCACTCGTGCCTCGCTCAGACTGCGGCTTTGTAACAGCTCTGCCAAACCTCGCAGCTGGTTCACGTTCAGATCACCGAGGGGCAGGCTCACTGGTACCACGTAATGCCCTCTTTGTTTTTGTTCCAGTACGGTGCGGGGTGCACCTGCTGCGCCCGTAAACGATTTTTCAGGGTTTTCAGCGTCACTCCACTCACCAGTGGGCAAGGCATCGTGCGCGTACACTTGGCCGGTGCGCACCAGCTCTTCCCGGTATTTTTCGAGAAAACCCTCCGGCGTTAGCCGCTCAACCAAAAATTTGAGCCGTGCCCGCGCCCGACGTTTGCGATCAGAATGGCGGTGATGCAGGGCCAGCACGGCCTCAATCACCGGCAGCAGTTCGCGCTCCTCAACGAACTCTTCCACCACAATGGCGTGGCGTGGCTTGTGCCCTAGGCCACCACCGGCCAGCACTCGAAAGCCGTTACGGCCCTCGCGCTGCAACGCAATCACCGCCAGGTCGTGGAACATACCCTGGGCACAATCGGATTCACAACCGGAAAAACTCATTTTGAATTTGCGCGGCAGATGCTGGGTCAGCGGGTGACGCAGGAAACGTTTGGATACGGCCTCCACCAGCGGCTGCACGTTGGTGCATTCCGCAGGGCAAACACCGGCCAGCGGGCAGGCCGTGACATTGCGCACGGTATTGCCGCAGGCCTCGCGGGAGGTCAGCCCCAGCTCGGCCAGTTGCTCCACCGCCGCCGGGGTTTGGGTCAGCGGAATGCTGTGCAGTTGCAGATCCTGACGAGTCGTGATGCTAACCATGTCCTCTGGCGAGTATTTCGCCAGCACATCCGCTACACCATGCAGCTGCGCGGCCGATACTTGGCCGCCGGGCAGCTTGATACGTATCATGTGTACGCCGTCCTGGCGCTGGCCGTAAATTCCCTGTTGCAGGCGAGTGGCCTGGAAACGCGCCTCATCCATATCGCCACGCTCAAACGTCGCCACCGCTTCCCGGTAACGCACTAACTCTTCCTGCTCAACCCAAATATTGTCTTTCGACATTTTCACTCTCCTACTTCTTCAGTCAATTCTTTACGTCGGGGTCGCGTTCAGGCCACTAGGCGAACACCAACCACCAACAACAATATGGCCAGCACCGGCCGTAACCACAGCTCCGGGAACACGGAGCTCAAGCGGCTGCCCAGATAAATGCCGGGCAGGGAACCTATCAGCAGCGCACCCAGCAAGGTCAAATCCACTGTACCCAGCTGCCAGTGGCCGAGACCGGCCAGGGCCGTTAGCGGTACCGCATGGGCCAAGTCGGTGCCCACTATCCGCGTTGCGCTCAACCGCGGATACAACCACAGCAACACCGCCGCACCCAGCGCGCCGGCACCCACCGACGTCAGTGTCACCAGCACCCCGAGCACAATGCCCGTCGCCACGGTGGCCAATGCCTGGCGTTTGTCCATCCGCTTCCGCTCTGCCGGCATGGGTTCCTGCGGCGGCTTTTTCGCAGCCCCCCACAAACGCCACAGCAGCGCGGCGGCGGTGAGAATCAACGCCACCCCCAGGGTGGTGGTAATAAATTCTTGCGCCTGCTCGGTGTGGGTATCGACTTGCCTCAGTACCATCAGGGTGACAAAGGCCGCAGGCAGGCTTCCGCTGGCTAGGCGGCGCACAATGCGCCAGTCCACGGTGTGCTGGCGGGCATGCACCCAGACCCCGTTGGCCTTGGTAATGGCTGCAAAAATCAGGTCGGTGCCCACTGCAATGGCAGGTGCGATGCCGAAACCGAAGATAAGCAACGGAGTCATCAGCGCCCCACCGCCTACGCCGGTTAGCCCTACCATCAGGCCTACGCCGAAGCCCGAAAGAATAAAAAAAATGTCCACGCGTGGGCGGCCCTCTATTTCAGTGGGCGTACTTTAGCGGCAGACAAATAGATTGAAAAAGAATAAATATGACTATATAAAGACTAAATCGTTCTAAACATGCCCATCAAACCAAGGAACAATACCGCCATGAAGCTGCACCAGTTACGCTACATCTGCGAAGTGGCCGATCGGCGCCTCAATGTCTCCGACGCCGCCGAGGCTATGCACACCTCACAACCGGGGGTCAGCAAGCAAATTCGGCTGCTGGAATCGGAGTTGGGAGTGCCCCTTTTTTCGCGCACTGGCAAACGCCTCACGGCGGTGACCGAGCCGGGCGCTGAGGTGATTCAGGCTGCGCGGCGGGCGTTGCGCGAGGTGGAAAATATCCGCCGCATCGGTGCGAACTATCGTGGTGATGCCAGTGGCGAGCTGCGTCTCGCCACTACCCATACCCAGGCCCGCTACGTGCTGCCTCCAGTGATTCAGCAATTTCGCCAGCGTTACCCCCGCGTGCGCCTGCAATTGCGGCAAGGCAGCCCGGAGCAAATTTGCGACATGGCTGCACAGGGTGAGGTAGACCTCGCCATTGCTACCGAGGCGGTGGCGGCTTCCGAGGGTTTGGTGGCCCTGCCGTGTTATCGCTGGTGTCATTGCGTGGTGGTGCCCGTAGACCATCCTTTGTTGAATAAAAAAACACGGCTGTCGTTGGAGGATCTGGCGGCTTACCCCGTCATCACCTACGATTTCACCTTCGCTGGGCGCTCGTTGCTGAGCCAGACCTTTGAGGATGCTGGACTCTCTCCGGAAGTGGTGCTCACCGCGCTGGATTCGGACGTGATCAAGACCTACGTGGAGCTGGGGCTGGGCATCGGCCTGCTGGCCAATGTGGCCTTCGATCCGGAGCGGGACACCGAGCTACGCGCTATCAGTACCTCACATCTGTTCCCCGCCAGCACCACCTGGGTGGGTATCCGTCGCGGCACCTATCTGCGCGGTTATTTGTATGACTTCATCGAACTGTTCGCGCCCAAGCTGAAAAAGTCCATCATCAAGGCAGCGCTTAACATCAGTTGAGCGGACGTTAAAAGACCCGCTGAAAAATAAGCGGGTCCTTTAACGTCGTTTAGGGTTAAGGGGTGTAAAACCCCATGCCTTTAAAAGGCTGAATAGTTGCATTCGAGGCCTACGAATTGATTATGCCGCCAATGCTCCTTTCATCTTTTTCATCGCATTTACTTCTAGCTGGCGGATGCGTTCTGCGGAAATACCGTATTTTGCGGCCAAATCATGCAAGGTGGCCTTTTTCTCCGACAACCAGCGACTCTTAACGATGTCCTGGCTGCGTTCGTCGAGATTGGCCAACGCATCAGCAAGCAAATTATTGTTATGAGTTTCCCAGTTTTCCGCCTCCAGCTGCGTGGCAGGTTCCATGCTCATGTCTTGCAGGTAACCGGCGGGGGCGGGTTTGAAATCACTGTCGTCGTCAGCACCGTAACCATCGAAGGCAGTGTCTTTCCCGCTCATGCGTTCTTCCATCTGACGCACGGTGGCTTCGGGCACGTCCAGCTCACGGGCGACGCGCTCCACTTCCGCCTGAGTGAACCAGCCGAGGCGTTTTTTGTTTTTGCGCAGATTGAAAAAAAGTTTGCGCTGGGCTTTGGTGGTGGCCAGTTTAACCACGCGCCAGTTGCGCAAAATGTACTCGTGAATCTCGGCACGAATCCAATGCACCGCGAAAGAAACCAAACGTACATTGTGGCTGGTATCAAAGCGCTTGACCGCCTTCATCAGGCCGATGTTGCCTTCCTGAATGAGGTCTGCCTGCGCCAAACCGTAACCGCTGTAACCCTTGGCCACGTGAATCACAAAACGCAGATGTGACATAACTAACCGCCGCGCCGCATTAAGGTCACCTTTTTCGCGCAGGCGGGTGGCAAGATCTCGTTCCTCTTCCACGCTGAGCATGGGTACCTGCGCCGCAGCCGAAATATAGGCCTCAAGGCTGCCGGTGGGGACGGCGAGATCGACAGTCAAATTTTTGTTCATGGGTTCTCCTTCATTATCCTCTTTCATACCATCATTTTAGCAATCAGGTGCTGAGAGTGCCAAGCTACATTGAAGTTCCCTGATATTGCAAACGATTTCACCATCGGTTTGCCCCGGTCTCCGTCGCACGGGAGAGGGGAAAGTCGCCGTCAAAAATCGACAAAATCAAGTAGGCTCAATAGCTTGCAGATGCCTGCCCACTGCCAGCCACGAGCCCAGCAGGCCCAACACAATGCCACTGCCCAGCAAAATGGCCACCGTCGCCAAGCCTACCCCGCCCAGGGAAAACTCGCTGTCGTAAAGGAGCGACAAGTGATTCACCGGGTCGCTGAGCAGGCCCAGCAGGGTCGCCACCAGCAGCCACGCCAATACCGCACCCATCAAACCGTACCAAAAACCTGTGTAAAGGAATGGCCGACGGATGAAGGCGTTGGTGGCGCCGATGAGTTTGGTTACGATGATTTCCTGGCTGCGGCTGAGAATGGTGAGCCGAATGGTATTGCCCACCACCAGCAGAATCGCCAATGCCAGCAAGCCCGCCAGCAGCAGCACGCCGCGTTTGCCTAATTCAATAATGCCGGACAGACGTCGCACCCATTCCATGTCCAGTTGGGCCAAATCCACGGACTCCAGTTTTTGCACCCGGTTCAGCAATATTTCCATATTCACAGGTTTCGCCGCTTCGGCGGTAGGCCGCAGTACCAGCACTGCTGGCAGCGGGTTTTCGTCCAGCACATCCAGCGCACCGCCAAAGCCGGATTGCTCGCGGAACTCCGCCAGCGCCTGCTCGCGGGAGATGTAACGCACCTCGGCCACGTCGTCCCAGTCACGCAGCTTGTCGGCCAGTGACGTGATGCGTGACTCCGGCACACCGGGTTTGAGGAACAACGACATTTGCGCCGTTCCCTCCCAGCCCGTGGACAACTGCTGCACGTTTTGCAGCAAGACGTGCAGTCCGGCGGGCAAGGCCAGGGCGATACCGATTACCGCCGCCGTCATCAGCGTCGCTAGCGGCGTGCGCCACAATACGCCAAGGGACGACACCAACACCCACAGGTGGTGGGTGAAGTAGGCGTTGATTCGGCTGCGGGGTTTGTTGTTGGTTTTTTCTTTCATTTTGTTGGGCAAGACTGCTTTAGTCCGATTCTCACATCCTCTACTGTAAATCATCATCTCATGGGGAAATTCAAACCGCTAGGAGTCTGTCGGGCTTAGGAAATCGTAGCGAGGGAAAGTCATTTTGAGTCCATTTTTTTGATCGTTTGAGGCGAATATTGGATATATATATTGGATATATTCAACGACAAGGATCGAGAAAATGGGTCAAAATGAATTTTCCGCAGTAGATTCATCCTAAGTCCGACAGACTCCTAGAATAGCACTGCGAATGTCACTCACAAACGCCCTGTGGCGGGCCATTGAATATACGGAGTATTGCTGCATGCTAGATGTAACAGTCGGTCGGATGTTTTTAATCACATGTGCGTGGGTTGGGCTGGTGGCAATGAGCGCTGTAGCCCCCCCAGCCCAGGCCGCCGATACCAGCGAACAGCAGGCGGTGATTTTGATGTATCACCACTTCGGGGAAGATCGGCACCCGTCCACCAATGTGCGTCTTGAGCAATTCGAACAGCACCTCGCGCACCTTGACGAGGCGGGCTACCAGGTGTGGCCGCTGGAGAAAGTGGTGAAATACCTGCGTGAGCGGCGGCCATTTCCCGGCCGGGTGGTGGCTATCACCATCGATGACGCCTATCAATCCGTGTACACGCAGGCATTTCCGCGTCTTCGAAAAAGGGGTTGGCCCTTCACCGTATTTGTGTCCACCGACGGCGTGGATCGTGGTTACCGTGCCTACATGGGATGGGAGCAGATGCGGGAAATGCAGGCGCAGGGGGCGAGTTTCGCCAACCATTCGGCCAGCCACGATTATCTGGTGCGCCGCCAGAAAAATGAGGCTGAGGCGCAATGGCGGGGTCGGGTGCGGGCCGATATTGAGCGGGCGCGGCAACGCTTGCAACAGGAGCTGGGCAAGGCGTCAGCATTATTTGCCTACCCCTATGGGGAGTTCGATACGGTTCTGGCCGAGCTGGTAAAGGAAATGGGTTTCGTGGCCTTTGGTCAGCAGTCCGGGGCCGCCGGTTTTTTTGACGATTTGCGCGCCTTGCCGCGCTTTCCGATGGCTGAACGTTTTGCCGATATCAAAGATTTCCGACAGAAGGTGGCCAGCTTGGCTTGGCCGGTGAGCGACGTGCAGCCCTGGAGCCCGGTGCTGGCTCCGGGAAAAAATCCACCGGCGCTGTTTCTGGCACTGGAACCCAGCGATGCGCGGCTGGGCCAGTTGGGCTGTTTTGTTTCGGGGCAGGGGCGGGTAGCGGTGCAATGGCAGGGGGAGGGGCGTCGCCGATTCTCGGTGCAGGCGGAGTCACCCCTGCCCGTGGGTCGCAGCCGCTACAATTGCACTGCGCCGTCGCGGCAGGCCGGGCGTTTTTACTGGTACAGCCATTTGTGGGTTCGGTTACCGGAGTAACGAACTCGCTGTTCAGGCCGGTTGTAAATTGGCGTAGGTCATCATCAGCCACTTGGTGCCTAGCCCGTCGAAATTGACCTGCACCCGTGCATGGCTGCCCTGGCCTTCAAAGTTGAGCACCACGCCGTCGCCGAATTTGGCGTGGACCACCCGCTGGCCCAGGCGCATGCCACTGGTGGTGTCTTCCACCATCCTGCCGACATGGCTGGTGCGGGGCGGTGTCGCGTGGCGCACGTTGCCGCCCATGCGAACTTCATTCAACAATTCGGCGGGGATTTCGTTGATGAAGCGTGAGCGGTGGGGATAGGTTTCGTTGCCGTACAAACGCCGCGCCTCGGCGTGGCAGAGATACAGGCGCTGGCGGGCGCGAGTGATGCCCACGTAACACAGGCGTCGTTCCTCGGCGAGGCGGCCGGGTTCCTCCAACGACATTTTGTGCGGGAACAAGCCTTCCTCGACGCCGCACAAAAACACTTGCGGAAATTCCAGCCCCTTGGCCGAGTGCAGGGTCATCAGTTGCACGCCGTCCTGGTCGCCTTCGGTTTGCTGGTCGCCGGCCTCCAGTGCCGCGTGGGATAAAAACGCGGACAGCTCGTCCATCTCGATCTCTTCGTCGGTGGCATCTTCCTGCTTGAAGTAACGTGCGGCATTGAGCAGTTCGTCCAGATTTTCGATGCGCGTCTGGGCTTTTTCGCCGCGTTCCTTTTTGTAGTGGTCGCGCAAGGTGCTGAGATGCAGCGCGTGTTCCAGCTGGTCGTGCAACTCCATGCCGCGGGTGTCCGCGTCCAGTAACTCGATGAGTTCGAGGAAACCGGCCAGCGCGGAGACGGCGCGTGCTGGCAACAGTTTTTGATCCACCACCGCATGAGCGGCGTCCCACAGCGCAACGCGGTGTTCGCGGGCGTAGATGCGGGCGGCGCTCACGGTTTTGTCACCAATGCCACGCGTCGGCGTGTTGATCACTCGCTCGAAGGCCGCGTCGTCGTGGCGATTGGCTATCAGCCGAAGGTAGGCCAGTGTGTCCTTGATTTCCATGCGCTCGAAGAATCGCTGTCCGCCGTAGACTCGATACGGAATGCCAGCCTGGATCAGGGCCTCTTCGATCACGCGGGACTGGGCGTTGGAGCGGTATAGTACGGCGTTGTCGCGGTAGTGGCCGTCTTCGTCCACGCGGTTGCGAATCTGCTCGGCGATGAAGCGGGCCTCGTCGCGTTCATTGAAGGCGGTATACAACTGGATGGGATCGCCCTCGTCGCCGGCGGTCCACAGGTTTTTGCCGAGGCGGTCGGTATTGTTGTCGATCAGCGCGTTGGCGGCGCTGAGAATGTTGCCGGTGGAACGATAATTCTGCTCCAGACGCACAGTGTGGACACCGGAAAAATCGCGGCTGAACTGCTGGATGTTCTCGATTTTTGCACCGCGCCAACCGTAGATGGACTGGTCGTCGTCACCCACCGCAAATACGCTGGCAACCTTGCCCGCCAGCACTCGCACCCAGGCGTACTGAATGCTGTTGGTGTCCTGGAATTCATCTACCAAAATGTGCTTGAAACGCTGTTGATAGTGCGCCAGTAATTGAGGTTTTTTTAGCCACAGTTCGTGGGCGCGTAGCAGCAGCTCGGCAAAATCCACCAGCCCGGAGCGTTGGCACATCTCCTCGTAGGCTTGATAGATACGGATCATCTGTTTCTGATACGGGTCATCGAAATGTTCGATGTGCTCGGGGCGCTGGCCCTCGTCCTTGCGGGCGTTGATAAACCACTGGGACTGTTTCGGAGGCCATTGAGTATCGTCAATATCGAGGCTGCGGATCACCCGTTTGATGGCGCGCTGCTGGTCTTCGCTGTCGAGGATTTGAAAAGTCTGCGGCAGGCCCGCGTCTTTCCAGTGGGCGCGCAGCAGGCGATGAGCCAGCGAGTGAAAAGTGCCCACCCACATGCCACTGGCGGGCACCTTGAGCAGCGATTCGATACGACCGCGCATCTCGGCGGCGGCCTTATTGGTAAAGGTCACCGCGAGAATGCCGTAGGGTGAAATGCCCTCGGTCTGAATCAGCCAGGCGATGCGATGCACCAATACCCGGGTTTTGCCGCTGCCAGCGCCAGCCAGCACCAGCACGTGTTCTGGCGGCGCACACACGGCTTCGCGTTGCGGGGCATTGAGGTCATCGATAATGTGGGAAACGTCCATGGGGCGGATTCTACCAGAACTGCTCTGCCATCATTCTGGCACAAGCCAGTTTTTGCATGGATAAAAGCGCGGCACTCAAACCAAGGTTCCTTTTCTGTGCGATATTAGCTGGCCAGGCAGCTGAAATTTCCACACATTCTTTCTGACTTTAGTAAGCTGTGCGCAACGATATGTGTCAGGACACTCAAAGACGGTGGATGCGAATAAAACGACGGTGCCCAAAGTTTTGTTAAAACCTGCCGAGAGAACAACATCACCCCTTATGTTGCCTATGGGATGAGAGACTTTGTTTTTCGACAGCAGGTTAATTCACATTTAAGGACCGCCGCGTGCCTTTGAGCATCCGTTGTAGCAGCTCACGACCGATTATCATCGGTGGTTTCGCCAGCTTACTGGCGTTGCTGATTGCGTTGATTGCGGTGTGGTATTACAGCGTGGACCAAAACAAACGTGCATTGGCGGACATTTCCTATCGACAAGGCGAAATGTTGCTCATTTATCAGATGCGTGACAGTGTCAGGCAGCGTGCTATGTTTTTGCTGCGCATGACGCTGGTGGCGGATGCCCCTTTTGCGATGGATGACCAATACATGGCATTCAATCGGGTGGCCGAGCCGTTTTTGATCGCCCGAGATAAATTGTTGAGCCCGGGTGCATCCGCCGACGTTCGCAGCATGTGGGAAAGAATACGACCCAACGTGGTTCAGGGGGAGCGGGCTCAAAATCGAGCCTCTGAGCTGATCTTGGACGGGCAGCGGGATCTGGCCCGGAAGCTTCTGACAGACAGGGTGTTGCCCATCCAGGATGCCGTCATGTTGGAATTAGAAAAAATGCTCGCACAGCAGCGTCGGGCCGTGATCGAAAAACTGGCCGCTGCGGAGGCCGCGAACCATCGTACGGATTTGCTGCTCACGCTACTGGCCACCACCACGTTGGTGCTGGGTGTGCTGGTAGCGGTATTTGTTATCCGCCGCAGTGGCAATGCTGAAAACCAGTTGCGTAGCCAGAGCGGCCGTATCCGTGCTCTGTACAATGTGTCAGCAGTATCCGGGGTCACGCTGGACGAACAGGTTTCGGAGATGCTGCGGTTAGGCTGCCGGCTCACCGGCATGGAAACCGGTGCGGTGTTCCGTCTCGACAAAAGCACCCGCGCCTTTGACGTGGTTTCTACCACTGATGCACTGGACGATACGTTTAACAATACACAGGGGATTCAGCTGGACAACCGCCCCTGCATGGGCGCCTTCCGCCAGGAGCGACCCTTTGCTCTTCACAATTGTATACCCAAAAATACTGCCGTCGTTCCGCCCCTGTGCGGGCAGTGCCAAAATCGTAGCTACATCGGCACCTCGCTGACGGTGCATGGAAAATACTACGGCACCCTTAATTTTTACAGTACCAGCCCGCGCCAAAAACATTTCAGTGCGGTCGATCACGACCTGGTTACGCTGATGGGAAACTGGATTACCGTAGCCCTGGAGCGTATGCGCGCGCAAACCGAGCTGGCCGAGGCGATGAATATTGCCAAGTCTGCCAATCGCGCCAAGAGTGATTTTATCGCCAATATGAGTCATGAAATCCGCACCCCATTGACGGCCATTATCGGTTTTTCCCGCGCGCTCATGGACCCCGGTTGCAGCGGGGCGGACAAATACGACGCTGCGGAAACCATCCTGCACAGTGGTGAACACTTGCATCAGTTGATCAACGACATCCTCGACCTGTCCAAAATCGAAGCCGGGCAACTGCAAATTGAACACATTGCCATCTCGCCCGTTGCCGCCGTTGCGGAGGCCGAGTCCGTGGTCGGGCCGCAGGCGCGGGAGAAAAATCTGGGCTTCCGCACCGTGTTTGAGTACCCCCTGCCCGAAACCATCATCAACGACCCCATGCGGTTGAAGCAGATACTGCTCAACCTGTGCGCGAATGCCACCAAGTTCACCTCGACAGGGGAAATTGTCATCCACACCCGGTTTGACGCCTCCAGTCGACGCATGATTTACAGTGTTGTGGATACCGGCATCGGTATGGACGAGGAAGAGCTTGGAAAAATATTTCAACCTTTCTCACAGGCTGATTCCAGTACCACCCGGCGTTTTGGCGGCACAGGCCTGGGTTTGTGGATTTCCCGACAACTGGCGCAAAAACTGGGGGGCGACATCCACTGCGAAAGTCGCAAGAGTCACGGCAGTCGATTTATCGTGAGTCTGGGCATTGGTCCTGTGGAGCCCCTGGTGTTGCTGGACGGCCCGCCAGCGGTGTCGCCCGTCGAACAGCGTCACAATGGCAACCACTCCGCTGTGCCCTCCGCCACATTCTCCGGCCGCATTTTGCTGGCCGAGGACAACCCCGGCATCCAGCGCCTCATTCAACTGATTGTCGCCCGAACCGGCGCGGAACTGCACATTGTGGAAAACGGACAACAAGCGACGGAGCAAGCCCTCAGGCAGCCTTTTGATTTGATTTTCATGGACATTCAAATGCCGGTGATGGATGGCATAGAAGCCACCGAGCATCTTCGGCGAGCAGGCTACAGCGGCCCCATTGTCGCACTCACCGCCCACGCCATGAAGCAGGACGAAGAGCGTTGCCGCGCCGCAGGTGTGGACGCCTATCTGACCAAACCGCTGATCGTTGATCGTTTTTACGATACTCTCAAACGCTATCTGCCGCGCGTCACGCCGCAGCAGGATGCGGTAGAATCTTCAGCGCCGACGCCACCAGCCGAAGATGTTGTCGTGCCGCGCGATATCCCACAAGATTTGGCAGATGACCCCGTTTATCTGGAACTGGTGGGCCGATTTGTGGCCAAGCTGCCATCGCAGATTGTGCTGATTGAATCCGCACTGGCGGAAAAAGACTGGGAACAGTTTCAGTCCATTACCCATCAATTGAAAGGTGCCGGTGGCGGATTTGGTTTTCCCGACATCACCACCCAAACGGGTCAACTGAACGTGCAGTGCATAGAAGGAAAATATGCGCTATTGGATGCTGGCGTGCAACGGCTGGCAGCGCTTAACTACGCCATTCAGCGGGGCTGGCAACAGCAACAAAAGGGATGACCTGTTCCGGCAACGGTCGCTATATGCAACGAAAGTGGGTCGGGCGGGTGGATGATCGCCTCGCTCAGCGGAACCCGAACTCCAGTACCAGGCCGTCTGTTTCGAACACTGCGGATTTTAGCTCGCTTTTCGACAACGTGTGATTCAAATCTCGTTCACGTACCTGGTAAATTTTCACCAAAGGCAGCGCATTTTGCATAACCGTATCCACCACGACACGAATTTCATCGGCCATGCTTGTTGGCAGACCGGGCATGTCGACGGTTTGCAGTCGGGGTTGATGCAAATACAGCCCACCGCCAGTGCCTGGTTTGTAACTCACCGTAACCGTTACAACAGCGTGGCCTCGATACGGTGCATCACCGGGTACGTCGGTGATCATTGGAAACCTGAGTTTCAGGTCGGTAGCGTCTTTTGCCAGAAAAACCTCGGGCACATAAAATGACAGACGCGCAAACGTCGCATATTCCCGTAACGGAAAATGGAGCTGCAATGCGTCGCCAATCTGCATTGCCGACAAACGGGTGGTGAACGCAGGCCACGCCGGAGCAGCAGGCAAACAGAGTGCCGCAATGAAAATAAGGCAGAAAGCCGGGCGCAATCGAGGAATCGTAGCGGGCATGGTGGGGAAACGAGCCAATATTTTTGGTTTTGAGGAAAGTGGTGGCCCTGTTTGACAAAAAATAGGGAAAATATTGGCCGCCCTCCCAAGCGCAGCAAATTTACCGTAAACCCGACAGGTTTTCGGCCGACATAAAAATATTGCCGTTGTCGTTACCGGGTTAGTAGCCGCAGGGTAGTAAATGGCCGCTAAGTCTACGCGCTCCGGCATCACAGGAAAAGTTGCCCCAACAAGAAAGGAACATAAAATGAATGTTGAGCAAGCATATTGGACTCGTTCGAATGGTTGGCGCCCCGACACCGCGCTGAAAACCCCGGATCCGGAAGTCCAATGGGTGCTGGTGTTTGGCTCAACGGAAAATATTGGCAACGTGGACAGAATGGCGGAAATTCGCACCACCTACCCCAATGCCATACTGAGTGGCTGCTCCACTGCCGGGGAAATCCACGATGTCGCCGTGTTGGATGACTCTCTGACGCTCACCGCCATTCGCTTTCGCGACACCGAAATAAAGTCGGTTTACCAGAAAATCAATAATGCCGCCGACAGCTTTCATTGTGGCGCCCAGCTGGCCGAAACCATGCCCCACGAAGGTCTTCGACACGTGTTTGTATTATCCGACGGTCTAAACGTCAACGGCAGTGAGTTGGTCGCTGGGCTTACCGCCCATCTGCCAGCGGAGGTCACTATCACCGGTGGGCTGTCCGGCGACGATGGACGCTTTGAAACCACCCAGATCATCCACGATGACCGCGCTGGCAGCAACGGAGTGTCTCTGGTCGGGCTCTACAGTAAAACCTTAAAAATTGGATACGGTTCGCTGGGGGGGTGGGATTCCTTTGGCCCCGAGCGGCTCATCACCCGTGCCGATGGGAACGTGCTGTACGAAATGGACGGAAAATCCGCGCTGGAATTGTATAAACAATACTTGGGTGAACATGCCAAAGGTCTGCCCGGCACCGGCTTGCTGTTCCCTCTCAGCCTACGCGCTGGTGACAGAGAAGACGGTGTCGTTCGCACCATCCTCGCCGTTGACGAAGAAAACCAAAGCATGATTTTCGCCGGAGAGATGCCTGAAGGCAGTTATGCGCGGCTGATGAAATCCAATTTCAACCGGTTGGTGGACGGCGCTATGGGTGCGGCCGACACCAGCGTGCAGGCCATAAAAGGGTCAGAGCCCGAGCTGGCCATCTGCATCAGCTGCGTTGGCCGCAAAATGGTACTCAAACAAAGAGTTGAAGAAGAAATCGAAGCCGTGCGCGAAACCCTCGGCCCCAACGCCGCGATCACCGGCTTTTATTCCTACGGAGAAATATCCCCGTTTACGCCCAATGCTAAATGTGAGCTGCATAACCAGACGATGACAATCACTACACTCAGTGAGGCTTAGGCGTTTGGGGTGATGAAAACATCCAGTTCCTGAGGTTTATAGGGTAGGTGAGAGTGACGCTACTACGGGTCAGATTTCCAGCCTAAAAACAGGGAATTCAACGTCGCTATTTGCGGCCCGGCGCGTAAAAGTAGTTGGAGAAAGTGGACACATCTTGGCTCACCTGGCGGAACAAGTGGTCCAGGCTGACGATGGCGTGCTCCAGCAGATTCACGGCAATGTACGGGTGCTCCACCCGCAGGCGTTTGTACATGGCACGGCTGAGCCTCAGCAGGCGGGTGTCATTTTCCAGCGCCACGGCCCGCACCGAGCGCGGGTTGCGGTCAAAAAACGACATTTCGCCCATGAGTTCACCGGCCTTGATCAGGCCCACCTGACTTTCGGCTTTGTCTCCGGCGAACAGCGCTGTTTTGCCGCTGATGACAAAATACAGCGCCTCGCCCACCTCGCCGATTTCCGCAACCACCTCATTTTTATTGAACACCACCAGCTCCGTGTAGTCGATCAGCGTAGACACTTCCTTGATCGTCAGTGTTTCACACAGGTATTGCTGGTTCAGAAACTGAGCCAAATCAATTTTTTCGGAAGTCTTTTTCTCGGTAACCATGGGGCCGAACTCCTCAGTTTTAGGGTTGGCAAAATTGTGCATGAATATACCTGCGGGCGCCAGTGCGGTTTGCCATTTCAGTCTTGGTAAGGGAAGTTATGGTTCACGGGACTGCCCCGCGTTGCGTTCATAGGGCGATTTGGATAGGCTCACGCGAAACATTTTGGCGTGTGTGTTTTCAGTGTGAATGCTGTTGCTGGTGCCCGAGGCGACATTCATTATCCGGGTAATGCGCGGCATCATTCCTTACCGTGATTAAAAAAAGAGGTCTTTTAAATGAATAGAATCAACCCGCTCATCAGCGCCTTGTTGGCACTAACCTTGTTCAGTTTGGCCGACGCTGGCTTCGCGGCACGTTTCAACGAGGGCCAACAATATGAATTGGTCAGCCCCGCACAACCCACCACCAGTAAGGATAAAGTCGAAGTGGTGGAATTGTTTTGGTATGGTTGCCCCCACTGTTACAAGCTGGAGCCCTACGTGAAACGCTGGCTGAAGCGCAAACCTGCCAACGTCAAGTTTGTGCGTATGCCGGGTATGTTTCGCAAAAGCTGGGAAATCCACGGCCGGGCGTACTACACCGCTGAAATTTTGGGCGTGGTGGATAAGATCCACGGCCCCATGTTTGAGGCCATTCATGAGCAGAAACGCCGCATGAATACCGAGACCGCCATCATGGCCTTGTTCAAGGAGCATGGGGTGAGCGAGAAGGATTTTAAGCGGGTGTTCCGCTCCTTTGCCGTGGAAACTAAAACCCGCCGCGCCAAGGACATGGGCCGTCGCTACGGCGCTCGCGGTGTGCCGGCGTTGATTGTTAATGGCAAGTACCGCACCGGAGCACCAGCGGCCGGCGGCAATGCTAAGGTATTCCAGGTGGTCAATTTTCTGGTGAAAAAAGAAAGCCAGTAGCCTTTAATCACGGCGGCCTCGTGCCCGGGGGCCGCCGCCCACCTGCTTACTCCCCAGTTCTGTTACGCTGTTATTTATGAAAGCTGCCGAACTCTTCATCCGCTGCCTGGAAAACGAAGGTGTTGAATACATTTTCGGTATTCCCGGCGAGGAAAATCTTGATGTGATGGACGCCCTGCTGGATTCCAGCATTCAGTTCATCACCACCCGTCACGAGCAGGGCGCAGCATTTATGGCTGATGTTTACGGCCGCCTCACCGGGCGCGCCGGGGTGTGCATGGCCACGCTTGGCCCGGGGGCCACCAATCTCATCACCGGCGTGGCCGACGCCAATATGGACCATGCGCCGCTGGTGGCCATCGCCGGGCAGGCCGACACCCACCGCCTGCACAAGGAATCCCACCAGGTGCTGGATCTGGAGCAGCTGTTTCGCAGTTTCACCAAATACAGCTCACGTATCCTCGCCCCGGACATTATCACCGAGGTCACGCGTAAGGCCTTCAAGGTGGCGCAGACGGAAAAAACCGGTGCGTGTTTTATCGAATTTCCCGAAAACATCGCGTCGATGCACATCGACGATACACCGTTGCGAGTCAAACATGCGCACACTCCCGAGCCACCTGCGGAGCGCGTGGCCTACGCTGCCGAGATCATTTCCAACGCCCGCGA
>JAADHZ010000172.1 GCA_013151575.1 Gammaproteobacteria bacterium
CAGCGTCAATTGCAACAAATCGTAACGGACAGTGAGCCAGCGCCCTGTCACCTGGCTTTTTTTTAAGCCCATCAGCCCCTGGAGATACTCGCCGACGGCCTCCGCTGTTTCGGGGTCCGGCACCGTAGCCAGCCGCAGCTTTCGGGATTTGATCACCCCGCCCGCCACCTTTGCACGTTTTTTGCTGCTGTAAAGCCCCGGATGGGTCTGAAACATTTCCCGGCATTGTTCAGAGCAAAAATGAAAATACATTTTATGGTATTCCATTACGAGGCTGTCAGCCTGTCCTGTGGTCCGCATGCCACAGACCGGGCAACATTCCACCGTGTTGTTTCTCGTTTTCCAGTTCATCTGCACTTTTTCTATTTACAAACCTATTCTAAGCTCCCGCATTCTTTTGACTATAGTCAAGCGTGTCTGTCGCTGCCGTGACAGGGTCATTACAATGTTGTCATGTTGCGAGCGGTGGTTTGCGAATAACGTAGAATAATACGCACACGCTCAGCGGTGGCCCCGTGGACAATTTATGAAAATACTCATCGTTGAAGACGAAACCAAAATTGGCGATTATCTCAAGCAGGGGCTCAGTGAAGCCGGTTTTGTGGTGGACTTGACCCGCAACGGCCTGGACGGCCATCACCTGGCCATGACCGAATCCTACGACCTGATTATTCTCGATGTGATGCTGCCAGACGTGGACGGTTGGCGCATTTTACAATCCCTGCGCGAGGCCGACAAAAGTGTGCCGGTGCTGTTTCTCACCGCCCGCGACAGTGTGGAAGACCGCGTCAAAGGCCTGGAACTGGGCGCCGATGACTACCTGGTCAAACCCTTCGCCTTCGCTGAACTACTGGCGCGAGTGCGCACTCTGCTGCGGCGTGGCGCCGTGCCAACCACCGACACCACCCTCAGAGTCGCTGATTTGGAATTGGACCTGATACGCCACCGGGTCACCCGTGGCAAACGGCGCATCCCGCTCACCGCCAAAGAATTCGCCCTGCTGGAGCTGCTGATGCGTCGCCAGGGTGAGGTGCTACCTCGTTCGCTGATTGCCTCGCAGGTGTGGGACATGAATTTCGACAGCGACACCAATGTTATCGACGTTGCCATCCGCCGGGTGCGCGCCAAAATTGATGACGGCTTCGACACCCACCTCATTCACACCGTGCGCGGCATGGGTTACACGCTCGACGCCACGGACGAGGCATGAAGCTGCGCCCTACTTCGCTCACTTTACGGCTAACCCTACTGTTCGGCATTGCCGCCGCAGTGGTGTTCGCCGCTTTCGGCTGGACCATCGAACGCTCCATCGAGGCCCATTTTCTCGCCGAGGATGTGGCCGAACTGGAGGCCATCGCCCGCACAGCCTCCGAGACCCTGTCCCATCGCGGCGCAGTGGATGTACCCACCGCTCTGAAACAACGCTTCCGGGATATTCTGGTGGGCCACCACAGTGCTGCCCTGTACGTCACCGGGCAGGACCGCCGCAGCCTGTTCGCCAGCCCCGGCGGTCCAGATCTTTCCTCCCTCAACCGCTTGGCCACCGGGCAACAAACCCTGCGCCAGTGGAATGACGCCAACCACACCTATCGAGTACTGACCCGACGCCTCGGTGCCGACTCCCGAGGTGGCCGGTTTTACACCCTGTCCGTCGCAGTGGTGATCGACAGCCATCAGCATTTCCTCACCAACTTTCGCCGCGCCCTGTGGCTGATGATCACCAGCGGCATCGTAGTGATGGGACTCATCGGCTGGATCGCCGTGCGCCAGGGCCACGCCCCGCTGCGCGACATCGTGGCCCGCATCCACCGCATCAGCGCCAATGAGCTGAACACCCGACTCTCGCCGGAAACCGTGCCCCGGGAACTCAGCGACTTGGCGGTATCGTTCAACGGCATGCTGGAGCGCATGGAAGAAGCCTTTCAGCGGCTGTCGAATTTTTCCGCCGACATCGCCCACGAACTGCGCACCCCGGTCACCAGCCTGCTAACCCAAACCCAGGTCGCCCTGTCACAGTCCCGTAGCGTGAACGAATACCGCGAAATTCTTTATTCCAATATCGAGGAATACGAACGCATGGCGCAGATGATCGGCGACATGCTGTTACTCGCCAAAACCGACAACGGCCAGTACCCGCTGGACACCGCCGAGGTTGATTTGGCCCAGGAAGTGCGGGATTTGTTTGAATATTACGAGGCCTGGGCGGAAGAACGCGGTGTCACACTAACTCTAGACGGCACAGCCACAGTCGTGGGCGACCGGGCGATGCTGCGCCGAGTCCTGGGTAATTTGTTGTCCAACGCCATCAAACACACTCCCTCGGGCAGCACCGTGCGGGTAATGCTGAAACAGATACCTCAAGCGGTCCGTATCCGCGTGGAAAACTCCGGCTCGATGATTTCCCTCGAGCACCTTCCCCGCCTGTTCGACCGGTTTTATCGCGTCGATGCCTCACGGCAGCGCGGTAACGACGGCACCGGCCTGGGACTGGCCATTGCCAAATCCATTGTGGATATTCATGGCGGTAAGATAGAAGCGAGTTCCATGGAACAAAATACGTGCTTTCAAATCACCCTGCCCCGCGTGTAAAAACAGTGCGTGCCCCTCTTGCCCGGCCCCGTGTGCCCGGTACAATGTCTCAAATCAACACCCTGAGGGTCATCGCATGATTCCCCGCGCCACATCCGTCGCCCTGTTTTGTCTAAGCATTGTTATTGCACTGATGTTACTTCCAGTGCCTGTGGTGGTGGCCGTAGAAACCGGACAATTTCTGGGGGACAGGAACACGGAATACCCCACCTGGTTCAAGGACAGTTTTCTGGATTTACAGGAAGATATCGACGAAGCCAGCGCCAAGGGAAAACGTCTCATGCTGTTTTTTTATCAGGATGGCTGCCCCTATTGCAACGCCCTGGTGGAACGCAATCTCGCGCAGAAGGATATTGAACAAAAAGTCCGAAAAAACTTGGATGTCATCGCTATCAACATGTGGGGAGACCGATCTGTCACTCACGTTGATGGAAAGGTTTATTCCGAAAAAACGCTGGCGGCAAAACTCAAGGTGCAGTTCACACCCACAGTGTTGTTCTTTGGTGAACACGCCAACGTGATATTACGCTTAAACGGCTACCGTTCCCCGCAGCGTTTCAGCATGGACGTGGACTACGTGGTGCAACGCAAGGAAAAAGAACACACTTACCGCGATTACGTTGCGGCCAATCGCCCTGCCGTCCGCACCCGAAAAAAATTAAACTCCGAGGTTTTTTTCCAAAAAGGAAAAGTGGACTTATCCCAAAAGGCACGCAGCCCGGGGCGTCCCTTCGCCGTTTTTTTTGAACAACAAGACTGCCCCAACTGCGACCGCCTGCACAACACGGTATTGCCGGACATTCAACTTCGCGCCGTCATGAAAAACGTCGATATCGTACAGCTGGATATGTGGTCAAAAAACCCACTCACCACACCGGACGGTGACACCATGAGCGCGCGGGAATGGGCCAAAAAACTCGACGTGCGCTACGCGCCGTCCATTGTGATTTTTAATCCGCAGGGCAAGGAAATCATCCGCACCGAAGCCTTTTTTAAGGTATTTCACACCCAGGCAGTATTCAGTTACGTACTCTCGGAAGCCTATCGAAAACAGCCCAGTTTCCAGCGGTATTTAAGCGAATACGCCGACCATCTCCGTGAACAGGGACGAGACGTCAATATCTGGCGGCTGGCGGATGAAAAAAAATGAAGACAAGGACATGGAGCAGACTCGACTATGTTTTCAACTCGTCAGCGTCCAAAATTTATCAGCTGCTATGACAGTTTTTTCGGCCGCATGTGCGGAAACAACAACACGTCACGAATGGATGGCGAGTCGGTAAACAGCATCACCAGCCGGTCTATGCCGATGCCCTGACCCGCGGTGGGCGGCATGCCGTGTTCCAACGCGGTAATGTAGTCCTCGTCGTAGTGCATGGCTTCGTCGTCGCCCGCTTCTTTTTCTTCCACCTGTTTGCGAAAACGCTCGGCTTGGTCTTCGGCATCGTTAAGCTCGGAGAATCCATTGGCGATTTCGCGACCACCGACGAAAAATTCAAAGCGATCGGTGACAAAAGGATCGTCGTCGTTACGACGTGCCAAGGGTGACACTTCGGTGGGATAGGCCGTGATAAACGTGGGATCTTTGAGTTTATGCTCGACGGTTTTTTCAAATATTTCAATCTGCACCTTGCCTAAACCATAACTGTCTTTCAGCGGAATTTTCAACGACTCAGCCACCTGGCAGGCGGCTTCCAGCGTCTGTAAATTTTCTAACTGTAAGTCGGAATTGAAATGCAAGATAGATTCCAAAATAGTCATGCGCACAAACGGTTTGCCAAAATCAAATGCTTCGCCCTGATACGGCAGCACGGTAGTACCATGAATTTCCTGCGCCATGCCGCGTAACATATTCTCGGTGAGGTCCATCAAATCGCGATAATCGGCATAAGCCTGATAAAACTCCACCATGGTGAATTCAGGGTTGTGGCGAGTGGACAGGCCCTCGTTGCGGAAATTTCGGTTGATTTCAAACACACGTTCAAAACCACCCACCACCAGCCGTTTCAAATAAAGCTCCGGCGCCACACGCAGATACAGGTCCATGTCCAGGGCATTGTGATAGGTGACGAATGGGCGCGCCGTGGCGCCGCCGGGAATCACGTGCATCATCGGCGTTTCCACCTCCATGAAGTCACGTTCCAGTAAAAAACGGCGCATGTAATCCACGACCTGTGAGCGCACCCGGAAGGTGTTGCGGGTGACCTCGTTCATGATCAGGTCCACGTAACGCTGACGATATTTGGTTTCCTGATCGGCGAGGCCGTGCCATTTTTCCGGCAACGGACGCAACGACTTGGTGAGCAGGCGAATGTCATCCACCTTCACCGACAACTCGCCGGTTTTGGTGCGAAACAACACGCCCTCGGCACCGATGATGTCGCCAATGTCCCACTTTTTGAATTGCTGGTTGTAAAAACCCTCGGGCAGCACATCACGGGTGACAAACAACTGAATTTGCCCTGACATATCACGCAGGTGAGCAAAACTCGCCTTGCCCATGATGCGACGGCTCATCATGCGCCCGGCCACTTTCACGCGCACTGGATTGGTGTCCAGTGCATCGTTGTCTTTTTCACCATATTCCGCAAGTAACTCGCCGGCCATTATGCTGCGGCGAAAATCATTGGGGAAGGCGTTACCCATTTCGCGCAGAGCGGCTAACTTGGTTTTTCGCTGGGCGATGAGGGCGTTGGTATCCTCGGCGGTTTCAGTTTTTTGCTGTTTGTTGTTTTGGTCTGACATGGATAACTTCTCACTTATGCCCAAATAAGGCGTAGGGTGGGCATCGCCCACCTGTTTGTATTTTTATTCGCCGACAGGGTGGGCAGTGCCCACCCTACCGTGCTTTAATTTTTTCGCTGCCCCTACCCTAAAGCCCGCTCTTCAAGCTTGCTTCAATAAACGCGTCCAACCCGCCATCCAGTACCGCTTGGGTGTTACCGGTTTCCACGCCAGTGCGCAAATCCTTGATGCGTGACTGGTCCAGTACGTAGGAACGAATCTGGCTGCCCCAGCCGATATCGGCCTTGCTGTCCTCCACCACTTGCTGGTCAGCATTGCGTTTTTGCATTTCGTATTCGTACAGCTTGGCCTTGAGCTGTTTCATCGCCGAGGCCTTGTTTTTATGCTGTGAGCGGTCGTTCTGGCACTGCACCACGAGGCCGGTGGGGTTGTGGGTGATGCGCACGGCGGACTCGGTGCGGTTGACGTGCTGGCCCCCAGCACCGGAGGCACGATACACGTCGATGCGCAGGTCGGCGGGATTGATGTCGATCTCGATATTGTCATCGACTTCCGGTGAGACGAACACGGATGCAAACGAGGTGTGACGACGGCCGCCGGAATCAAACGGTGATTTACGCACCAGCCGATGCACGCCGGTCTCGGTGCGCAACCAGCCGAAGGCGTATTCGCCTTCGAAGTGAATGGTGGCACTTTTGATGCCGGCCACATCACCGTCGGAAGCCTCCACCAGCTCAGTCTTGAAACCGTGGGCCTCGCCCCAACGCAGGTACATGCGCAACAGCATCTCCGCCCAGTCCTGGGCCTCGGTACCACCGGAGCCGGACTGAACGTCGAGGTAGGCGTTGTTGGGGTCCATCTCGTTGGAAAACATGCGCCGGAATTCCAGCTTGGCGAGCTGCATTTCTAGCTCGTCGAGATCGGCCACCACGGTGTCCACGGTGTCCTGATCGTCTTCCTCGGCAGCCATCTCCAGCAGCTCAGCGGCTTCGCCCAGATTGCTGTCCATGTTGCGGATGGTGTTGACTACCAGCTCCAGCGACGAGCGCTCGCGCCCCAGGGATTGAGCGCGCTCGGGGTCGTTCCAGACCTCGGGCTGCTCCAGTTCGCGGACTACCTCATCCAGTTGTTCACACTTGGTATCAAAGTCAAAGGTACCCCCTCAGGACGTCGGCACGTCCTTGCATGTCGTTGATACGGGAGGAGATGGGGCTGATTTCGAGCATGTCCGGCGACCCTTTTTTGGCACAGGGAAAAACGCGCCATTCTACAGCAGCCAGGGGGCGGGGTGAAAGATCGGCCCGGCAATTCGAGATTAAAGCGGCACGATGTGCTCCACCAACAGCTGGGCGCTGCGCCGACCGTTGAATTCATTCACATCCAGCCGGTAAGCCAACTCCACTTGTTTGACCGTGGACGACCAGTCGTCGTCCACGGTATTGAAGGCGATGCCGTCGATCTCCTGCGTGCCTCCCGGTGAGCGCAGGCGCAATTTGAGGTGACGCTCACCCACCACACGCCGGTTGATCAAATCGAAAACACCGTCGAAAACGGGTTCGGGAAAACCCTGCCCCCAGGGACCACCGGCGCGCAAAATTTCGGCCACGGACAGCGTCATCTCTCCGGATTGCAGGGTCCCATCACTGAGGATTTCACGTTTCAAATCTTCCGGGGCTAGGTGACGCCGCACCTCGGTGGCGAAGGCTGCGCAAAACCGCCCGAAGTCGTCCAGCGCCAAGGTCATCCCCGCCGCCATAGCGTGGCCACCGAATTTGCTGAGCAGGCCGGGGTGGGTGGCTGCCACGGCGTCCAGTGCGTCACGAATATGCAGGCCAGGGACCGAACGCGCCGAGCCTTTTATCTCGTGTTCACCGGACTGGGCAAACACGATCACCGGCCGATTCAGGCGGTCCTTAATACGGGAGGCGAGGATGCCGATGACGCCCTGGTGCCAGTGCGGCTCAAACAGGCACAGCCCTACGGGCAACTCGGTGGACTCGTCCAGCTCCATCGCGTCGAGGATGATCATGGCTTCTTCTTTCATCTCATCCTCAATCTGGCGGCGCTCGCGATTAAGGCCGTCCAGACGACTGGCCAGTTGCAGGGCCTGTTCGGGGTCTTCCACCAACAGGCATTCGATACCCACGGACATATCCTTCAACCGACCGGCGGCATTGAGGCGCGGCCCCAGTGCGAAACCCAGGTCCGATGAGGCCAGCTCCTGCTGATTGCGCCGACTCACCGAAATCAGCGCCGCGATGCCCGGGCTACATTTTCCCGCCCGGATACGCGCCAGCCCCTGCGCCACCAGAATGCGGTTGTTGTGGTCCAATGACACCACGTCCGCCACCGTGCCCAGAGCCACCAGATCCAGCAACTTAGCCAGATTGGGTTCAGGCTGTCCCTGCTCTTCAAACCACCCCATCTCCCGCAGCACCGCGCGCAGGGCCAGCATCACGTAAAAAATCACCCCTACGCCTGCCAGGTTTTTGCTGGGGAAAAGATCACCCTGCTGGTTGGGGTTGACGATGCCCTCTGCCGCCGGCAGCTCGCTGCCTTGTAAGTGGTGGTCCGTCACCAGCACCCGAATGCCGAGCGCATTAGCCGCCGCCACGCCGTCGAGGCTGGAAATACCATTGTCCACCGTGACAATGAGATCCGGTTGCCGCTCCGCCGCCACCGCGACAATTTCCGGCGTTAGCCCGTAACCAAATTTAAAACGATTCGGTACAAGGTATTCCACCCACTGCGCACCCATCAGGCGTAGCGCCCGCACCGCCAACGCGGTGCTAGTAGCCCCGTCACAGTCGAAATCCCCCACGATCAATACCCGTTGTCCGGCGCTCACCGCTTCTGCCAGCAGCTCTGCTGCTTGTTCGATGCCCTTCAACTGCGCCACTGGCAACAGGTGTTCCAGACCACGTTCCAGTTGTTGTGGGGATTCAATATTACGCTGGGCGTAAACGCGGGCCAGCACTGGGTGGAGATTCGCCGCATCAAACACGGGTGCGATGCCGGATGGACGGCGCACAATGGAAACAGTCATAAAGTAAAGCCTGTTTGTGAAAACGTGTGGTCGTAACACAGGATTATACGCGCTTCCCGTCACCGCAGTTCAATCGGTAACCATCGCCATTTTCTGCTCCCGAAATGCGGGTTATACTAACCTGTCATTATCCCCAAACCCCCGAGGTTGGCTTTTCCCCCTCCCCACCCAAGCCCTTAACTTTCCTATGCATAAGAGTCAAGCATGAGTAAAACACGCGAATTTCTTCCCCTCAATATTGCCATTCTCACTGTCTCCGACACCCGCACCGAGGCGGACGACAAATCCGGCCGGGTACTGGTCACACGCCTTGAGGAGGCTGGCCACAGGCTGGCGGAAAAAGCTATTGTGGCAGACGATATCTACCAGATTCGCGCCGTGATCTCGCGCTGGATCGCCGACCCGGACGTGCATGTGGTGATCAGCACCGGCGGCACCGGCGTCACCGGCCGCGACGGCACGCCGGAGGCCTTTCAGCCGCTGCTGGACAAGGAAATCAATGGTTTCGGTGAGATATTCCGGGCAATTTCCTACCAGGAAATCAAGACCTCTTCCCTGCAATCCCGCGCCTTGGCGGGCGTGGCCAACGGCACTTACCTGTTTTGCCTGCCTGGCTCCTCCGGCGCCTGCATGACCGGCTGGGACAAGGTCATCAAAGAGCAGTTGGATCACCGCACCAGCCCGTGCAATCTGGCCATGTTGATTCCACGATTGAAGGAGACGTAACAACGTTAGGGACGGAAATTTAATAACTTATTATAAGTGACGCTCTGGTTTAGTCCGTATTTGTTCGTTCTGATTGAGTAAAAGTGCAGGAATAGTCGCTCTTATTTCGAGCTTTTACGATTGAAGAACGGGCACCAAAAGTAGGCGCTTTAGGCGAAGACGGGCTGAAGCAGGGATGTCAATTGTATGAGTTATTTAATTTCCGTCCCTTACTTAGCGAAGAGACAAAAACTCCGCTAGTGGCCGACGCCGACGCCACCAGCGTTTGAGGCCCGCGCGGGTCAGGCTGAAACACCGGCCGTCGGCGGGATACAGGGTCAGTTGGGAAATGTCACCCCGCCTGAGGGCGGCCAGCAGCGGCTCCAGCCACTGCGATTGCCACTGTGTCATGGCCTGCTGCCAAACCTGCGGATCTTCGCCGGATTCGCGAAATTCATCCAGCATCAACAGGTGTTCTCCCTCCTGCGGGGGCTGTTCCAGCCAGTGCTGCGCCGTATCTGGCAACGCCGCCCGGGGGTTGCCGCCCAGTTGCGCCAGCCCCAACCCCAGCGGCTCGTTGCTCCACACCTGCCAGCGATGACCGGACCCCGGAGTCGGCATCAGGCCTCCGCCCCAGAACCACAGACTGTTCACGGCCGGTTGGCCGCGAGCCTGCCGCTCGGCGTTAACCGGGCTGGCATGGAATAGCATTTGCACTTCATTTAACACTCGATGCCACTGTTTACCCTGCGGCCCTTTCGGCAAATAAGGCGTGATGGCACGACCCCGCACCTCGGCCAATTCGTGGGTGCGCATATGCGGATCACCAGGCAGATGCAGATACCAGCGCGTGGGTGTGCGGGCTTCGATACGCCAGTCGTCTTGCGCAAAAAAACCGTTGATCTCGGCGGCCAGGGTATCGGCTTCGGCCTGGGAGAGCGACAGTGT
>JAADHZ010000134.1 GCA_013151575.1 Gammaproteobacteria bacterium
GAGCTTTTAACCCGTAGGGTGGGCATTGCCCACCAATGAAGTGAAATTTAATTTTGTGAATAATGGTGGGCAATGCCCACCCTACACTAGATTTGTCTTTTGACTATGAATGTAAGTTTTGGGCAAAAAATGAAAATCACCTACCTCGATCACTTGGTCCTGACCGTCACCAACATAATAACCACAACAAATTTCTACCAACGCGTTCTCGGTATGGAAAAACAAACCTTCGCAGAAGGCCGCGTCGCTCTAAAATTTGGCCACCAAAAAATCAACCTTCACCAGGCTGGCAACGAATTCGAACCCAGCGCCAAAAAACCTACGCCGGGTTCGGCAGACCTGTGTTTCATCACCGAAATCCCGCTACCAGAGGCCATGCAACATGTGAAAAACTGCGGGGTGGAAATTTTGGAAGGGCCAGTGGTGCGCACGGGAGCGGCGGGGCCGATGATGTCGTTCTATTTTCGTGATCCGGATTTGAACCTGATTGAGGTGTGTCGTTATTAATGGCTGGGTTACGCAACGTGCTTAATACGTCGGTATTCGTTTTTGTTCCGTTTAATGGTTTGCTGCAAGTCATAAAAACCCTGCCAAAGGGTCCAAAACTCCGCACTGATTCCCAGGTAACTGGCAAGACAGAGTACGGTAGCCGGAATAATTTAGCCGAGCGTGATGTGCATAGGGTCAAGGTGAAGCAAAAGATCCCAGGTTGCTTCTGCTCCGCTTAGGGCACGGAGATATTTTACCGTATTTTGGAGCTATCTCTACCGTTAAAAAGCAGGGGCATCATGTTTTCAGCGCGTTGCGTGATGCATTCGGTGGTGCTGCGCTGATCCTTTCGGAAGAAAAACCTAGCGCCTAAAAAGGTAGAACTGAGTAGTTCTTTGGCTCAATGAATAACTCGTTGCGATCAATGGTATGCGTCTGAGAGGCCGTTAGCCAATGCCTTCTATTGGCGCCAATTCCACGGCTTGCAGGATTTTTTCTTCCGGCGTATAAAAATGCGGAGAAAACCGCACGCCACCACCGCGCATGGCGCACATGACGCCACTGTCGGTGAGATGGGTAAATAGTGCTTGGTTATCTGCCCGATGGTGACGAAAGGTCACGATGCCGCCAAAGCGGCCAGGTGTGGTGTCAGTAACTAATTCCAGTTTTTGGTCGGATTCGATGGCGGCGAACAGTGTTCGGCTGTTTTCCAATACGGCGGCTTCGACGTTATCCATTTTTATTTCCAGCAACAGTGACAGGCTGGCGTTGAGTGCATGGGCGGCGAGCATGTTGGGGCTGCCGCATTCAAAGCGGCGTGCGCTGTCGGCCGGTTGCCAGTCCGGACGGTCGAAGTCCACGAAGGCGTCGGTCATGTGCCAACCGAACTGGTGCAGGGCCAGTTGTTCACGCAGCTCGGCGCGACAATAAAACAGCGCCAATCCTTCAGGGCCCAACATCCATTTGTGTCCATCGGCCATCGCGAAATCAGCATGTATGGCTTGCACGTCGAACTGCACGGCACCGATGCTTTGAATAGCGTCCACACAAAACAGAATATTGTGTTCTCGGCAGAATTCGCCGATACGTTTCAAATCCAATTGCAGGCCGGTACCGAACTGAATGGAACTTACGGCGATGAGCCGGGTGTGTTCATTGACTCGGGCGAATAGGGCGTCCTCCGGGCTTTCTTCACCGCTTAAATCGGCCGGGCGAAATTCCACGCCACGGGATGCCAGTGCCTGCCACACGATGCGGTTGGAGGGGAATTCCTGGTCGCTGCTGACCACATTGTCACCGTTTTTCCACGGCAGACCGAAGGCCACCACCGACAGGGCTTCCGAGGTGTTTTTCAGCAGGGCGATGTCATCGACTGAAGATGCGTTGATGAGTTCGCGTAGTTGCTTGCGCAGTTGTGATTCGATTTCCATCCAGCGCAGGTAGTGTTTTGATCCCACGTGGGTGTTTTCGGATGCAAACTCCGTGACCGCACGCTGGGTACGCAGGGGCCAGGGGGAAACGGCAGCGTGATTGAGGTAAAGGATGTTTTCGTCTAGTGCGAATTCATCGTTGAATCGGTTTTGCCGATATTTTTTCATGATACCGATACTATCAGTTCGCTACGGGGATATGTTGTTGGGTGAATCAGGGAAGATACAGTGCGAAGCGACCACCTTTGGTACCGTCATTGTTGTCGATCCCATCGTTGCTGGTTTCGGTGTAACCGCGCCGCCCACGATTTTCGTGAAGCGCGGCAACGCGTGATGCAAAATACAGCCCGAGCCCCGTACTGCCGGTGCCAAAATTTACGCCCGGTACATACGTCTCGCGGGAACATAACATGTTTTCCGGGTAACCGGGGCCATTATCCTTCACGGTGATCATCAAATAATGGTTGTGCTCACAAGCGCTTAAAAAAATGATGTCGCGCGTGTATTGGTAAGCGTTATGAATCACGGTGTTGATAACGCCACTTACCAGGTCCCGATCGAAGTATCCGGTTAATCCTTCATCAACGTCCACTTGCAGCTGAATGCCATGAGAGGCCAGCAGTTCTTCGCAATCCAGGGCAATATCTTCCAGAATTTCCTCTACTCGTTGTTCGTCCACGTTGAGAAAATACTGGTCGTTGTCCATGCGGTACAGGGCTAACAGTTGTATCAGATCACGATTGACTCGGCGGCCTTCATGTTGCACACGGAGCAATTTTTTTTGGGAAGGGCAGCCAGTTGGCATACACTGTTGGCTGACTTCTTCCAGTGAACCCAGCAACATCGCCAACGAATTTTTCATATCGTGCACGGAGCTTGCCAGTACTGCGGGAAAATCAAGTGTGTCCTCAGTTTTCATTGTGATGTTTTAGTGAAGCCATCGTCATTTGGCAACGCAGCTTGGAGGCGCCGATAGGCGCGAATTAACTTCAGGTATTTTTTGCTGGGCGCACCATCGAAACGGACTCTAGAAAGAAACGTATGAGCGGTATCGAGTAAATCTTCTTGCGGTTTACTTTTGTTAATAAACATAATCAATGACTGTGCTGCATTCAGGTTGATAATATTGTTTTCCGGCATTGCCGATGCAGCCTTGTTGAATAAGCTGATGGACTCTTCCAAGTCTCCATTAGTCGCAAGCTCCACTCCCTGATTATTGATGCTGATGACTTCGTCACGCGTCTGGTTGATCATCTCCAGGGTTTCCTGGCTGACGCCACACTCGGTGAGCAGCTCCCGTACCTCTGCCAATAGGGGCTGATTGTCGTGATTATTTCTCACCACATGTTGAATGAAGGTGTCGCCTTCTCTGTGCATATCCAGCTGATAACAAATGCGCGCCACCGCCATGGCGTCTTCACTGCTAAGTGTGGAAGGGTCGGCCTTAAACTGGGCTAAAACGTTTGCGATGGCTACTCGGGTTTCATTTTCACGGTGCATTTCGTGATAAAGAAAAACTTCACTGATGCCGGATAACATGCGGTCGTTTGGCTGTGCTGTTCTAAATTCCTTTTTCATATTGGAAATTACTTTTAGTGCATCAGCTATCTTGCCTTTTTTAAAGTATACTTTTGCTAAGCCAAGAAAATCTTTAGGGCTTCGGTAGCAAGAGTATTTTCCTATACGAACTATTCGTTTATAAGCGTTTTCAGAAGCATCATAGTCAGTGTTTTCAAAAGATGTTATTGCTAGTTTTTGTTGTCTGAGAATGGCCTTTGGGGATTTTTTTACGGCGTCGTGTAACACGCGTTGTGATTTTTTTGGATTACCTAATACTTTATGTACATCCGCCAGCCAATCGTGAGCAAAAACATAGTTGGGGTGAGTTTCTATTATTTCTTCAAGGCAAAATCGTGCATCGTCGTATTTTTCTAGGTGGAAAAAACATTGGCCCAGGCCCAATTTTGCCCATGGCAATTCACGTTCATTCAAAATGGTGGTATATAATGTACTGGCATCCTCATATCGTTTTAATTTAAGCAGTAATTCACCTTTAATTTTGATGATTTCGTAACGGTTGCTTGAGGCTTTTTCCAATAATTCGTCACAATATTCACAAGCTCTGGCATAGTCTCGCTGTTGGGCGGAAATAGCCAAATTTTTCAATATGGACTTTCGTTCGACCAGTCGTTTCAGACGTGCAATCAACACCTGCTTGGTGAACGGTTTGGACAGGTAATCATCGGGTTGATATTCGACTGCACCCATGACCATTTCTGAAGTATTTTCAGCGGTGGTCATAATATAAACGGTGGAGTAAGGGATCAATTCGCGATGTTTGGCTTCTTCTAAAATTTGTTGGCCATCTTTTCCCTCTCCAAGATTATAATCACATAACACAATGTCGTAAGTATTCATGGCCAGCAGGCGAATGGCATCGATGCCGTTGGTGGCCTCTGTAATATCCGTTGCGCCATATGTCGTTAACATGGTGCGCAGCATGGAGCGCATGCCTGGAAAATCATCGACGGTCAGGATTTTTTTTCCTTTTAGAGACCAGAGCGCCATGGGTTATTTTTCCGTTTCCTGTTTTTTAGGCTCGGCCGGGCTGGAGTTTTCACCATTTCCTGAGAAATCTTCGTCACCCAACAGGTCGTCTGGAATTTCCGCTATTTCAGGTTCGCCATCTTCGCTGAGGTCAAATGCAGGGTCAGCTTCTGTAACGGGGTCCGCTTTTTGTTCTGGAGGCGGATCTGCCAGTAGTGCATCAATGGCGTCATCCACATCTGGGACCAGTGCATCGTCTTTTTCGGGTTCAGCCGTCGGGGCGCTGGCTACAGGGGCGGGAGTTAGTTGTGCGTAGGGACTCAGCAGCTCTGAAACGGCTTCCTGCATTTGGGTGATGGGTTCGTTGCGGGGCTGGTGCCATCCGTCGATGAGGTATTTGTAAAATGCTAACTCATGTTCTGCCATTGCCTGGGTTGCAGTGTCTAGCTGCTCTTTGGTTAGCTTGGGGATGCCTTCAAAAGTTTTTGTTAATGTGACTTGTCTTGTCGACAAGGCTTCCTTGATTGCGGCGAATTGCTCTGCGAGCAGTTTGGCGCGTTTGCGTTTTTTTACCAACAGGTATGCCAGCAACCCTATGATGGCGATGGTCTCAAAAAACACCAGCTCCAATAAAATAATGACTGCGGTTGGGTCAGGGCTATCCATGGGCCAGTTCCTCGCCGGGGTTAGGGAATAATCGTTGTGTTGCTTTTGGCCACATTTTGTAGATTCCAAATCCGATAGCAACGAGCAAAATATTGAACAACAATACGCGCAGGCTCACCATGAGCCAGTTTGTTTCCACTGCGGTTTCGGCTTCCGGGCTGTGTTCTTCCGCCTCATGGTCGTCATTGTGCTCAGCTGGTTGTTCCGCGTCACTGATGGTTTCTGGTATGGCTTCCGTTTCCGGGGCTTCGCCAATGTGGATGCTGAGCGGTGTCAGTGTGGTATCTACTTCACTGCCGTCGGCACGGTTGCCGATGATGTGCAGGATGATGTCGTGTTTCCCGGAAGCGGTTGAGGCATCAAGTTTTAATTGCCATTCCGCTGTGCTGACACGTGGCACCCGGTGTTCCACAAGTTCACCGTTGGGCAGCGTTTGGGTGGCGACAATCCGCATGGCGTCGGCGTCGATGAGTTCCTTGTACGGGATGACGGTGACGATGATGTGGTCGTCGGGCGTTGCTTCTATCTGGGCTTCGACGGGTTCGCTCAGCACTTGTACCAGCTGGCGAGCATGACGCTTGAAAGTGGTGCCGTTGACGGCAATTTCCAGTTCGTGTTCTCCGTTGACCAGGGTTTCTTTGAGTTGTGTGGTGTAGATGCCGTCGTGGGCTTTTTTGTCAGGGGCTTTGCCATTATCCAGCAGTTTTTGTTTCCATTTTTTCTCATTCATTTTGTCGTCGGTAGAATATTGGTTGAGTTTCACTCGAACAAAATGCAGGAAATCCTGCCGGGTGATGATGTTGCCGTGTTCTTCCAGGTGTGCCTCAAAAATCACCGGTGTGTCAGCAGCCAGGGTGTTGGGCAGGGCGGTGGTTTTTAATTTGAGGTCGGTGACCACCATGACCCGATTGTCCGGGTCCACATCGGCATTGATGCGCCAGGTGCCGGGCTTGGGGTTTTGCACCGTTACCAGGTCGTAGCGAGCCTCTCGGTGCCACCCAACATTTTTGGGCAGTTTTGTTTGGTTGAATTTTTTACCAGAGGGAGGCGTGATGCTGGTGTCTTCGCTGGTTTTTTTTCCCCGAAATACCAGAAAGGTGACTTCGCGAATGCTGTTGTCCACTTTAACTTTATTGTCTACGAGAGGCAGGTGATCCGTATCAGCGACCTTCTCAAACAGGCGCAGGAATAACCGCTCCAGTCCTTCGGTGTCTTCAATGGTCTCGAAACGTCCACCGGTAGCGGAAGCCAACTGTCGGAGCAGCTTGTGGTCGGAATCGGCGGACAGTGCGATGGTGTGCACCACCACGCCTGCGGCTTGCAGTTGGGGCAGTAATTCATTCAGCACTCTCTCTCGAGAGGCCGCGTTGACGTCGGGATCCTGGGAGATGTCCACCAGTCCGTCGGTGAGCAGGATCATGCTGCGGCGCTGGTCCAGCGCGGGTTTTTTCCAGTCCCAACTGGCGCGGCGAATGGCGTCTTCGATATTGGTGAACAACCCCCGTGAATTGATTTCCCGCACGGCCTTACGGGCGCCGGTCTTCCAAGCCTTGTCCACCGGGCCGTGGGCGATGAGCATGTTGACCCATTGGCCGAAAGTCCACACGCCAGCGTGGGCCTCGTGGGGCAGTAACGAGACGAACAGGCGCAGTGCCGGTACGCGCAGGTTATTGGGGTCCGTGTGTCGCATGCTGCCGGAGATGTCGATTAGCACGCGGATATCGTCTTGCTGTGTGGCAGCGGTGAGCGCGTTGGGTGTCAGCAGCCACAGCAGGGCGATGAGTATGGGCACCATGAATGCCCGCCCGGCGAGGGGTCGCCGGGGGCTGAGTTGAATAAGGTCGGGCTTTGCGAATATCCGCTTGCGCATGGGCTCTCGTGCCTGAAGTCGCCTCGGTTCTGAAAAGTTTGGCGAGAATTTACGTAATTGGCGTAGAGCACTAGCGGCAGTCGACTGCATTTCTTCACCGGCGAAATGAGGGTTCCGGGCGGAATGGAAGCGGGTGTGGCTTTGTCGCGTTGGGAAAGTTGCGCCGGGAAGGTGGGGCGGAGGAGGGCGCTTACCGGCAGCGTGCCGGGGGAGGGATAAAAAAAGGCCAGCCCGAAATAATCGGAACTGGCCTCTTCAGATAAAAAACCGTATAAATTACCGGTTTTTTGTCTCTATCATGGGGCTTAAGAGGTAAACATCCCTACAAAAGCTGTGCCCATAAGAACAACAAACAATATAATCGCAAGCGTCATGACAATTCTCCAGAAATAAAACCTGTAAAATACGAACTTCAGCCAACATTTTGACTGGGAAAGGGTAAACCATCACCCAAGTTGGGTCAACACCCGCTGGCACACCGATTAAACGTATAAAATGCATGGGAATGCGGGGTGTAAAAACGTCCGTACGTACATGGCGCGTTGCTTGAAAATTGATCAATGTCTGCGTATAGTGCGCGGCTTCCCCATATGGGGAGTGCGCGTTTCTGACCTTTCCCCGTGTTTTCAATTCCTCGGATACTTGGTTGGCAACGTACCGGTTGCCCAGTTTCGTTGACCCATGGCAGGCCCTGCTAGTTGCCAGGCCCCTATCAGCCCACTGCTGTAACCTTTCATTGAACCCGGTTCTGACGTTCCCTGTTTTTCGACGTGCTTCAACGTATTTCGAGACTAGGGTTCATTTCCCCGTTCGTTTGGCTTTTTATTATTTTGGCCTGTCCTTTATCAGGATGGGTTATGGAGTATTTATGCAGTTTAAAGATTTGAATTTGGAAGAACCCTTATTAAAAGCACTGGATCAAGCCGGTTTTAGCGGCGCGACTGATATCCAGAGCGAAGCTATTCCCGTGATACTGGCTGGTCGGGATCTGATGGCCTCCGCCCAGACCGGCACCGGCAAAACCGCCGCCTTTGTGCTGCCCAGTCTGCAACGCTTGATAACCACCGAGCCAGCTCCTGGCGTTGGCCCCCGGATGCTGGTGCTGGCCCCGACTCGTGAATTAGCCATGCAGGTCAGCGACAATGTGCGTCAGCTCAGTGGTTTTTGCCGCATCACCAGCGGCAACGTGGTGGGCGGCATGCCTTACCCGCCGCAAATGAAAATGTTGCGTCGTTCGCTGGATATTCTGGTGGCCACCCCCGGTCGTCTGATGGACCACATGGAAGCCGGTCGGGTGGATTTTTCCCGCCTGGAAGTGCTGGTGTTGGATGAAGCGGACCGCATGCTGGACATGGGTTTTGTTGATGCCGTGAAAAAAATCGCCGCCGCCACCCCCAAAAACCGTCAAACGTTATTGTTCTCTGCCACGCTAGAAGGTCGGGTGCTGACCATCGCCAAGCAGTTGCTGAACGATCCGGCCCGCATTCAGTTGGCGGCCAATCACGATCAGCATGCGTCCATTAGCCAGCACATCCATCAGGCTGATAATTTTGCTCATAAAAATCGCTTGCTGTCCCACTACCTGGGTTGCGAGACTCTCAGTCAGGCGGTGATTTTCACCTCCACCAAACGCGGTGCGGACAAGTTGGCCAAACAGCTGAAAGAGCAGGGCCACACCAGCGCCGCCCTACACGGCGACATGGGCCAGGGCGCACGCAAGCGCACTGTTGAACAAATGCGACGCGGCAAATATCGTCTGCTGGTGGCCACCGATGTAGCCGCCCGTGGGCTGGACATCAAGGGCATCAGCCATGTGTTCAACTTCGATCTGCCGATGGTGGCCGAAGACTACGTGCACCGTATTGGCCGGACCGGTCGTGGTGGAGCCACCGGCACGGCGATCTCGCTGGTGGGGCCGGACGATTGGGGCAAGCTGGTGAGTATCGAACGCCTCACCGGCACAAAACTTCAGCGGGAAATCGTCGTGGGGTTGGAACCCAACGCTCGCGAGCCCCGCCCCACCGCTGGCAACGGCAACAGTCGTGGCCGTAACGGCAATGGTGCGGGCAATGGTCGCGCGCGCCGCAGTTACAGTAGTCAGCACGCGTCGGGCAAGCCCCCGCGTCACGGCGGCTCAACGCGCTCCGGCGGGCAGAGCCGCAACCGGTCTTCCGCTTCCTGAGCCATCGGGAAATTTGTTGAAGCGTAAAATCTCACGGATTGATCAGGCCGTGCGGCACGGGCACAATCGGCAGTGCGTGGCTCGTGCCGTCAGGCAGGCAGCTTAATTCGGGAGTGAGGGACTTTTAGATGAAGCTTATTTTGTTGGGGGCGCCGGGTGCTGGTAAAGGCACGGTGGCAAAACGCTTGACCAAAACCAGTGGCGCGGTACAGATCTCCACGGGTGATATTTTGCGTGGAGCGGTAAAAGAAGGTAGCGAGCTGGGCAAACAGGTTGCTGCCTGCATGGCCGCAGGAGACCTGGTGTCGGATGCGTTGATCATGAGCATTATGGAAGCCAGATTGCAGGAACCAGATTGTGCAAGCGGATTTTTGCTGGACGGCTTTCCTCGCACAATCCCGCAGGCCGAGGCGCTGAAAGAACTGCTGGCCAAGCTGAATATCGAGCTGGACATGGCGGTCAATCTGGACGTGCCGAAGGACGTCGTACTGGACCGACTGTCCACACGACGCACCTGTGTTAATTCCGATTGCCAGGCGATTTACAATGTGAAAAGTAATCCGCCCAAGCAGGAAGGTGTGTGTGACAAGTGTGGCGCTGACATCGTGCAACGCGAGGACGAAACGGAAGAAGCCATCAG
>JAADHZ010000044.1:0-37182 GCA_013151575.1 Gammaproteobacteria bacterium
GGCCGCTCTGGCGGTTGGCAGTTCCACTGCCACATTCTTGAGCATGCAGACGCCGGTATGATGTCCTATGTGGAGGTCTTTCCAGCAAGCATCAACTGACGGCAACATTCCACTGTCGTGATTTAAAGAACCCCGGTATCGCCGGGGTTTTTTTTGGCGCGAAAAACAACCTCACAACACGTTGTGAGGAATGGAATCCGGCCAGATAAAAAGCATCGCGAAGTGATGCTTTTTTGTTACAGAAGGACTTTTCAGCGCTCTAAAAACAACCTATGGACTTTCTGCCCATCGCCATCGAATTTAATTCTCAAAGCCAAAAATATTTATACTTCATGCTACCTACTAAGGGGTACATTGGTTGGGGGACATAGGCCAATAGGTGCCGGTTATGTCGTCTAACCAATGTACTCCTTAGTATTATGTTGGGGGCGTGCCTCAGCTCCATGCCTTGATTCAGAACAAAAGGTATCTGAAGGAGACAGAGATTCAGATACGGCTATTTCTGTAGCATAAATACTACTTTGATCTATACTGTGCCGGACACAGTCAGTCGCAGCTGTTGGATGATGTTGGTGGACATTTTTAATACGCACACCAGTGGACACCAGGGCATTTCCCCCGCCATCGAAAAATTTTCTGTGACGCTGTCAGCATGGAAGTCATTTTACAAAAGCGTTCACCTGAGCGCATAAACAGAGGATGTAAGAAAATGTCTGTTGGTATCGTCAAGTGGTTTAATGATGCAAAAGGTTTTGGATTCATCGTTCCACAGGAAGGGGGAGAGGATGTTTTTGTCCACCACAGCAATATTGAAGGTTCAGGATTCAAAACGCTAGCTGAGGGTCAAGAAGTTAATTTCAGCATGGAAAAAGGTCAAAAGGGCTGGTCTGCGACCAACGTCCACTCCAATTAACAAGCGGCAGCTAATCGCCCATTTCTAGTTGGATATTTTTGACGATGTACTCCTTAGTAAATGCTCAGCGCGCTTGGCATTGCGGGCAATAGTAGGTTGCACGCTGCATTTGCTGCACCAGTCTGATGGGTGTCTGGCATTGTGGACAGGGGTCACCGGCGCGCCCGTACACGCGGAGCTGCTGCTGAAAATAACCGGGCTGACCCGCACCGTTGGTAAAATCGCGTAACGTGGTCCCACCGGCGGCAATGGCCTGCTCCAGCACCTGCTTGATGACGGTCGCCAGCGTTTCAAAACGCGCCCGGCTGATGCGTCCTGCGGCAGTGGTAGGTCGAATGCCCGCCAGGAACAGCGACTCGTTGGCGTAGATGTTGCCGACCCCCACCACGATTTTGCTATCCATAATGAAAGATTTTACCGCGAGCTTGCGCTGCCTTGAGCGCTGGTGAAGATGTGCGCCGGTAAATACATCCTGTAGCGGCTCCGGTCCTAACGAAACCAGCAGACGGTGTTCCTGTGGTGGCCGCCGTGTCCACAACACCGCGCCAAAACGCCTTGGGTCGCGTAACCGCAAAATATGCCCTTTTTCAAAGACTAAATCGACATGATCATGTTTTTCGGCGGGCTGGGCAGCGTCCACTAACCGCAAACTGCCGGACATCCCCAGGTGCAAAATGACGGTGCCTCCTGCGGTGTGAAGTAGCAAATATTTTCCTCGTCGGGTGATGTCGGAAACCGTTTCGCCCACCAGTTGCTGTTTTAGGCGTGGCGGCACCGGCCAGCGCAGCCGGGCATTGCGAATCACGACTTCGGTCACGCGCTGCCCGCACAAGTGGGGTTTGATGCCACGGCATGTGGTTTCAACTTCGGGAAGTTCGGGCATGTCAGCGCCTGCGACGACGTAGCCAGATGAACAGACCCGCGCCCGCCAGCGCCAGCGGAATCACGAATAAAAAGCCGAAGCCGATGATCCCCTGCGCCAGCGGCGTCAGATTCAACTCCCGGTCCCGGGTGATTTTTGCGGGCACGTCAATCAGGCTGTCATCGTAGGCGAGCCAGTTGATGATGTTCTGGCCGAGGCGCAGATTTCCACCGTTGCCGAGGTAGGCGTTGGACAGGAAATCACCATCACCGATCACCACCACCCGTTGTTGGCGCGCATCGCCGGTTTTGTCAGAGATGGCATTTGGCAGCTGGCGGGTGAGCGCAACGCCGACAGTCAGCGGGCCCGGCACATCGGTACCCACATCCAGCCGAAGGGTGCCGCTCATGGGGCTGGTTTCCGCCCAACTGTCGGCGGCGGTGCGCAAAAATGCCACGGCTTGCCATGGTGTTACTGCATTAATTTGCAAGCCGACGCTTTGGGGGAACAGGGTGACGCTATCCAGCCCACGGGTTATGTCATGCGCCGGGTATTCGCTCACCAACGCAAAGCGGGGATCGCTGATGCCCATGATCTGGGCGCGGGGGTCGACAATTGTGCCGGGCAGAAACCCCAGTCCCAGCTGTTGCGCCAAAGCCTGCATACCACGATCTTCACCGGGGTCCGCCAGCCACAGCAGATTACCGCCTTCACGAAGAAAATCGCCGATCAGTGTGACTTCCCCCGGCAACAGGTCCAGTTGTGGCCCGGCAATTACCAGCACCCGGGTGTTGGCAGGTAGCCGGGAGCGCTGGGCGAGATTCTGGCTCAAAACCTGAAACCCCTTGCTGCGCAGTTGCTCGCCCCAGGAGCCTAAATCATGGTTGGCCTGCCCGAAGGGGCGGCGCTCACCGTGGCCTTCGAGAAACACCAGCCAGCGTTCGCCACTGCGGGCGAGCCTGTGCAATACGTTCGTCAGCGCTGACTCGGACAAGGTTTTAAGGTTTTCGCTACGCCCCTGATATTGAATGAGCAGTTCGCCATCGACGCTAAGCCCCAGGGTGCGAACTTGGTCGGGATTAAGATTGGGGTCAACAAAACTCAGGCTGAGGTTTTTTTTATGGCGCTGAAAACGCGCTACCAGCTCGCTGACGGCCTGGCGGGTGCTCGAGGTTTTGGTGGCATAACTGGTAATGATAACGGGATCCGGCAATGTTTCCAGCAACGCCACACTGACCCCGGACAAGGAATGACGTCCAGCGGCAGACCAGTCGGCAACAATATGGTGACGAATACTAAGCCAGGCTATCGCACCAGCCATTCCCAGCAGTAAAATCAAAAACAGGCCGTTTTTAAAGCGCGATATGTGTCGCATGTTCGAGGTTGTCAGCATGTTTAAGGTCTTTTGATTTCCATTCTAGGGGACCCGCTGATAAGCCTTTACGGTTTCAATCCGGAAGATTAAAACAAATTTGCATTGATCCACATGTGGACGCCGATACTTGCCACATAACCCAACGCAATCACCGGTGCCCATTTGAGATGGCCAAAAAAAGTGTACTGGCCACGAGCCTGGCCCATCAGTGCCACACCGGCGGCCGAGCCAATGGAAAGCAGGCTGCCGCCGACGCCGGCGGTCAGGGTCACCAGCAACCACTGGCCTTGGGACATGTCCGGGTTCATCGTGAGCACAGCAAACATCACCGGAATGTTATCGACAATGGCCGATAACAGGCCCACGGCGATATTGGCATTAGTGGCGCCCCATTGGGTGTACATCACCTCCGAGGTGAGCGACAGGTAACCGATGAAACCCAGGCCGCCCACGCACAGCACCACGCCGTAAAAAAACAACAAGGTGTCCCATTCAGAGCGTGCGATTTTGCTGAACACATCAAAGGGCACAACATCCCCCAATTTACCGTTTAACATGGCCTCATCACGATGCATGGTTTTTTTCAGGTAAAAGCCGAAAAATTGCAGGTAAGCCAAGCCGGTCATCATGCCAAGCACCGGCGGCAGATACAGGAAGTTGTGGAAACTGACGGCGGTAGCGATAGTGAGTAAAAACAGCGCGACAATACGTTTTGCGCCGCGTTTCATGGGGATATCCTCACCATCAGCAACGGGCTGTTCGTTGGGCACGGCAAAATGCATGATGGCTGCCGGCACCAGAAAATTCACGACCGATGGCACAAACAGAGCAAAAAAACCGCTGAATTGCACAACACCCTTTTGCCACACCATCAGCGTGGTAATGTCCCCAAAGGGGCTGAAAGCCCCACCGGCATTGGCGGCCACCACGATGTTAATGCAGGAAATGGAGACGAATTTTGTGTTCGTGCCGCCCACAGCCATTACCACGGCGCTCATCAACAGGGCGGTGGTGAGGTTGTCCGCCACCGGTGAAATAAGAAAGGCCAGGATGCCGGTGAACCAAAACAGCTTACGGAAGCCGAAACCTTTTCGGATCAGCCAGGAGCGTAGCGCGTCGAACACTTGGCGTTCGTCCATGGCGTTGATGTAGGTCATGGCCACCAATAGAAATAACATCAGCTCGGCGTATTCGAGCAAATTGTGACGCACGGCTTCTTCGACTTGGGTGGTCAGGCCGTTGTTGGCGTACACCGCTGCGATCATCGCCCAAATGACACCGGCGGCGAGCACCACCGGTTTGGATTTGCGCAGGTGGGTGAATTCCTCCGCCATGACAAAAACGTAGGCCAACACAAATATGGCGATGGCGGCGTAGCCCACCATGTGATTGGTGAGATCGAGAAGCTCGCCTTCTGCGGCTGAGGCGACCGCCAACCCGGGCAGCATAACGGCAAAAAACACCATTAACAGTTTGATCACGCAATTTTCCTTTTTTTAGATTTCTGAAATAGGAGGCATGTTTTTGTCGTTCGCCAAATCAAAATACCCTATTCATCATCGATTGCATGACGATACAGAGCAGGGCCGTCATGATACCACTGGCTCTCACGAAATCCGTCGGGGCTGCTACGCAGATCATCGGTATCTTGTTGTGATGCAACCACGCGAGCTTAGTCAGCATGAAGTTACGTCATCGGCCGACGCCCCAAATGTAATATTTGAGACACTGCACTAGCTGCGCCACATGGCGTCAAAGGCTGCGCCCATGGCGCGGGCAAAACCCGGCGCATCACACAATGCCGAGCCTTGCAGTTGGCCACGAAGATTGTCCCGTAGTGCAGAAAGAGCGGGCAGGTCCGAGGCCAATTCCCGCGCAATTCGCAGGTAATCCGCTTCATCGTGAGCAATTAGCCGGGGCAGCCCGGCGTGGTTGAGTAGGCTGGCACCCACGCGCCCGGCGTGCCGGTCTCCGCAAAGGCTTACCACCGGCACTCCCATCCATAGGGCTTCGCAGGTGGTGGTGGTGCCGTTGTATGGGAACGGGTCCAGGGCGATGTCTATGTGATGATATTGGGCGAAGTGGTCGGCCCGCGAGGGCAGCTGGGCCAACAGTGTCAGGCGTTGCGCCTCTATTCCCTGTGTTTGAAAATGGCGAAGCACGCCAGCATGCACATCGACATCGGCCAGCTGTTTTGCCTTCAGCAGCAGGCGGCTACCCGGCAGTTCACATAACAGTTTCGCCCACAGGTCCAATACCTCGCCGGTCACCTTGGAAAAGTTGTTCATGCAGCCGAAGGTGATATGTCCAGCCTGCGGGGCTGGTAATGGCGCGACGTCGGGCATGGGGGTGAGGGGCTGAAAACACAGAAAACCGTTGTCCAACTGTTGCAGTTTTTCGGTGTGAAAAGCCTCGCTGCCGTGTGGGTCGGCCGTATCATCGGTGATCCGGTAATCCATATTCAGCAGGCCGGAGGTGTTGGGGTAGCCTAACCAAGTGGCCTGCACGGGTGCAGGTTTGAGGCCCATCATGGTAAGCCGGTTGCCGTTGGTGTGGCCACTTAGGTCCACCAGGATGTCGATGCTGTCGGCACTGATGGTGTCGGCTAGTGCCCGGTCGGTGCGGCCCAGGGTGTCGTGCCAATGGTCGCTAAGTTCCTGGAAACGCGCGGTCACCTCGTCTGGATGTTCGGTTCCCGAATAGCAAAATAGCTCGAAGCGGTCGCGGTCAATGTGTTCAAACAGCGGCAACAGAAAGTAGGCGCAGGAGTGGGTACGAAAATCCGCTGACACGAAGCCGATGCGCAGCTGCGCTTTTTCGGGATCGCGGTGTGGATGTTGGCATGGTTGCACGCCGTGTCTGGCCCGCTCCGTTTGCAGGGCTTCACCAAATTGTCGGCTCAGCTCCAGACTCTGCTGTCGCGAAATAGACAAATTGTAGTTGAGCGTAAACAGCAGGCAGTCCCATATTTTGCCGTCAAAGGCGGCCGTTTTCACACTGCGGCGTAACCGTTCGAGCGATCGGTCGATATCCCCGGATTCCCGCAAGGCATTGCCCATGGCCGACAGTGCGGTGCTGTTTTGCGGGTCCAGCTCCAGCGCCCGCTGGTAACATTCGCTGCCTTCGCGTAGCTGCCATCCTTTTACCAGTGTGGTGCCGAGATGGGTCCACAGCTCCGGGTTGTCCGGCGACAGTTCCACCGCCCGCCGACAATATTGTGCGGCCTCCTGCTGGCGTCCCTGTCCCCGCAACAATACGCCGAGATTCGCCAGCGGTTCCGCGTAGCCGGGGTTCAAATCAAAGGCCGCGCGGTAGCAGCGCTCCGCTTGCTCGTTGTTGTTGCGCTGCCGGTACAGGGTGCCGAGGTTGTTGTGGGTGAATACATCACGAGGATTAAGCACGATGGCGTTTTGGTATTGCGCAATGGCCTCGTCATATTCACCCAGCGCCTGATGAATGCCGCCCAGATTGGCAGCCGCTTCAGCATAGCGAGGTTGCAGCGCCAGCGCCTGCTGCTGAGCTTTTTTCGCCGCTAACAGTTGTCCGCAGGACTTTTGCACATTGCCCAGATTGTAATAAAAAAGTGGGTTGCGATTGTCGATGGCGACAGCCCGTTCGATGAGTTGTGCGCCGGACTCGGCGTCACCCTGTTGAAACCGGGCCAGCCCCAGCAGGTGCAGGGCCTCGGCCAGGTGAGGAACCTCTTTCAGCACCTTACGATAGCTGCGCTCGGCGGTGGTGAGATCACCGGCCTGATGGGCGGCCACAGCGCGGCGCATGATGCCATCTATTTTCTGCTGCTTTTTGGGGCTGAGCGGTTTGCGAGTGGCGGCCATGGTGTGTGCAGTGACGAATTTAGCGTTTCTGTTATGCGACTGGGACGATCCGTTACGTCAAGGGTCAGGATGAGTGTGGCAACGGGCGGGCGGAATGTTGTTCTCCGGGCGTGTTCGTTATGTCGGCCAAACCGGGGTTACCCAGCTTATTCAGTCCAGGACCGTTGATGATGATGTTGAGTTCCCGCACGTAGTCTTCGCCCCGTTGTGAATAACGATGCAGGTGCGTCGCTAGCAACGTGGGTGAAAGAGCTTTGCGTTGTTGCCGTAGCTCGGCGCGTTGGGCACGGAATTCTTTATAAGCACTGCCGCTGTTGAGGTTGCGCATGTAAGAGCGCACCGAGGCGCGCAAATTGGGAAAGCTGGCCACCAGGTGCGTGGTACCCGGGTTGCGCTCGCGGGGGGCAAGGCCGTCGCCGGCCTGATAGGTCCACTGGCCAAACAGGCTGTTGCCTTGCAGCGCAAAGCGTGACGTCCCCCAGCCAGTTTCGATGGCGGTCTGCGCCAGTGCCAGCGCGGTGGGAATCTCGTCCAACCGATGGAGTATCTGCTGTCGAACGTCGAGTTCTGAGAGTTCGCCCCGCACCCTGAGTTCCCGTTGAACATTGTCCAGCCAGCGTCGCTGGGGGCTGTCTGCGTCCGGCAGTGGCCGGGACAGCAGCCAATCGGCAAGCTGGCGCTGCTCGTGCAAACGTCGATTTTCTAGCAGCACCAGTGGCAGCGCCGCACGCAAAAACAGCTCCCGGCGTTGCGTCGATGACGTGATGCTGGGGAAATCACTGGGCAGACGCGTTAGCGACAAAGGTGGCACACTGCGTGGCCCACGGGGGGGCCAGTGGTAGTTTCGTGCCGCAAACTGTGTTTCCAGCTCCTGCACGGTACCGGCCTGTAGCGCAATGTCGGCCGCGGGATTTGCCGCTACCGCAGCAGTGAACACGCCGGAAAACAGCAGCCCCGAAACAACCGATGCAACTCCGCGCCAGTTCACGCGTCTGTTGTAGTGAAGAAATTGTATGTGTTGTGTGCGCATAATTGGGTGAAGTACGTGTTGTGGATGTGGTGAGTTTGTGGCCGACATATTACCCCAGGTAAAAAAAATTACCGACGCTAAAGTTGATATTGGGGACAAAACCAGTTTTTCACACAAAGTTTCGGCCACACGATGCGTAGAAAATTTTTTAATGACCGCTAACCTTGCTGCAAGCTGAAAACACCCGGCTGGGGCACGACCCCCGGCCCCGAAGCATGGCTGTAAATATGCTTTTAGCAAACTATGATTGTAATGAGAGGCCCTGAAAGCAGACGTGTGCAGCGGCCCGTTATTGGAGACATTGTGAACCCGTTTTACTGGCTTAATTCTAAGTTTACCCACTGGCTGACCCGGGAGGAGGAGCTGACCGGGCTGCCGCAATGTGACTTTGAGCGACTGACGTTCGAACTACGACCGGGGGACGTGTTGCTGGTGGAGGGGCGGTCGCGGGTCAGCGAGGTCATCAAGACCATCACCCAAAGCCAGTGGACGCATTCGGCGCTGTACATCGGTCGTCTGCACGAGATTGAAGATGAGTCTACTCGTGAGCACGTGAGCTGGCTGTACGATGGCGAACCTAACGATCAGTTGCTGATTGAACCCATGCTGGGCAAGGGCACCATCATCAGTAATATTCAGTGTTATGCTCATGACCATGTGCGCGTTTGCCGACCCACCAGCCTCGCACGGCATGATGCCAGCAAGGTGGTGGCGTTTGCGGTCAAGCACCTGGGGCGTGATTACGATATGCGCCACCTGCTGGATTTGGCGCGGTTTTTATTTCCCTACGGGGTGATACCCCGGCGCTGGCGCTCTTCCCTGTTTGAGCACAGGGTAGGACTGCCGACGCGCACGGTGTGTTCAACCATGATTGGGGCGGCTTTTTCATCGGTGCATTTTCCCATTTTGCCGGTGGTGCACCGACAGGAAAACGGTGAGATCAAACTCTACCGACGTAACCCCCGGCTGTATGTGCCACGGGATTTTGATATCTCGCCGTATTTCGAAATCCTGAAGTACCCGTTGCTAGGGCTAGATGATCTTGCCGTTTATCGGCAATTGCCGTGGGACACCGACGGCGTGATGTGTAACGATGAGAACGAATGTTTTATTCCTGCGAGTGCGGGGCCCGACGGGAAGGCCGTGGCGGTAGCGGCGCAGCCATCATCAAAAGAGACGGATGCCTAATCTACGATAAAAAGTTAACGGGACAACACGGGCACTAACGAAGTGAAAGAAACATTACTTGTCTTTTTATTGTTTGCATTATCCCACCCCGTATGGGCTAAAAAATATGACCCACCAACATTAGATGTCATGAAAGCCGTCCAGGTGGCAAAGACTTACGTCACTAATAATCATATTGAAATTAGTGATGCATCTTTCGTTTCTGAGGTCATGTATAAAAATATTTATAATGAATACGAGCCCGCGTACTGGAGTGTAAAATGGCATATTGTGCCAAGGGTGAAAGGTCGTTATTTTGAAATAAAAATATACAATAATGGAAAAATAAAACCACAATATGGCAAGTAGGCACAAAGTAAGTAGTTAAACCAGATTGGCTCAAAAGATGTGCCTCCTCGTTAACTCAAACGTTAGATAACAGTTAGACAACAACAGGTTAAATAATCATGTCCAATACGGCCATTTATTTGCTGACGATGTTTTTCGCCACTGGCGCGCTTTTTTATCTGCGCGTATCTCTGCTGCCAAGCAGCCTGATTCTTGCGACCCTACTGGTGATATGGGGATTGTGGGGCGGCCTCGGCGGCGCCTTGCTGATTTTCAGCGGATTGCTGTTTGTTGCGATCCTCGTACCGCTGAATATTCCCGCCATCCGCCGCAGCCTGGTCAGTGATCAACTGCTGATGGTGTTCCGAAAACTGATGCCCGCCATGTCGAGCACCGAGCGCGAGGCGCTGGAGGCTGGCAGCGTGTGGTGGGACGGCGAACTGTTTTCCGGGCGTCCGCGCTGGTCAAAACTAATGGACACCCCTGCCCCCTCGCTGTCGCCGGAGGAGCAGGCCTTTCTCGATGGCCCGGTGGAAACCCTGTGCGGGATGATCGACGACTGGACCATCACCGAGCGGGACCGGGACCTGCCCCCGGAACTCTGGGATTTTCTCAAGCAGCAGGGATTTTTCGGCATGATTATCCCCCGTCGTTACGGCGGGCTGGAGTTTTCCGCATTGGCGCACTCCGCGGTGGTCATGAAAGTTGCTGGGCGCTCCATTACCACCGCAGTGACAGTGATGGTGCCCAACTCGTTGGGCCCGGCGGAGCTACTGTTGCGCTACGGCACCGAGGCGCAAAAAGATCACTACCTACCGCGTCTCGCCACCGGTGAAGATGTGCCCTGTTTTGCGTTGACCTCCCCGGAGGCCGGTTCCGACGCAGCATCGATGGTGGACAGCGGCGTACTGTGTCGCGGTGAGTTCAACGGTGAAAAAAACGTGCTGGGCATTCGCCTGAATTGGGAAAAACGCTACATTACATTAGGCCCGGTGGCGACGGTGCTGGGTCTGGCATTCAAGCTGCACGACCCCGACCATCTGCTGGGCGAAAAAGAAGCACTGGGCATCACCTGTGCGTTGATTCCCACCGACACCCCCGGCGTGGAAATCGGCTCCCGTCACTTCCCGCTCAACCAAGCCTTCATGAACGGGCCTAATCGCGGCAAGGACGTATTCATTCCCGCAGACTGGATCATCGGCGGCGTCGAGCACGCGGGTGACGGCTGGCGCATGCTGATGGAATGTCTGGCCGCCGGGCGTTCCATTTCCCTGCCGGCGTTGTCCACCGGGGCTGGTAAATTGGTGTCCCGCAGCACCGGCGCCTACGCGCGGGTACGCACTCAATTCAAAACCCCCATTGGCCGCTTCGAGGGCGTGGAAGAAGTGCTGGCGCGGATCGCAGGCCTGACCTACATGATGGACGCCGCCCGCACCCTGACGGCATCGGCAGTGGATCTGGGGGAAAGCCCCGCCGTGATTTCCGCCGTAGTAAAGTACCAGCTCACCGAAGCCATGCGCCAAGTGGTCAATGACGCCATGGACGTGCAGGGCGGCAGCGGTATCTGCATGGGTCCACGCAACCTGCTGGGGCGCATGTACCAGGCCGTGCCCATTAGCATCACCGTGGAGGGTGCCAACATTCTCACCCGCAGCCTGATCATCTTTGGGCAGGGGGCCGTTCGTTGTCATCCCTATGTATTCAAGGAAATGCAGGCCGTGGCCAGTGGTGACAAAGTGGCCTTTGACCGGGCCCTGTTCGGGCATATTGGCTTTGCCGCCAGCAATGCCGTTCGCAGCCTGTGGCTGGGGCTCACTGGCGCACGATTCACCTGCGCGCCGGTGCGCGGAGGAACTCAGCGGGACTATCAGCGTTGTTTCCAGCAACTGACTCGCATGAGCGCCGCCTTCGCGCTGGTCGCCGACATGTCCCTGCTGGTATTGGGCGGCAGCCTGAAACGACGGGAAAAACTCTCAGGCCGGTTAGCCGACGTGTTGGGCCAACTGTATCTGGCCTCCGCCTCCCTCAAGCGCTTCGAAGATCAGGGCCGCCCCCCTGAAGACCAGCCACTGCTGCAATGGGCCTGCGAGCACGCCCTGTATGAAATGCAGGGCAGCCTCAACGGTCTGCTAAAAAACTTCCCCAACCGGCCGGTGGCCTGGCTGATGCGGCGGCTGGTGTTCCCATTAGGCAAACCTTATGCTGGCCCTTCTGACGCCCTCGGACATCGTTGCGCCGACATCCTATTGAGCCCCTCAAAAACACGTGACCGGCTCACCCGAGGCATGTTTGTACCGAACGATGCCGAACCTGGGATCGGGCTTCTGGAACGGGCGTTGGAAGCACGAGTGGCCCTAGCGCCAGTGGAGAAAACAGTGCGGGCTGCGGTCAACCGAGGCGAGCTGGATCGCGCCGCAGAACCTGAATTGATGGCGCAGGCCGTGGAACGGCATGTCATTGATGAGCAACAATACCAGCAGTGGCAATCCACCCAGGTCCTGTGTCGCGAGGCCATCATGGTGGATGAGTTTGAGGCCAATTCTTTTGCCTGCAGGGGTGAAAAATCGGCGAGCTGAGAGTAAGTTTCAACAGTGGCAACAAACCCGAACTAAAAATACTTAGCTGAAAAACTGAGGATGGCGTGATGGCAGAAAATAAAAAAAAGGTGGAGGCCGTAAGCACGGCGAAAAGCGCGACAAAAACAGTGAGAAAGGTCGTGCGCCCGGTGTTTATTGTTGATGGTGCGCGAACCCCATTTTTGAAAGCGCGGGGAAAACCCGGCGTTTTCAATGCCGCCAATTTAGCCATGGGTGCGGGCCGCCCACTGATGGCGCGCCAACCTTTTGAACCGGGTGATCTGGATGAAGTGATTATGGGCTGCGTGATGCCCGGCCCTGATGAGGCCAACATCGCACGCATTTTAGCCCTGCGTTTAGGCTGCGACAAACGTGTACCGGCGTGGACCGTGCAGCGCAATTGCGCCTCGGGCATGCAGGCGCTGGATTGCGCCGCACACAGCATCGCCCACGGCGGCGCAAATCTGGTGCTGGCAGGTGGAGTGGAATCCATGAGCCATGCGCCGGTTTTGCTAGCGGAAACCATGGTGGTTTGGCTGGCAGGCTGGGCCCAGGCCCGCACGTTAGGCGCGCGGGTGAAGGCGTTGCAGCAATTGCGCCCGGCGCACTTGAAACCAGTGATCGCCCTGCTGCGCGGGCTCACCGATCCGGTAGTGGGTTTGTCCATGGGGCAGACCGCAGAGATCCTCGCCCAGCGTTTTGACATCTCCCGCGAGCAAATGGATACCTACGCGGCACGCTCCCACCTCCGTCTGGCCACGGCACAGGACGAAGGCCATCTCGCAGAAATCGAAACCTTGTACGACACTCAAGGCCATTTTTACACCGAAGACGACGGTCTGCGCCGCGACAGCACGGCAACAAAACTGGCCACCCTGAAACCGGTATTCGACCGGCCCTTCGGCAAGGTCACCGCGGGCAACAGCGCACAGGTCACTGACGGCGCTGCCATGTTGATTCTCGCCTCCGAAGCGGCGGTGAAAAAATGGGACCTGCCCGTGCTCGGGCGTATCGCCGACAGTGAATGGGCAGGGCTGGAGCCCGCGCAAATGGGGCTGGGACCGGTGCATGCCACGACCCCCATCCTTCAGCGTCACAAATTTGGGCTGGAAGATATCGACTACTGGGAAATCAACGAAGCCTTCGCCACCCAGGTGCTGGCCTGCCTCGAAGCCTGGAAAGACAATCAATACTGTCGTGATGAATTGCACCTTCCCGATGCCATGGGCGAGCTGGACCCATCCCGTCTCAACGTGGACGGCGGCGGCGTGAGCCTCGGCCACCCGGTGGGGGCGAGCGGTGCGCGCATTGTGTTGCATTTGCTGCACGTAATGGAGCGCAATGCCGCGAAACGAGGGGTCGCTAGCCTGTGTATCGGCGGTGGCCAGGGTGGTGCAATGTTGGTGGAGAGGGACTGATGACTGATCAAATGACGGAAAAAGAAATGGAAAGTGAGACAACCGAAGAAGTCACGAGTGAAAACAGCTACCAGCACTGGCGGCTGGTGGTCGACGAACAGAACATCGCCTGGGCGCATCTGGACCGTGCCGACGCAGCAGCGAATACACTGAACCGTGAGGTCGTGACGGAGCTGGACACCATCCTCGACCAACTGGAAACCGATAGACCTCGGGGGCTGGTGATTCTGTCGGATAAGCCCAACGGATTTATCGCCGGTGCTGACATCACCGAATTCACCGCCATTGAAAATGAACAGCAGGCCCGCGAATTAATTCGCCGGGTCCAGGGGATCATCAACCGCATCGAAGACGCGCATTATCCCAGCGTAGCGCTGATTCACGGTTTTTGCCTCGGTGGCGGGCTGGAGCTGGCTCTGGGTTGCCACTACCGCATCGCGGACGACGATGCTGCCACTCGCCTCGGCCTGCCGGAAGTTCAGCTAGGCATTCATCCCGGTTTTGGCGGCGCGGCACGTTTACCCCTGCTGATCGGCGCACCGGCCGCCATGGACTTGATGTTAACCGGCCGAACGGTGAGCGCCCGAGCAGCAAAAAAACTGGGCATCGTGGACTACGCCGTGCCCAACCGGCATCTGCTGGCTGCCGCAACCAGCGTCATTTTGAAGCCCCCCCCAAAGGCCCACGCTACTGGCTGGCGTGGCCTCAGCAATCACTCCCTGGTGCGGCCGCTGCTGGCACGCGTCATGCGCAAAAAACTGGCGGCAAAAGCATCGCCTCAGCACTATCCCGCACCCTTTGCATTACTGGACCTGTGGTCCAAACACGGCGCAGACAAACAAGCCATGCTGCGCGGTGAGGAGCACTCGGTAGCCCAGCTGGTGCTGGGCGATACCGCGCAAAATTTGATTCGGGTATTTTTCCTGCAAGAACAGCTCAAATCACAAGGCGACAAAAAACTCATTTCCCCCAAACGCGTGCACATTGTTGGTGGTGGCGTCATGGGTGGGGATATCGCCGCTTGGTGTGCCCTACGCGGTATGAAGGTCACCGTGCAGGATCGTAGCGAGGAAACCCTGGCACGGATGTTTCAGCGTGCCGCCAAACTGTACAAGAAGAAACTCAAGCAGCCGCGCCTGGTACAGGAGGTACTGGACCGATTGTCTCCGGATATTGACGGCTTGGGCGTGGCACAGGCCGATGTGGTGATCGAAGCCATCTTCGAAAATGCAGAGGCCAAGCAGGCCCTGTATCGGGAGCTTGAACCCCGCATGAAACCCGACGCCGTGTTGGCCACCAATACCTCCAGCATCCCACTGCAGGTACTGAGTGAAGGGCTGGAAAGGCCGGAACGGTTGGTAGGCATTCACTTCTTCAATCCGGTCGCAAAGATGCAACTGGTGGAAATTGTCACCGCGCCCAACACGGACCCGGCCGTTGCCGCTAAGGCTGCCGCATTCACCCGGCACATCGACCGACTCCCCCTGTTCGTGACATCCAGCCCCGGATTTCTGGTGAACCGGGTGTTGATGCCCTATTTGCTGGAAGCGGTGGTGCTGGAGTCCGAGGGCATCAGCCCACAGGTGATCGACCAAGCGGCCCGAGACTTCGGCATGCCCATGGGGCCCATGGCATTAGCTGACTCGGTGGGGCTGGATATTTGTTTGTCGGTGGCAGAAATATTGTCGCAGAAACTCGGCGTAGAGGTGCCGCCGCGCTTGCGCAGCCTGGTGGAGGCTGGGCATCTGGGATGCAAATCCGGGCAGGGGTTTTATCGCTACAAAAATGGCCAACCAGAGCGGGCCAAAGCAGGCTGGGCGGATTTCCGCCCCCCGAATTTGGAAGACCGATTGATGCTGCGCATGCTGAACGAATCCCGTGCCTGCCTGCGCGAAGGCGTTGTTAAAAATGCGGACCTGCTGGATGCCGGGGTGATTTTTGGCACCGGTTTCGCACCGTTTCGTGGCGGCCCCATGCACCACATCGAACAGAGCAGCGCCGATGCCTTGCTGGAAAAAATGCAGGCTTTACGCGAAAGCGAAGGCGAGCGCTTTCAAGCCGATCCCAGTTGGTCAACATGATAGAGCCCCAGTGTTTCCAACGATCAAAAAGACTGGTGCCAAACTGTCAATAATCGCTTCACGGAAGGGTGCTCACCATGAATAACGTATCGCTAGATGTCATTCCCATGGACGAGGTGGGCAGCCTTTTCGGCCTGTTTCAGGAGCGTGTGCGCCGCACTCCGGAAAGTGCGGCATACCGGAGCTTCGATGCCCACACTTCCCGTTGGCGCGAGTACACCTGGACCCAAGCGGCCGCTGAGGTCGCGGCGATACAAACCGCCCTCGCAAAGGAGGGTTTACAGCGGGGGGATCGCGTTGGTTTGATGTTGCGCAACTGTCCGCAATGGGTTTTCTTTGAACAAGCAGCATTGGGGCTGGGGCTGGTGGTCGTGCCGCTGTACACCAATGATCGCGCGGAAAATTTGGCCTACGTATTACAGGATGCCGGGGTGAAGTTATTGATGCTGGAGGGCCAGTCCACCCTGGATGACCTGGTGCCCATCGGCGCCCAGCTCGGTGGGCTGACACGGCTGGTGTCGTTACAGAAAATTGAAGGCGAGTCAGCTTACCCCCGCTTATTGTCCTTGTCCGAATGGACCGAAGGCAACACCGGCGCACTGCAAAACGTCGGCCTTGATATGGATGATTTGGCGACGCTAGTGTACACCTCCGGCACCACCGGCCGCCCCAAGGGCGTGATGCTGAGCCATCGGAATATTCTGTTCAATGTTGATGCCGCCTTGCAGGCGTTTGATATTTACACGGATGATGTTTTTCTTTCCTTTTTACCTCTGTCGCACATGCTGGAACGCTCCCTGGGGGAATACATTCCCATTATGGCGGGCAGCACGGTGGCTTTTGCACGTTCGGTGCAGGATCTGGCGGAGGATTTGTTAAGTCAGCATCCCACTGTGCTGGTGTCCGTGCCGCGCATTTACGAACGGGTGTACAACAAAATTCACAGCCAGCTCGAAAGCAAATCACCGCTGGCGCAGCGTCTGTTTCATGCTGCCGTGGAAACCGGTTGGCGGCGTTTCGAAAACGGAGGCGGTGGTGGGCTTGCTTGGCCAGTGTTGAAAAAACTGGTGGCCAGCAAAATCATGGACAAACTGGGCGGGCGTCTGCGACTGGCTATTTGCGGTGGAGCGGCGCTGTCGCCGGAAGTGGCGAAAACCTTTATTGGCCTGGGCCTGAATTTATTGCAGGGTTATGGGCTGACTGAAACCAGCCCCATCATCAGCGGCAATCGTATGGACAATAACAAACCGGAAACAGTGGGCGAGGCTCTGCCAGGTGTCGAGGCGAAACTGGGCGCCGATGACGAATTGCTGACCCGTAGCCCGTCGGTGATGATGGGGTACTGGAATAATCCCGATGCGACAAAGGAAATAATTGATGACGACGGCTGGCTGCACACCGGCGATAAAGTCCGCTTCGATGGCAAGCACATCCGCATCACCGGTCGCCTGAAAGAAATCATCGTGTTATCCAACGGGGAAAAGGTGCCACCCGCGGACATGGAAGGTGCCATCACCCTGAATCCCATGATTGAGCAGGCTCTGGTGGTCGGAGAAGGCCGCCCTTTTTTGGTGGCATTGCTGGTACTGGATAAACAAGCCTGGGCACGGAAAGCCGAGCAGCTGGGGCTGGATATCTCCTCTCCGGAAAGCCTGCGCGACCCGGAGGCAAAAAAATGGCTGCTGTCGAATGTTGCCGGACAAATCAAGGACTTTCCGGGTTACGCCAAGGTGCGCGCCGTGGATTTGCAGCTGGAGCCTTGGGCCATCAAAAACGCGACCCTGACGCCGACCATGAAATTACGCCGTTCCGTCATTATCAAAAACAACGAGGAACGCATTGCCCAAATGTATGACGGACACTAACTCCCAACTTGATCAGTTACCCACTCGCCAGCCCACCACCCGTGTATTGGCCCGGCCCATGGACACCAACGTCGCCGGTGATATTTTCGGAGGCTGGATCATGTCCCAGGTGGATATTGCAGGTTCCATTGCCGCAGTACGGCACGCGGGAGTGCGGGTGGTGACGGTGGCGGTCAATTCCTTTCTGTTCAAAAAGCCGGTATTTGTCGGCGACCTCATCAGCTGTTACGCCCATGTGGAAAAAGTTGGCACTACGTCATTGACGGTGGCGGTGGAGGTTTTTGCAGAGCGCAACCGTAGCGAGACGCAGGCGGTGAAAGTCACCGAAGCCACCCTCACGTTTGTAGCGGTGGATGACGAAGGCAAGCCGCAACCCATTCCGAAACAAGCGGATTGAAACCATCCCCGCACCACAGCGGCGCAACCAGCGGACAAGGGCTGGAAATTCGTCGTATGATCCGCTCTGCATCGAATTGCGGCAAGCCTCGAACGGACATTTGAAGCCATGAAAAAACGAACACTGGGCCGGACCGATCTTGAGGTCAGCGCCATCTGCCTGGGCACCATGACCTGGGGTCAACAAAACACCGAAGCCGAGGCCCACGCGCAACTGGACATGGCGCTGGCCGCCGGGGTGAATTTCATCGACACCGCCGAGATGTACCCGGTGCCGCCCGTGGCTGAAACCTGCACCCTCACTGAACAATACATCGGCAACTGGCTGCATAAACGTGGTCGGCGTGACGACATCGTACTCGCCAGCAAGGTTGCCAGTCGCGCCGACTGGCTGCCCCATATTCGAGATGGCCACGCCTGCCTGGACCGGGCCAATATCGAGCAAGCCCTGCACGGAAGCCTGAAACGGCTGCGCACTGACTATCTGGATTTGTACCAGTTACATTGGCCGGATCGGGCCACTAACTATTTTGGCGCGCTGGGTTTCGAGGCTGCGGAAGAAACGGCTACCGTGCCCATTGAGGACACCCTGCGGGTGCTAGCCGATTTAGTGGCCGCAGGAAAAATTCGTCACGTGGGCCTGTCCAATGAAACCCCCTGGGGCGTCATGGAGTTTTTGCGCCTGGCCCGTCTTTGCGACTTACCTCGGATGGTGAGCGTGCAAAACCCCTACAGCCTGCTCAATCGCAGTTTTGAAATCGGTCTGGCGGAGGTGGCTCACCAGGAGGATTGCGGTCTGTTGGCCTACTCACCACTGGGTTGTGGTGTCCTCAGCGGAAAATATCTGCACGGTGCCCAGCCGGCGGGTGCGCGGATCACCCTGTTCGAACGTTTCTCGCGTTATTCCAATCCGCAGGCCGACACGGCCACCGAGGCCTACGTTGCACTGGCCCGTGAGCATGGTCTGGATCCGGCGCAAATGGCCCTGGCTTTCGTTACCAGCCGCCCCTTTTTGACCAGCAATATTATCGGTGCGACGACTCAGCAACAGTTGCAAAACAATCTCGATAGCGCCAACCTTGAGTTGAGCAATGAGGTGCTGGCGGGCATTGAGACTATCCATGTGCAGCAACCGAACCCAGCACCATAGGCAGAATGGTACAAATCATACCGATGTGCCTATAGTGTAAAAACAGTAAACGCGTTCAGGGTGAGAATATGCCGGTACCGACAGTTGTTTAGGGGAAGTGAATGAGCGACGCAACAGATAACCGCTTGAATCGCGGGCCAGCCAATGGCGCAAGGGCGGGAAGGCGTTGCGTCAATACCATGCTGGGGCTTGTGATGGTAATCGGTGTTTTGATAGCCTCCGGCTGTGCCAGCGTTAATTTTAATCATCCCCAGGTACTCGGTGACGGGGCCAGCGCCGAGCAATTGGCTCAGACCGCGCAGGTGTACTTTATTCGTCCACGCCTGCTCCAGTCCAAAGGGGTGGCGGACGGGGCAGTGCGAATTACGTTCAAGGGCAAACTGTTGCTGGAAATGAGTGAGGGCAGCTATGCCCTTTTGCACATCAAGCCCAGCAAAGGATTGGTGAAGCTGTTCAACAAAACCAAGTTCGCCAATGAGCCTGGGGTAATTGAGGTATGGCGCGCCCGCAAATATAAGTTCATTGTCGGCAAGACCTATTTCATCTACGTGCGGCAGCTGAATGAGGAATTTCGGGGGGTATTTTACGAACCCGAGCCGGTAAAGCTGAAACGCGCCCAGCAGCTTATTGAGGACGCCGGTCCTTCAGGCAGTGCTGCGCGCCGTGCGCGTATCGACAAGCTCACCAAGGTGTCCGTGCCGCCAGCCAGCGCGACTCAGGGCATTCGCCCCGTCCTGCCGGAAGACGTTTACCGGCAGGTTAAATAGCCGCGCGATAACGAGTGATGCCTGTACCGATATTTTTCACCTCGTTGATGGGGTTAGTGTTCGCTACCCTGCTGAGCGCGTGCGCCAGTGGCCGCCAAACGCTTCCTCCCCCGGCGCCTGCCGATGTCAGCCCCTCCGTTTTACAGCAAAACCAACCCGCCATGGTGAGGGTGCGACTGGCCTCCAGCCCCGCCGGGACCGAAATGACCTTGGTGCCTGCCGGTCCCTACGTCTCCCACCAATTGTCGCTTTCACGGCCGCCGCAAGGCATGGTCAGCGATGGGTTACGGGCCTTTATCGTTAGCGACGAGGGCTTGCTGGTGGTGGGTTTCCCCGAGTCACAACCTGCCCGGGTGCTGGGAAAATTGTCCGGGCTCGCTGCGCCGGTAACGCAGTTAGCCGTGGGTTCGCAGCGACTGCTCATGGCGCTGGACGATGGGCAGCTGTTGTTAGTGGATGTCACGCAGCCGACGAACCCGGTGATCCGCGCGCGCTACCGGACAGAGGCCCCGGTGATGGATGTGCAATTCAACGATGGTCTGTTTTACCTGCTGTTGAACAACAACGCCCTGCTGGCCATGAAGGCGGATACTGGCAGCTCATCCGTCCAGCCCGCGGGTCGTTGGCAATTACCAGTGCAAGCCTCAGCGCTGGCAGTGCGTGGCAATCACATTTGGCTGGCCGGGCCACAGGGCGTGAGTGTGCTGGCGCTGGGCCCGGAGCAACCTCGCGTGCTGGATCGTTTTACCCAACTCGGCGCGTCCAACGGAGAGGCATGGGACATTCAGTTGCACGAAAATCTGGCGTTGGTGGATGCCGGCCGGGGCGGCCTGGTGGTGTTCGACATCAGCGACCCGGACCGGCTGCGCTGGACGGGCAGCTTCAGCAAGCGCGGTCCCATCCACGGCCTGAGCCAGCACCCCGAAACCGATGCCGCATGGGTGAGCCTGGACGGCGGGGTCGTGTTGTCACTGGGTTTGGGCAATCCTGAACTTCCCAACAGCGGGGCGGCCTTTCTCGCGCCCGGCCCAGTGCGAGCCATGGCAGCGGCGGGCCCGGCGCTGCTGGTGGCCACTGCGCAACGTGTGCAGCGGGTGATCATGGGTGAAGAACACGAGGCGGCCATATCGCCCGAGGGAGTGAATCAGGGGGGCAGTCGCCGGGGCGTGATTCGTGATGGCATCCTCTACGTGGCGGACTGGTTTTCCGGTCTGCATCTCTACGACATCAGTATCCCGAGGCAACCGCGCCACCTGGGTAATTACCATACCCCCGGCTCCAGCAAAGGCGTGACGTTACTGGACCACTTCGTGTTGGTGGGTGACGACGATCAGGGCCTGCAAATCATCGACATCGCCGACCCCCGTCACCCCAGCTGGGTGTCGGAACTGCCCCCACAGGCAATGGCCCGAATGGGGTTGGCTTACACGATGAAACTCGTGGGTACACGTTTGTACCTGGCCGACCATCGCGGCGGTTTTCACATCATCGACCTGAGCGATATTCGTCATCCCCGGCGCCTCGGCGGTGTGGACACCCCCGGTAAATCCTGGGCCATCGACGTGAGGGAGGACGGTGACCGGCGCGTCGCTTTCGTGGCCGATGACAGCAGTGGCCTGCTGGTCTTCGACGTCACCAAGCCCGAGCACATTCGGCAAATCGGCCGCTTCGACCCCGGCGGCCAAGCGGAGGACATCGTGTTACGGGACGACCTCGCCTACGTGGCCTTCTTCGACAAAGGTTTTTACGTGCTGGACGTGAGTGACCCCACCCACCCTCGACAACGGGGTCATGTGGCCATTCCTGGCAATGCTCGAGGCATCGCGTTGGCGGGTGACCGCGCCTATATGGCCGGTTGGGAATCGGGCCTGCAAGTGCTGGATATCAGCGACCCCTCGACCCCGCACATCATCGGCGCGTTCGACACCGACGGCGCTGCCTGGGGCGTCACCATCGACGGTGACACCGCCTATGTTCTGGACTGGTGGGGAGGCATCAAGGTGCTCGATATCAGCCAGCCAGCACAACCCTCCCTGCTCGCCCGCTACCATGCCCGAGGCACGCTGCGGAAAATGAGCACTAAGGGCAACTATCTGTACGCCGCCAGCGGCGCGGGCGGTGTACAGGTGTTCGATATTCGCAACCCGCTGAATCCTATCTGGGTACGAGGGCTGAATCTGGCAGGCGACAGCCAGGATCTGTGGCTGGAAGACGACCGCGCCTACGTAGCCAGCGGTGGCGGCGGGGTGGCGATACTGGACACGTTGGACCCGTTTTACGCCCAGCAGATTGGTGCAATTGACACCCCAGGCGAGGCCTATCGTGTGTGTGCATACAACGAATATCTGTACGTGGCCGACCGCCAGGCTGGGCTGCTGGTATTGGACGTGCGTGACCCCCGGCGACCCCGGCAAGTGGCGCAATACGACTTGTGGCCGAAGGACCTGTGGATCGACGAGCAGGGCCTGTGGGTGGCCACCGCCACCGGCATCACGCGCTGGACACTCGGCAATAACGGCCGTTTGGGGCAAGCGCAGAGTCGGACTGTGCCCGACGTGACCCTGGTTCGCGCGCAGGAACAGCAACTGGCTACGGCCCGCGCTGGCGGGCTGGTGGAATTATGGCGGGTGGGCGCCGACGGCATTCAGCCGCTGGCTCGTTACCCGATGCACGAACCCGTCGTGGATCTGCAACTCGCGGGTAACAGCCTATACGTGCTGACCCGCAGCGGCCTGACCGTGCTGGAACGGGACAATGCCGACAGACTGCGGCCCAATACCCACTATCCCGCCACTGGCGTGGCGACCGGAATGGTGTTGGCAAACGACGCGGCGTTTTTCAGCGGAGGTGTGTCAATGGCCTCAGTGTCGTTACTGCCGCCGGTGTCGATTACCCCCACTACCAGCGGTGCTTTCGCGATGGTTCTGCCGAAGGGCCTGCCCCGCGGCGACTACCATCTGCAATTTACCGCGCCCGGCGGACAACGCTGGATCCAGCCCTGGGCTTTGTCCGTGCAATTCCAGGCACCCAACCAGCGTCGTTTCGGGCTGGCGGCCTTCCGTCGCTTGTTGAAAACACCGCTAAAACCACCGCCGGAACCCTAAACCCAGCATTCAAAAGTGCCAACTGCCTCACAAATCTCTCCTACTCCCCTTGAGCGGGCGGTGTGATGAGCTACCTTTTACCGTCTAATCGTCTTTTTATTCAAACCTGTTAGGGAAGCCTGATGCGCTGGGTGACAAATCGCCATGGCCATCGTGGGGCTTTACCTTTACTTCCGCCGCTGTGTGCCGCTAACGAGGGCATCCTCGGCAAATTTGCCGCGCATCGGATGCCCTTTTGCTTGGCAATTTAGAATTTTCTGGCCGATACGGGCTGCGGCCAACATGCAGAATTTGACGGACTAAAATAATGTCGACTTCGATCACCGTTCGCCGCTATCTCGATACTCAGGATGTACGTTATTCCATTATGCAAAGTCCTGTGGATGCTGAGGGGCGCTGGCAAGGCAAAATCGGGGACATTGCCCCGGTGTCCGTGGCCTGCGCAAAAATCCTCAAAGATGTGAGCGGCCTGGTCATGGCGGTGTTGCCTATTACCCACCGCCTGCGCATTGACGCGCTCAACCGCCAGCTGCACCGCCGTCTCACGCTAGCGGAAGAACAGGATTACCGGGGGGTATTTGCCGATTGTGCCCAAGGCATCCTGCCCGCGCTGGGTGAAGCCTACGGTTTTGAGACGGTGATCGACGATGCACTTTTGGATCAGGATTTCGTGTTCGTGGCGTCGGGCAACGAAGGCGAATTGATCCGCATGACGGGCGAAGACTTTCAGTTGCTGCACAGCAATGCGTGGTACGGCAATACCTTTTCACAGATATCGGAACGCAGGCCAGGGGCGGATGTATCGCCTCCCGTCGTAAACAAAGCGGCACGCGTGCCTTCTGCTGCACAGCTCAAGCAACGCATTGAACGCGTCACAGAACTGCCGACTCTGCCATCGTTGGCGCAAAAAATTATTCAGCTCAACGCCAACCCCTATGCCCATGCCGAGGACCTCGCCAAGCTGGTGGAGAAAGACCCCAGCCTCAGTGCGCAAATCGTGCGGTATTCCCAATCTTCTTTTTATGGGTATCAGGGCAAGGTTGCCTCCGTGCGGCAAGCCATTTCCCGGGTGCTGGGATATGACATGGTGATGAATATTGCCCTGGGCGTGGCGGCAGCGCGCCCCTTCAAGGGGCCGACCGAAGGGCCTTTGGGACTGAATGCTTTCTGGCGTCACGCCACGTACAGTGCGGCGCTGGCACAGGCCCTGTGCAAACAGGTGCCCCGTGATCTGCGCCCCCGTCCGGGCACGGTGTACCTCTCTGGCTTGTTGCACAATTTCGGATTTTTATTGCTGGGGCATTTGTTCCCCAAGGAATTTGGCATATTACACGATGCGGTACGCCGCCAGCCCGAAGCATCGGTGGTGACGCTGGAACAACAGCTGCTGGGTGTAACCCACATGGAAATCGGCGCCTGGCTGATGGAGGCCTGGAATATGCCGCAGGAAATCGTGGTGGTACAGCAAGAGCATCACAACCCGGAATACGCAGGACCACACGCCAACTACGTGCATCTGATCACTCTGGTAGACACGCTGCTGAAGGGGCATGAGCTGGGGGATGCCGTCAGCGAGGAGATTCCTCCCAACTTATTGGTAACACTAGGCCTCAGCGAAGAAGCGGTGGCCGAGGCGCTGGATAAAACCATTGAAAACCACGACGACCTCGACACCATGGCCCGCCAGCTGGTGGCGTAAAGACGAAGGCCGTAGCCCAAAAAAGGGCGACGCCCTTGTCTGTGGGCGCGTTCTGCTTGCTGAACCCACCCGCGTGGCGATTACCGACTCCGACCTGCCCCTGGGCGGCCCCGCCGATTGTCGCTTCTACCATTGCCCTGAGGTTTGCCGCCCGGCTTTCGGGGTTTGCGCGGGACGTGCACTGGGGGCTTGGGATCGACGATTAGCTCGGCGGACATTTTGCCGCGCGGTATCTCGTAACCGATGAAATCCTGAATTTCCGCCAGAGAAAAGGCGTAATCCTCACAGGCAAAACTGATGGCGTCACCACTAGCACCGGCACGAGCGGTACGACCGATACGGTGCACGTAATCTTCGGCATCCTGCGGCAGGTCGTAGTTGATGACGTGGCTAACGTCGGAGATGTGCAAACCGCGCGCCGCCACGTCGGTGGCCACCATGATGGACAGCTCCCCTTGCTGAAAGGCAGTGAGCAGGCTCAGCCGTTTCTTTTGCGGCACATCGCCGGAGAGCAATGCGGCCTTGAATCCGTTGCCCTCCAGGTAACCCCACACGGTTTCCGCCGCACGTTTGGTGTTCACAAACACGATGGTGCGGGTAGCGCCTATGTGCTTCAGCAGGCCCAGCAGCAGCGGTATTTTTTCGTCATTGGCGGGGGCGTACACCACTTCCTCGACCTTGTCGGCGGTGATTTTGTCGGATTCCACACTCACCGTCACGGCGTTGTTCATGTGTTCATAGGCTAGCTCGGTGACCTTCAGCGGCAAGGTAGCGGAAAACAGCATGTTGAGTCGTTCAGTGGGGTGAGGCATGCGCCGCAGCAAATAACGGATATCCTTGATGAAACCGAGGTCGAACATACGGTCCGCCTCATCCAACACCATGGCGTCGATGGCCTTGAGATCGTAGACATGCTGCTTAAAGTAATCGATCAGCCGCCCCGGTGTGCCGATGAGAACGTCCACGCCTTCCTGGATATCGTTACGCTGCTGTTCATAACCGGTCCCCCCGTACACGACCCGAATCTGCATGTCGCATTCCCGGGCCAGCGGAAGCGCATCCTTGTGTATCTGCACGGCCAGCTCGCGGGTGGGTGCGATGATCAAGGCCCGGGGCTGGTTAGGTCGTCGCCCCTCGGCCGGGGCCAACGTAAGCAGCCTGTGCAGGGTGGCGAGCAAAAAAGCGGCCGTCTTGCCGGTGCCGGTTTGCGCCTGGCCCAGCACATCCTGCCCACCCAAAGCCAGCGGCAAGGTGTCCGCCTGGATGGGTGTGCAGTGAGTAAAACCTGCGATGTCCGTGCCCCGTATGAGTTCGGGCGAAAGCTTGAGATCGCAAAAACGGGTGTTTGTGAGGTGGGTATCTGGTGTAGTTTCTGACATAGTGTGTAAAGAATACCAAATAGCAGCATGTTTGGGGTTGAAATCAATCGACGATTAAGCTGAAATGTTGACTAAGCCCTGTTAAGTGATCCCGCTGCGGTTTTTGCTGCATGACAAATCTGTGTAACAACGCAGAACGCAGCAACACAGATAACGATACAGACAACCTAAATTCCCAAATGGAGGTTCCCGCGTGAGTGGAAACATTGTCTACCTCACTGACGATTCTTTTGAAGACGAAGTGGTAAAGGCCGAAGGCCCCGTGCTTGTGGACTACTGGGCGGACTGGTGCGGTCCCTGCAAAATGATTGCCCCCATCCTTGATGAGATTGCCGAAGAATACAAAGGCAAGGTCAAAGTGGCCAAACTCAACATTGATGAGAACCCCGCCACCCCGCCCAAATACGGGATTCGCGGCATTCCCACCCTGATGTTATTCAAAGGCGGCAATGTGGAGGCCACCAAGGTGGGTGCGGTGTCAAAATCCCAGCTGACCGCCTTTCTCGACAGCAACACCTGAATAGCGTGGAAAAGCCGTGCCCGCCCCAATGCTGTCGATAACGGGGTGGTGCATCGGCAACATCCAACCTCCGTTAGGCTGGACGGCGTCCATTTTACATGCTAGCTTTGCCTGAGTTGATCGCGGCTCTTGGCCGATTTCCTATGTCGTTCTCCTTTCTCCAGATTTCGATAAGCTCGGTTTTTTTAATCTTGCAACATTCAAGTTTGTCCAAGGTGGAATTCAGATCAGTCAATGGGTGCCGATAGGCTTTACCGATGGCCAAATAACAGCACCAATAAAATATAGCCATTACCAACCGTATCCAATACAGCCACATTCGTTATGGCCAGTGACTACCGACAGCTACTACCAAGACTACCAACAACCATAAAAACCAGTTTCCGGTAAAACCAGCCTGCGCATTGTCGCATCGCCAAACACAGCCGTTTGGTCCATCCACATTAAATTCCTGTCAACGCCATAACCCAATCGAACGAGAACTATGAACCTCACTGAACTCAAACAAAAAACCGCCTCCGATCTTATTGAACTTGCCCGCGAGAGCGGCGTGGAAGGCATGTCACGAGCACGCAAGCAGGACATTATTTTTGCCCTGCTCAAGGCTCACGCCAAAAATGGCGAGGATATTTACGGCGATGGGGTGCTTGAAATTCTTCAAGACGGTTTCGGCTTTTTGCGTTCGGCAGACAGCTCTTACCTGGCCGGACCGGATGATATTTACGTATCGCCCAGCCAGATTCGCCGTTTCAGCCTGCGCACGGGTGACACCGTATCGGGCAAGATTCGGCCACCGAAGGACGGCGAACGCTATTTCGCGTTACTCAAGGTGTCCGAAATTAACTTTGACCGGCCGGAGAACACCAAAAACAAAGTGCCGTTTGAAAACCTAACACCACTGTTTGCCAACAGCCGCTTACAGTTGGAAATGGGCAATGGCAGCACCGAGGATCTCACGGCTCGCGTGATCGACATGGCCGCCCCAGTAGGTAAGGGACAGCGCGGGTTAATCGTGTCGCCACCTAAATCCGGCAAAACCATGATGATGCAGTACATCGCCCAGAGCATTGCGGCGAATCATCCCGAGGTGTACCTCATCGTGTTGCTGATCGACGAGCGCCCGGAAGAAGTGACCGAAATGCAACGCTCGGTGCGTGCTGAAGTGGTGTCCAGCACCTTTGACGAACCGGCCAGTCGCCATGTGCAGGTGGCCGAGATGGTGATTGAAAAGGCCAAACGTCTGGTGGAGCACAAGAAGGATGTGGTGATCCTGCTGGACTCCATTACCCGCTTGGCGCGTGCCTACAATACGGTGATCCCGTCTTCGGGCAAGGTGCTCACCGGTGGCGTGGACGCCAATGCCCTGCACCGACCCAAACGTTTCTTTGGCGCAGCGCGCAACATCGAGGAAGGCGGCAGCTTAACCATTCTGGCCACCGCCCTGGTGGACACCGGCTCGCGCATGGATGACGTGATTTACGAGGAATTCAAGGGCACCGGCAATATGGAAGTGCATCTGGATCGCCGCATCGCGGAAAAACGTATTTACCCCGCGATCGACATTAACCGTTCCGGCACCCGCCGCGAAGAGCGCCTGACCGATAAGGATGAGCTGAAAAAAATCTGGATCCTGCGCAAGTTGCTACACCCCATGGACGAGCTAGCGGCCATTGAGTTTCTGCTGGACCGCCTCAAGGACACCAAAACCAACGACGAATTTTACGCCTCGATGAGGCGATAACCGGAGCGTGCGGACCTACCTCCACGAATGTGCGCATAGCCACGCTGGCATGGGCGCTCCTTTCTGTTAGAACCATAGGTTTGAATCAATGAATCAACGACTACTGGTGACTGTGGCGGTGCTTGTTGCCGTCCTGCTTCTGGGCGCGTGTTCGCGCGAGCGCAATACCGAGCTGATGGATGCATCCAAAAATGGCGATTTGGACGCGGTGAAATCAATATTGAATCGCGGGGCGAACATCAACCAGCCGAGCAACAAAGGCAAAACAGCACTGATGTTTTCCGTGTCCGAGGGCCACACGGACGTAACGCGCTTTCTGATCGAACAGGGCGCGGACGTCAATATGGCGGACGAATACGGCACCAGCGCGCTGATCGTGGCCGCCACCGCCGGGCATGACAAGGATGTCGTCGCCCTGCTGGAAAGCAACGCCAAGACAGACGTTCGCGACGAAAGTGGTGGCGCACCTTTGGTGAACGCCATTTATTTTGGCCATGTCGAGGCGGTCAAAGCCCTGCTGGATGACTCTTCCCGCCAGGCCCGTGCGCTGGAGAAACAGGAAGGGGAAGAACTGCTGTTGCTGGCCGCAGGCCTTGGTCACAGCAAAATAGTGCAGGCGCTGGTGGAATTCGGTGTGGACGCCAACGGGCGAGGACTGAAACAGCGCACGGCGATGATGGCTGCCGCCTATTTTGATAAACCTGATATTGTACGAGCGTTGTTACAGTTGGGCGCAGACCCGGCATTACGCAACGTCGACGGAAGCACCGCGTTGGACGTGGCCACCGACCGTGGCAGTGATGACATCGTTATCCTGCTGCGCAACGTGCCGTCAGCGCCATAATTTCTCTTAGTTCCACGATTTTCCCGTCACTGGTTCGACGTTCACCACCATTTTGGCCCGGAGCCCTCGTGCGGCACGCTATGGCAGCGTTCACAAGTGAACAGCGCAAAAGCCACCTTGTCATGGCAGACACCGCAGTATTCGCCGCGTAACACCTTGTTCATAGTAATAGGGTTGGCGTTTTCTTTCGCTTCAAAAATGGCCGGGTGACAATTGGAGCAGGCCAGCCACCGAGTATGCCGCAGATGAGGGAATTTAACCCACGGCATGAACTGGGTGTTTTTCATCATGATATCCAAATCCAGCAGGGTCATCTCACTGTTACCCAACAGATCCGCGCGGGGGGCGATGTGGCCCTGGTCCAACGCTTTCACCCAATCGACTTGCTGGCGACGATCGCGGGGGAAATCCTTCATGGCGACATTGGGATCCTGCAATACGGTCAAGGCGTCATTGTCGAGATCGTGGATGCCGTCATCGCGTGGCGATTCGCTGGCTCCAGGCTTCACCACACTGAGTAACTTGTTGGTGGTGAGCCTTATTTGGCCCGCCGAGGCGGCGGTTTCAAGGCTGTTCACCGCCGACTGCCGGGGTGTATCCAGGCTGGCGATGGCGGCGGCCACAAACGGGGTAATCTCTGGAGTGTCGGCGTTAGCAGCTGGCTGGCTGGCGGTTTTTTGCGTGGGGAGGGTTGCAGGCGTACCCGGCTCCGGCGGACGCGGGGCGATGCAGGACGCGAGCAATATACCCCCAAGGGCGATGGCGATGGTGATGCCGACGTGGTTGAGCGTTTTTCGTCTTGTCCGGCTCATCGTCCCGCACATCAGCCCTTGGGGCGCACGCCCATGAATTTTTTCCAGTTTTCCGGGGTGCCCGCGTGGGGTACGTTGTGGCAGCGTTCGCAGGTCCAGAGCGCGAAGGCGACTTTGTCGTGACAACGCCCACAGTGCTCACCAGCGAGGATGCCATCCATGGAGGGCTGGTTGGCCCCTTTTTTCATGATGAAAATGTTGGGGTGACAGTTGGAACAGGCCAGCCATTGGGTATGGGCCTGATGGGGGAATTTAACCCACGGCATCTGCCCCGTGTCCTTGAACAGAATATCCAGATTCAGCACTTGCATTTTGGCGTCACCCAGCAGGTTAGCCCGAGGCTCAATAATGCCCAGCGCCAGGGCTTTCACCCAGTCAACGCCGCCCCGACGGTCGAGCGGGAAGGCGCTGAGGGCCTCGGCGGGTTCCTGTAGGGTGCTGATGGCGTCATTGTCGGGATCGTGGATGCCGTCGGTGGACAGCTCTTCGGTTTTGACTTCGGTGGCGAATTCGCGATTGTCTCGCCAGCGCCTGCCTTCGGCCACGCCCCCCTCCACCACATAGGGAGCGACGTGGGTTGCTGTGCTAGGCGAGCAAGCGGCAAGAAACATCGGCGCTCCCAGCGAAATGAGCAGTGCCATGGCTAATCCGCGCAGCATGAAAATCTCCCAGATTGTGGTGTGTCCCGGTTCGTTGCACCGGGGTGGTTATAATTCTGCGCCGGACTTTTTCAGCAGCTCCAATATTTCATTGTCGCCTTCATTTTTAGCCATGCGGGCGGCGGTTCTGCCGTCTTTGGCCTTGACGTTAACGTCCGCGCCGCTTGCGAGCAATGTTTTTACCATGCCCACATGCCCGCGATTGACCGCCCATAACAACGCAGTCCACCCATCTTTGCTGGCAGCGTTGACGTTAGCACCGCGTGATAGCAGTAACTGTGTGGCTTCCAGCTGGTTTTTGCTGGCGGCCCGCATCAGGGCAGTCCAGCCTTTTTCATCGAGGGATTCAATGTTGGCCCCGGCATCCAGCAGCGCCGTGATACTGGCGGTTTTATTTTGGCGCGCGGCCAGCATCAAAGCGGTCCAGCCATAATTATTACGCTCGTCCACCGATGCGCCGTTTTCCAGGGACTGGCGCAGTTCAGCCGGATCATCGGATAAAGCCAGCTTCATCATCTCAGTGTTACCGTCGCAGGCGCTCAGCAGGCCCAGTAAGGCCAGGCCGACAAAAAATCCTGGCGTGCGGTGGGAAAACACGTGACGAAATAATACGTTAATCATGTGGTGATTGGTTCCTGTTTTGGCGCGCCTGGGGGGCAAGCAAGGTTGAAGCCCTGATGCGGATAAAACGGAAAGTGTAACAATTCAACCCCCATCGGCATAGGCAGCACCGGGCAGCTCAGTTAAGATGCTTAACCTTGCTCATCGTCTGTAATTCTCAGGTTCCGTTTATGGCTGCCATCTCTTGCCCCCACTGTAAGCAAAATACGTTCTCCTGGTGGGATAAATACCGTGCCAGCAAGTGGTTCCTACTCACCTGCGATGGCTGTAAAAGGCGTTCCTGCGCGCAGCCGGTTGTGTTGGCCGCGATATATTTTTTGTATGTGTGGGACGTTATGCTGTTTGGTTATCTGGCATACCTCGATTCACTTTGGTTCCTACTGGTGATGGTGGTGGGTTGGCTGATCCTCGATTATTTCACCATTTACGTTCCGCTTTCGCCGCTACGCGATAAACCACAACCCAAATAGCTGACGGCTGTCAGCCATCCTTTTCACCGATACCCACCCTTACTTCCTATGACCAGCGTGCTTGGGGTCGGCATTGCCACCCTCGACATTGTTAATGTTGTAGACGGCTTTCCCGCAGAAGATGCGGAGCTGCGCGCACTGGCCCAGTCGCAACGACGTGGCGGTAACGTCACCAACACCTTGGTGGTGCTCAGCCAGCTGGGGCATCAATGTAGCTGGGCCGGTACGTTGGCAGACGACAGCAGCAGCGAGCATATTCGTGCGGATTTGGCAGGTTTTGATGTAAACCTCGACGCGGTGAACACATTGTCCGGCGGGCGAACGCCGACCTCGTACATCATCCTGAATCAACGCAACGGCTCGCGGACCATCGTCCACCACCGCGATTTGGCCGAATACGCCTTCGCCGATTTCCGGCGCATCAATGTCGAACACTTTCACTGGGTACATTTCGAGGGCCGCAACGTGGCGGCTACCCGGCGCATGCTGGAACATCTGCGCAAGGTTGCGCCGCAGTTACCCGTATCGCTGGAAATCGAAAAACCAAGGCCGGCCATTGAGTCGCTGTGTGGCCTGGCGGACCTGTTGCTATACTCCCGCTGCTACGCCCGCGAGCAAGGGTTTGATGGAATTGACGATCATAGGGGCCCAGCCGCATTTCTCCACCACATGCGCCGACAGGCACCACAGGCCGATCACGTCGTCAGCTGGGGAGAAACTGGCGCCTATGCCCTGGCCAGGGATGCTGACACCGCAGTCTTCAGCGCGGCACGGCATCTGCCAGATGTGGCCGACACTCTCGGGGCTGGCGACACCTTTAATGCCGGTATCATCGACGCCCGACTGCGGGGGCTGTCACTGAGTGCGGCACTGGACAAGGCCTGTACCCTGGCCACAGAAAAATGTACTCGCCATGGTTTGGGCGGGATTCAAGCTACTTATAGCTACTTACAGCCACTTCGGTAACAGCCGACTATTTTGAGGGAGCTTACATGACAGACTATCTCATCGTTGGCGGCGGCCTTATTGGCCTGCTGACCGCCCGCTGCCTAAACCACGAGGGGGCGCAGGTCACTGTCGTGGAGCGAGGCAAGCTGGGCCGGGAATCCTCCTGGGCTGGCGGCGGCATCCTCTCGCCCCTGTACCCCTGGAAATACCCCGACCCTGTCAACGCCCTAGCCAGCTGGAGCCAGCCGCGGCACCAACAGCTGGCGGAAGAACTGGAGCGAGATACCGGCATTGACGTTGAATGGGTCCAGAGCGGGCTGGTGATTTTGGACGAAGACCAACACGCCGCCGCCAACGCGTGGACCAAGCAGTTTTCCTCCAACCTGCTGTCCCTTGATGAACACTCGTTGCACGACATCGAACCCGCCCTGGGTGCAGGCCGTCATAGCGGACTGTGGATGCCCGACGTCGCACAAATACGCAACCCTCGGCTAATGCAGGCCCTGCACCAGGATCTGCTAGCCCGAGGGGTGCGCATCGCCGAAGACACTGAAGTCACCCATCTGCTCACACGCAAAGGCCGCATCCAGGGCGTGCGCACCGAGTACAGCGAAATCAACGCGCAGCGCGTGGTGATAGCCAGCGGGGCCTGGAGCGCGACCCTGCTCAAGGATTTGGGCCATCAGCTGCCGGTAACGCCGGTGCGTGGGCAAATGGTGCTGTTTCGCGGCCAGCCGGACCAATTACAACGTATCGTACTGAGTCGTGGGCACTACGCCATTCCTCGCCGCGACGGCCGGGTGCTGGTGGGCAGCACCATGGAAGAAGTGGGCTTCGATAAAACCATCACCGATGATGCACGCAAGGCACTGGTAGATGCCGCCGTGGAGTTGGTGCCATTTCTGGCAGATGTGCCTGTGGAGCGCCACTGGGCGGGGCTTCGCCCCGGCTCACCCACCGGAGTCCCTTTCATTGGCGCCTATCCTGGGCTGGAAGGTCTGTTCATCAACGCCGGGCATTTCCGTAATGGGGTGGTGATGGCCCCGGCCTCCGCACAATTGCTGGTGGACATTATGCTAGAGCGACCCGCTCAGGTAGACGAAAGCCCCTACGCGTTGCTCGGCCGCTCCGACGCGGCCTGAACCCCTTTTGGCCGGGTCGCGTTGCAGCCGCGCACAGCCCAACGATATACTCAGCCTTATGGCGGAAAATACTCAACATTCCCACCGGCCCCCGTCCGTGAGCGACATCACCGACATGCTTGCCCAGCATGGCATTGCGCACACCCAGCAGCGGAACAAAATTGCTCAAATTCTGTTCGCGCGGCCACAGCATTTGTCTGCGGATCAAGTGCTGGAGCGCGTCAACTCGGAAGGCAACATCGCCTCCAAAGCGACCGTGTACAACACCCTGGGGTTGTTTGCTCGCAAAGGTCTGATTCGTGAACTCATCGTCGATTCCAGCAAGGTGTTTTATGATTCCAGCACCCACGCCCACCACCACTTCTACCACGTGGATACCGGCGAGCTACAGGACATCAATGCGCAAGACCTCGTCGTGCAACACCTGCCCGACCTGCCGGAGGGAAGCGAGTTGGAGCGCATCGATATCATCGTGAGACTGCGAGCCAAGGCCGAATAAGTTGCACCGAAGTCCCGTAAACAATACCTGCAATAGTTGAACAGCCCGCCATCATTCTCTTATAATCGCGCACGCCCCATCCCCGCTGCACTCTCTGCATAACGGAAATCATTGCGCCAGACGCAACACAACACACGCCGGTGTAGCTCAGTTGGTAGAGCAGCGCATTCGTAATGCGAAGGTCGGGGGTTCGACTCCTCTCACCGGCACCATGTTTTTCCTCGCTGATGCTCTCCTCTTCTTGATCCGCACTTGAAAACAGAAGAATTCAGAGCGTCTGCGCCAAGTAACGTTGCAGATACTGCTCAAAACTTTCGTGCTCGGCGGCTTCCATGTCCCGCTGTTGCAGCCACGATTGCCGGGCTTCCTGTTCAAACTGCTCACGCCGAGCGACCTCCAGTTTCAAATCCTTGAAGTCAGCCTGGTGCTGCTGTGATTTGCGCATGGCGAAATCGAAAAACCCTTCACCCGCCACCCGCATTTTGGCCAGCATGCGCGCCGATGGGGTGCGGTCTGGGTCGCGGATTTTTTCGGCCTGAGCAGCGAGGGATTCGCTGTAGGGACGCCCCTCATGGCCGGTGTCCAGTAGCTCACAAATGCCAGCCATGGCGTCGATAATGTCTCTGCCCCAGACCGTCAGAGGTGCCTTTGCATCGTTACGATAAAGACGCAATTTCGGATCACGCCCCCGATGTGCGCTCGCCAGTTCGTTGCGGTCGATGTGATCCCTTTCCGTGGCGCTGATGGGTGGGCTGTCGTGCAACAGGCAAAACACCAAAAAGGCTTCGAGAAAACGTAGCTGTTCCTCATTGATGCCCAACGGATCGAAGGCGTTGACGTCGATGGAGCGCAGCTCCACATAACGCACACCCCGGCGCTTGAGGGCGCGGGCGGGCATTTCAAAGCTGCCGACGATCTGCTTGGGGCGGATGGTGCTGTAGTATTCGTTTTCGATTTGCAGGATGTTGGCGTTGAGCTGCTGGTACTGCCCGTCCACCACCACGCCCAATTGTTGATACTTCGCGCAGGGGGTGCTGGTGGCGGCAACCAGACTGGCGACGTAACGGTCCACGTTGTCATAATTGGCTTTCACACCCACCGTGGCTTCCTGGTTATTCTGGTAACCAATGTCTCCCATGCGCAGGGAGGTAGCGAAGGGCTGAAAATAAGTCACCGCATCGAAGGATTCCAGTGGTGTGGGCTTGCCGCCGAGGAAGGATTTGCACACCGCCGGCGAGGCCCCGAACAGGTACGGCACCAGCCAGCCAAAACGTTGCAGGTTGCGAATCAACCCAAAATAGCTGGCGGAAATAAAATCCTGGCGCCCCCCCTGGCGTTGCTCCAGCTCCTGATACAGGCTCCAAAAATCGTCCGAAAACGAGTAGTTGAAATGCACACCGGCGATTACCTGCATCACCCGCCCACGATGCCCCAGCCCGCGCCGGTAAACCGTTTTCATCATGCCCGCATTGGAAGAGCCGTATTGGGCGATGGGAATACTGGTCTCCCCCGCCACCACACAGGGCATGCTGGTGGCCCATAGCAGCTCGCCCGCACCCTCGCGTTCTAGCACATCGTAGACAAAACATTGGGTATCGCGCAGGGCGGCCAAGGCCTGACTGGCATCACCCAGAGGCGGGGTAATGAGTTCAGCCAGCGCCTCGGAATAGTCGGTGGTAATGTGAGGATGGGTGAGCGGCGAACCCAGCGCCTCCGGATGCGGTCGCTGCGACAACTGGCCCTCAGGGGTCACGCGCAGGCTTTCTTTTTCCAGCCCGATCCGCCCGTCAGCCAGCAGGCCTGCCTGTCCACTGTTGATCAACCGTGAGAGCCGCTGTTCTGCTATTCGGTACAATCTGGTCACCCTAAATGGAGGGGCTACCGCCCCTCGAAATTTATCAGCCGCCGATTGTGCCCCAAAAGAGCACCCGTTCCCAACCCGGCCCCATCACGGAGCGTCACTCGTGTCCCCAGCTTGGACGATGCGGCAGCACGCGCATTACATTTTTCCACCAATGGGCGGACAGCTATAAATAAAACTCAGATTAAGGGTCGCCATTACCCAGAACAACTAATTATGTTTTCTTGAAGCCTACAACTCCCACCATTGATGATTTACTGAGAAAAATTAGAAGGAAATACCCACCCCACGTCAAATAGCTGTGTTTTGTTAAGCAAATAACCATAGTTCATGGGTGTCGGCAGCCACATTTCACCACGCCCCCATCCATGTCAGTCAAGCATTAGCCACCGCTGCCGACAGTTAACTGGACATTCTTTCGTGAACAAAACCGAACACACAAACGACCGCCTTATGAACCTCCCCGCCCGCGACCCCACCGATGACCCCGCAAAACTGCTGGTGGTGGACGACATTGAAATGAACCGCGCACTGATGACATTGCAGTTACAGCGCCACGGTTACCACGTCTCGGTCGCCGATGGCGGCGCCAGAGCACTGGAACGAGTGGAGGCAGAGCACTTTGACCTGATTTTGCTGGACATCCGTATGCCCGAAATGGACGGCTTGGACGTGCTCAGGCATCTGCGTGAGCGCCATTCCGCTCTCACCTTGCCGGTGATCATGGTAACCGCCGAGGATATGGAAGAAAGCGTGGTGGAGGCACTGCAAATCGGAGCCAACGACTATCTGGTCAAACCCCTGAGCATGCCCGTGGCGGTAGCTCGCATCGAAACTCAGCTGACCCTCCAGCGCATGGCCACCATCAAGGACGACATCGTGCGCTTCGCCAGCCACGACCTCAAAAAACCCCTGCTGGTGATAATGGATATCGCCCAAACCCTGAAGCAGGACCTGCAACCGGGCGAGCCCGTAAGCCAGGACAACATCGATATCCTCCAAATGTTATTAGACAGCGGCCACAACATGCAGCGGGTCATTAGCGGCTTTCTGGACCTGGAAGCCTTGCGCCAGGGGCAGATCGAACCGATGCACCATG
>JAADHZ010000044.1:37227-42944 GCA_013151575.1 Gammaproteobacteria bacterium
TGAACTACGCGGTGAGCAAAGGCATCACGCTCACCCACCATCTGGCCAGCTCATTGCCCAATATTCAGGCCAACGATTTTCGCCTGCTGCAAATACTGGACAACCTCATCGGCAACGCCCTCAAATTCAGCCCTCGGGGTGCTACGGTGGAGGTGCGCACCAGCGGTGATGTGGATCACATCCACATTGAGGTGGTAGATAGCGGCCCAGGGCTACGCGAAGCAGACTTCCTGCAATTATTTGTGAAACACGCCAAACTCAGCAACCAACCCACCGGCAACGAAACCAGCTCCGGCATGGGGCTGGCACTGTGCAAACAATTGGTCAAACTCGATAACGGCCACATCGGCGCTCGCAACAATCCCCACACCGGCGCCACCTTCTGGATCAAATTGCCGGTAAATTGAGCTCCACCCCAAAGGGTCGCCAGTCCGGAGTCAACTGTTCGACGCCCGGCAGCCGGAGTCGATATAATCCCACTCCATCCACACGCCACGTGAACAGGCAAGCCATGACCGACACCCCACACTGCCCTTGCGGCAGCGATAAAAACTTTGAGCAATGCTGCGGCCTTTATCTGTCCGGCAAGCAATTTCCGCCCACCGCCGAGGCTCTGATGCGCTCTCGCTACACCGCCTACACCCGTTTTGACGACATCTACCTATTAGATAGCTGGCTCCCGGAACATCGCCCCGAGGACCCCAGCCCCAGCAGAGACGACGGCAGCACCTGGACCGGCCTTGAAATCCTCCGCACCGAAGCCGGTCAGGTCGGCGACACCGAAGGCGTCGTGGAATTCGTCGCCCATTGCGACGTTAAGGGTACCCCTGCCCAGCTGCACGAAGTCAGCCGCTTCAGCCACGATGGAAAACGCTGGTATTACGTCGATGGTGATGGCCAGCAGCCTATCCGGCGTGACAGCCCCAAAACCGGCCGCAACGAACCCTGCCCTTGTGGCAGCGGGAAAAAATTCAAAAAATGTTGCGGGCCGTAATCACAGCTCCGCCCAACATTAAATCATCAACACACGTGCAGGAAACTGAACCCATGGCGCAAAGTAAAAAATTCAACTACCGGATCGTAAAAAACGGCGACACTTGGCGCGCGGAAATCACTCGACGGGCAACGTCAAAAAAGACCCTGGTATCCAAAAAGCAGGGTGGGTTTGCCTCCGAAGCCGAGGCCCGGGAGTGGGGTGAAAAAGAACTGGCCTCGTTTTTGAAAAACCTTGTGGAGCGAAATCGGCGCCACTCCGAAAAACGTGACTACGGTACATCCGAATAAACGCCCCGCAGCGTACTGACGGAGTATTAATATCATCACATCACGCCGGCGTTTATGCCCTTTGGATAGAAACCGGAGCCCAGGAGTTTAAAGCTCGGGAAACTAACGCGAGTGCAACTGCCGTAAAGTCAGAGTGTCACCCCGCTGGGTGAATTCCAGGTGTTTGAGAAAGCTCATACCCAGCAGCACTTCCTGCTGTTGCATGGCGGGATTGATGGAGGCCCGCACCCCGGCCAGACGAATAGCGCCCAGACTCACTTCGTCGAGCCGGGTCCGGTACGCCCGCACCGGACCATTGGCGGTTTGATAAACCAGGGCGCGACCGGGTTTCAGGCCGAGACGCTCGGCCACGTCGCCGGGCACCGACACATCGCTGGCCCCAGTATCTACCATGAAGACCACCGGCTGACCGTTGATGGCGCCGCTGGCCACATAGTGACCGTAACGATTGCGTTGCAGCACCAGCTCCGGCGCACCATTGGCATCAAAACTAACAGGAAGTTGCTGGTTCGGATTTTGCTGTTTGCCCCACCAATCCTGAAAAAACAGGGTGAGCAAAAACAGCACGACTACCCACATAGCGATGGTCATGCCCAGGCCGAGGCGACGATGGGGGTTGTCAGTCACGATGTAGAGGTCCAACATAAAATCATGTTATTGCGTTATCTGCTCGTTTTGCTTGTTTTGCTAAGTGCGCTGTCGATCGCCGCCTGCGGCGATACCGAGATCACCATTTCCACTCAGTCTGACGCAGACGCCTCCCTTTCCCTGATTGAAATTTATACCCCCGTCAGCGGCGCGGTACTGATGGCGGACACGCCTTTTTCGCTGGAATACGCCGTGCTGCGCAGCAGCAATGGGCACCACGTAAATATTCAGATCGACAAACAAAAACCGGTGAAGGTGAACAGTCTGAAGGGTTTTCACCGCATGCCGGGCCTGCCCGCCGGTGCGCACATCCTACGCATTGTCGCGCACACGGAAGATGGCACTGCCACCAGCGGGCAAGGTATTGTCCGCATTATTACGCGTTAACCGGCCGCCAGGCTTTTTGATACCACCTCATACACATCCCGCGATAACCCCGGCTGCGCCAACAGGCGTTCGAGTTGCTGTTTCATGGCGGCCTGACGCCCTGTATCGTATCGCCGCCACTGACTGAATGTATTGCTGAGGCGCGCTGCGACCTGCGGATTAAGGGCATCTAACGCCAGAATCTGTGACGCCACACATTCGTAACCCTGCCCGTCGGCGGCATGGAAATTGACTTGATTGCTGGCAAAGGCTCCGATCAACGCCCGCACCTTGTTGGGGTTTTTCAGGGTAAAGGCTGGGTGTTGCGTCAGTGCCTTCACCTCCGCCAGGGTGTGAGGCAGACGGCAACCCGCCTGTAATCCCAGCCACTTATCCACCACCAGCGGCTCGTCGCTCCAATGCGCATAAAACGTTGCCAGTGCCTCGGCCCGCTCCGGGCCTTCACTGTTCACCAGACAGGCCAGCGCAGCGATCACGTCGGTCATATTGTGGGCGGCTTCAAATTGCCGCACACACAGGCGGCGGGTTTCGGCATCGTCCAGCGCCATCAGATACACCAGGCAGGTGTTTTGCAGGGCACGCCGTCCAATGGCCTCGGCATCAATGGCAAATTCACCGTGGCTGCGGTTGGTTTCATAGGTGCGTAAAAAAATGTTTCGTAACCGCTGCGCTAGAGTGCGCCGCACGAATCGGCACACCGTGTGAATGGCGGCGGGGTCCACTACGTCCATGAATTCGGACAGGTAGGTTTCGGAGGGCAAGCTCAAGGCGGCGGCCACCAGCGATGTATCCAGCTCGGTGTCGGTGAGGGTTTTTTCCACCGCAGTGACATAAGTGTCATCTAACTGTAATTCACCATCTTGTTGGTATGTGCGCACCAGCGACATGATGATCTTAACCGCCATTTGTTGACCGGCTTCCCAACGATTGAAGGGGTCGTTGTCGTGGCCCATCAAAAAATACCGCTGCGCATCACTGAGATCCGTTTCCAGTTTGACCGGCGCGGAAAATCCACGCAGCAGCGATGGCACCGGCGCCTGTTTCAATCCAACAAATTCAAACACCTGCTCGGGCTCACGCACATGCAGCACCCGTGTGCCGGGGGGGCTCTCGGCTTCCCCTGTCAGAGTCACCGGCAGATCATTGCCTTCAGTATCCAGCAGGCCCAGCGCCAGCGGAATGTGGAACGGTTTTTTGTCGGACTGCCCCGGGGTGGGCGGACAACTCTGGCGCACAGTGAGGCGCAGGCATTGCGCGGCCGGGTCGTAGTGTTGCGATACCGATAACAGCGGCGTGCCAGCCTGCGAATACCAGCGCCGAAACTGGGTGAAGTCCGCGCCCGTTGCGGCGTTTTCGATGGCGCGCACGAAATCGTCGGTGGTGACGGCCTGGCCGTCATGACGTTCGAAGTAAAGGTCGGTGCCGCGCCGAAAGCTCTCTTCCCCCACTAAATGCGCCAGCATGCGCACCACTTCGGCGCCCTTGTTGTAAATGGTGACGGTGTAAAAGTTGTTGATTTCCTCGTAAGCCTCGGGGCGCACCGGGTGAGCCATGGGACCGGCGTCCTCGCGAAACTGGTGAGTGCGCAATACGTTCACGTCGCCAATGCGCTGGACGCCGCGTGAACCAATGTCAGCACTGAATTCCTGGTCACGGTAAACCGTAAAACCTTCTTTGAGACTGAGCTGAAACCAGTCACGGCAGGTCACACGGTTGCCCGACCAATTGTGAAAATATTCATGACCGATGACGGATTCAATGCCCTGATAATCGGTATCGGTGGCGGTGTCGGGGCGCGCCAGAACATAACGGGAATTAAAGACATTAAGCCCCTTGTTTTCCATCGCCCCCATGTTGAAGTCGTCCACCGCCACAATCATGTACAGGTCGAGGTCGTACTCACGGCCGTAGGTCTGTTCATCCCAAGCCATGGCGTTTTTCAGCGAGCGCATGGCGTGTGCGCATTTGTCCACGTTATGGTGCTGCACGTAAAGGTGCAGGTCCACGCGGCGGCCGGACATCGTTGTAAAGGTGTCTTTAATGCAAGCCAGATCACCGGCCACCAGCGCGAACAGGTAGGCGGGCTTGGGGAAGGGGTCCTGCCAGCGCGCCCAGTGGCGGCCGTCGTCGGTTTCGCCCTGATCCATCAAATTACCGTTGGATAGCAATACGGGATAATGCTCTCGGTCCGCCACCAGGGTCGTCGTGAAACGCGCCATCACGTCGGGGCGGTCGAGATAATAGGTGATTTTGCGAAATTCCTCTGCCTCGCACTGGGTACAAAAATTGCCGCCCGAGGTGTACAAGCCGCCCAACGAGGTGTTGTCCGCCGGATGAATATCCGTCACGATGTCCAGTTCGAACGCATCGGGCAGGCCGGGAAGGCTGAGGCTTTCGGTGCCCACTTCGTACCGTCCTGCGTCCAGGATTTCCCCGTCCAGGCTCACGGAGATCAGCTCCAGCTCACGGCCGTGCAAGATCAGCGGGCGACCGGTCGCCTTTTCGCTGCCTGCGTTACGGCGCAGGGCCATGCGCGCCGTCACCCGCGTGGTGGCCTCGTCCAGCGAAAAGTGCAGGTCTACACTGTCGATAAAAAAATCCGGCGCGCAATAGTCTGCCAGACGAACGGTCTGCTCGGCCGAGGCCTCGGTGTTATTGGTGGGGTGCTCGCTCATGCCGATATTTCTCCGCCGCTGTTGGGTAATGCGAGCCGCCATTGTAATGGTCTGACTCGCCGGAGGCATCCACATGAGCATTGTGGTTAAACGTCGGCCGACATGGCCAGCCAGGGTTCACTGGCCCGCGCGACGTGGCGGGCCGTTACGGTGAACGTGGAATAACACCGCAAGGGTGAGCGTAAATTTAGTCGACACTTGCTCCGGTCGTGCGAATGCCCAGTATCCGGTACAAAGGGCACCAGTTTATTAACCCAGTGGCCAACGGCACGATGCCTATCCAGCCCCAAGGGCCGATCATTCCAGCCACGGTTGCTACGATCAATAATGCGCCTACGATAATGCGTAACACTTTGTCGATACCGCCAATATTCGCTTTCATTATGAATCTCCTGTGTATTGCGGAAAATAAATCCTACCGCCGGGACCATACTCCCCACACACTCGTTCGACAGTGACAATGTCACACTATTTCAGCGGTTATCCTGCACGTGCGCGAACCGGGTTACGTAAATTGCACGACCCGCTTGCGGAGTCCATCCGCTGCCACCACGCAGATTCGCCTCCGCTTCAGCACGGTTGGGGTGAATGTTTTTCTATGAACCCCAACATGCCAGAGCAACAAGCTGCCGCCAGGATTATGTTCAAGCTTCCGCGAACAAATTCATTTCAATTTTCAAAGCCAAAAAATATTCACATTCCGTGGTATGAATATGTTGGTTC
>JAADHZ010000095.1 GCA_013151575.1 Gammaproteobacteria bacterium
CACCAAAACCAGCGCCATCAAAACCCACTACGTCGATACCGTAGACTGCGAAACCTGCGGGCTGCGCATACCCAAAACTGAAGCCGTCGGCAGTCACGACCGCTATTTCTGCTGCCACCAACACAGAGACCCGAAAACCCATGCCATCGGCAACAACACCGAATAAGCCATCGGGCTTCTCAACCACGCAGGCGACCTGAGCATGCCGGTGCGACAACACATTCCGCACAACGATCCTCGCGCCGAGCCTCAACATAACGGGATGGAACGGGCCTGGCGGCCGCTGCATTACCTGAACCTCTACCGCATCACCCTCGCCGCACTGTTCGTCAGCAGCATTTTTCTGGGAAAAAACCTACCTTTGCTGGGCAGTGAAGATGGCGGTCTTTTCAAACTGGTCAGCATCACCTACCTGGCGCTGGCGCTGGTATCGAGTTTTGTTATTCATAGGCGCTGGCTGAGCTTTCATCTCATCACCTTCAGCCTGGCGATGGTGGACATCATCGCCCTGACCTTGCTGATGCGCGCCAGCGGCGGCATCGAAACCGGGCTGGGCATGTTGCTGGTGGTGGCCATTGCAGGCAATAGCCTGCTGCTGGGTGGACGCGCGGCGAACCTGTTCGCTGCGGTGGCGGCCATCGCGGTGCTGGCAGAGCAGGGTTACGCCCAATATCAGTTGCAAATCCAGCCCAATTACACACAGGCGGGCATTCTCGGTGCGGCCCTGTTTGCTACTGCCTTCCTGGCCCATGTGCTGTCCACCCGCATCCGTGAAAGTGAGGCGTTGGCCGCACAGCGCGGGGTGGACCTGGCCAATTTGGCACAGCTCAATCAACACGTGCTGCAACGCATGCAGTCCGGCATTATCGTGGTGGACGCCGAGCAACACATTCGGCTAATGAACGACCCCGCCTGGTACATGCTGGGGTTGCCATCATTGGGTAGCACGGGAAACAAAAGCCTCAAGGTAATCTCGCCGGAACTGTCAGAACAGCTGGTGGATTGGCACCGAGGCGGGCTGGCCGAGCCGCGCGTGATTCGCCCCGGAAACGGCAGCACGGAGCTACTGCCCAATCTCACCTCGCTGGGCACCGACCAAGCCTCCGGCACGCTGATTTTTCTCGAAGACACCGCTCGCCTAGCCCAGCAGGCTCAGCAAATGAAACTGGCCTCGCTAGGTCGACTCACCGCCAGCATTGCCCATGAAATCCGCAACCCGTTAGGTGCCATCAGCCATGCAGAACAATTGCTCGCCGAATCTCCTACCATTGACTCTGCGGACAAACGTCTGCTGGAGATTATTCACAATAACAGCGCGCGGGTGAACGATATCATCGAAAACGTGCTGCAACTAAGCCGACGTGGCCGCGCCATGCCGGAACACATCCCCCTGAGGCCCTGGCTGCAAAATTTCGTCAACGAATTCGTCCACAGCGTGGGCTGTCGCCCTGAAGACATCAACATCCACATCAACCCCAAAAACACCATCGTGCACATGGATACCACCCAACTACACCAAGTGCTGTGGAACCTGTGCCAGAACGGCCTGCACCATAGCGAAGGTTACCCAAAACAACCGCGTCTGGAATTGCAGGGCGGCCTGTCCCACAAGTCCTCGAAACCCTTCCTCGACGTCATCGATCACGGCATGGGTGTGGACCCGGAAGTGTTGGAGCACATCTTCGAGCCCTTTTTCACCACCGAAACCAAGGGCTCCGGACTGGGGCTATACATAGCCCGCGAGCTATGCGAAAGCAATCAAGCCCGCCTCAGTTACGTGGTGGTCCCTACCGGTGGCAGTTGTTTTCGGCTGGAATTCGCGGACAATAACGCCCCGGGACACCAACAGCCAGACACCAACAGCCAGACAGAGCCACATTAAAAACCATGACACCGCCTTCACACGCCCTCATCGTTGACGACGAACCAGACATCTGCGAATTGCTGGAGCTGACTCTCGGGCGCATGAACATCGAAACCCGCGCCGCGCTGAACCTGGCGCAAGCCCGTGAACTGCTGACTCAGCACCGTTTTGACCTTTGCCTCACCGACATGAAACTGCCCGACGGCAACGGCATCGAGCTGGTGGAATACATTCAGCAACACCATGCCAAAACCCCGGTGGCCGTCATCACCGCCCACGGCAACATGGAATGGGCCATCAAAGCGCTCAAAGCAGGAGCCTTTGATTTCGTCTCCAAACCAGTGGATTTGCACATACTGCGCAACCTGGTCAACACCGCGTTAAAAGTATCCGAAAGCCACCCACGGCTGGACCGACGTTCCCGCAACGAACTGCTGGGCGATTCCAAAGTCATGCAGCAGACCCGCGCCACCATCGCCAAAGTCGCCCGCAGTCAAGCGCCCATTTACATCAGTGGTGAATCCGGCACCGGCAAGGAGCTGGTCGCCCGGCTGATACACAACAAAGGCCCGCGAGCCAACAAGCCCTTTGTGCCCGTGAACTGCGGCGCCATCCCCGACGAACTCATGGAAAGCGAATTTTTCGGCCACAAAAAAGGCAGCTTCACTGGTGCCGTTGCCGACAAACAGGGCCTGTTTCAGACCGCCGAGGGCGGCACCCTGTTTCTGGACGAAGTGGCCGACCTGCCGCTGCACATGCAGGTCAAACTGCTGCGCGCCATTCAAGAAAAGGCCGTGCGCCCGGTGGGCGCCGCCAGTGAGACCAGCACTGACGTGCGCATACTCAGCGCTACCCACAAAAACCTCGCCCAAATGGTGAAAGAAAGCAAATTCCGCCAGGACCTCTACTACCGCATCAACGTCATCGAACTCATGGTGCCCCCACTACGCGAACGCGCCGAAGACATCCCGAAACTGATCGAACACGTCTTGAAAAAACTAGCCCGGCAGATGGACATAACATCCCCCACGCTGGCCCCCGACGCCCTCGACGCCCTGTGTCGCAATCCCTTCCCCGGCAACGTACGCGAACTGGAAAACATCCTCGAACGGGCCATGACTCTGTGCGACGACAACACCGTTCGCGCCCGCGACCTTCAGTTACCCGGTTCACCGCCACCCAGCCCAGCCCAGCCCACAGACACAACAATCCCACCGCCCATGCCCGGCCCGCTGGACTCCGGCCGCATCCACCTGGAAGAGCACCTAGGCGACATCGAAAAACGCGCCATCCTGCAAGCACTGGAACAAACCAAATACAACAAAACCGCCGCCGCCAAACTGCTGGGGCTCAGCTTCCGGGCGCTGCGGTATCGGTTGAAAAAGTTGGGACTGGAATAACTATTTCACCGGATATCACGTTTCGTCTCACCAGCAACCTGAAGACGAGCGCGACATTCCGATACGGCAGACGATAAAACGGCACGAAAGTGAATATCAGCGTATTGGGCAAGTCGCGCAATGATTAAGTCATTGCAATTGATTTGCTGTATCCCGACGCCTAAAATACCAACAATTAGTAATATTTGGTACCAGAGAGGTAGTTTTTCATGGCCAAGAACACCAGTGTTAGCCTGGGCCCCCACTTTGACACATTCATTTCCGAGAAAGTGAAAGATGGGCGCTACGGTTCCGCCAGCGAAGTAGTACGTGCCGGGTTGCGGCTTCTCGAAAGCTCGGAGACCAAACTTGAAACCCTCAGAGCCCTATTAAACGAAGGCGAAAATAGCGGATTTTCTGATTACTCTTATGACCGGCTGATCCACGAACTCGACAACGGCGACCCGTAATGCCCTCCTTTAAAGTCACCAGGAAGGCCAAGGCTGACCTTGTTGCCATTGGCCAATTCACAACAAGTCGGTGGGGAAAAACCCACAGAAACAGCTACCTCAAACAATTGGACAATTGTTTTTTGCGGATCACCGAAAACCCTGAACTTGGAACAGCCTGTGATTTTATTGCGAAAGGTTATCGCAAAATCCCCCAAGGCAGCCACGTCGTGTTTTACAAACCAGGACCGAACAACATTATCCAAGTTATCCGCGTTTTACACAAAAACATGGATGCTGGCTCGACATTCTAGGGGCCCGTCGGATTTACGGAATCGTAGCAAGGCGAGTGTAAAATTCCGAATCAACGAGCAGGGCCTTTACCATTTACGGCAGACGATAAAATGGCGCGGGTTGTCTTCGCGCATACATGCGTTCGCGAGAATAACGCAAAATTTCCTGCTGGCCCAATCATCCCACTCACTCGTCTATATATTCCCGGACAAAGTGACCAAAATTGTCACTTTATGACCTTGGACGAAAGCTCGCTACCCGCGTGGCTACGCACATTAACGCAGGCTACTCGCCACAACCTCAAAAAACATCTCTTGAAAAATAGATGACAATTCACTGTTATCGTTGAATTTTATTTATTGTTTACCTTCACGAAACCCACCAAAGTAAAAACCCAACCAACATTGGCACGCCTCGTGCTCACTCCAAAGCAAGTGCGGATTTCCCCGTTTTGATCAAATGCCACAAACGGCAATGAACAAAAGGGAAATGGTCACCAACAGCATCTCTGGTTTAGCCGAAAGTTTGGTCACAACCGGGAAATGCGCAACCCGTAAAAAATAAACACCACATTTGGAGGATTCATCCATGCAACCCGTAAAAACACTGCAAAAGGGCTTCACCCTCATCGAGCTGATGATCGTAGTTGCCATCATCGGCATTTTGGCCGCCATCGCCATTCCGGCGTATCAGGATTACACCATTCGCGCCCAAATCACTGAGGGCCTGAATCTATCATCCGCAGGTAAAAGGGCCGTTTCTGAATACTGGGCAAACAAAGGCAAAATGCCAGGGAGCAACACGTCCGCCATAATGTCAGCGTCCGCCAGTTACACAGGCAATTACGTCACAGACATTGCGGTTGCCGCCGGTGGCGCCATCACGGTGACCTACGGTAACAAGATCAACGCACAGGTGGGCACCGCTAATAAATTAACCATCCGGCCCGCCGTAAACGCGGCGAATCAAATTGTCTGGATTTGTGGTAAAGCCACTAAAGGCTCAACAGAGAGCTTTAAAAATAGTGCTGCTGATGCCACCACCGTCGCCAACAAATACTTACCCTCTAATTGTCGTCCCTAATCCATTTTAGGCCTGCAACCAAAGGCCGCCCACACTGGGTGGCCTTTTTTTTGCCGAATTGCCGGTCCCGGATACACTCCTAACAAACGCACCCTCAACAATCCCTACCCCATTCAAAACCATGCATTACTTCTCACTACCGCTTGCCTGCCTGCTCTTGCTGGCTACGCTGGTGTATACGCCAGGGCTTAGCGGCGACTTCGTCTTTGATGACGAGGCCAATATCCTTCTCAATGAACAGCTGCTGATCACCGAACTCACGCCCAGCGCGCTGAAACAGGCGGCTTATTCCATGTCGTCCGGCCCGCTGATGCGGCCTATCAGTTACTTAACGCTGGCGCTAAACCACTCTTTCACCGGGCTGGCTCCCCTGTATTTCAAGCTGACTAATCTGCTGATACATCTATTGAACGGCCTGGCGATTTTCTGGCTCAGCGGACAACTGCTCAAGGCCTACCGACGCCATCACCAGCCTGCGCTCACCCTGCGCCACACCCATTGGATCAGCCTCGCCACCAGCGCCTTCTGGCTACTGCATCCGTTGGGGCTAACCTCGGTACTGTACATCGTGCAGCGCATGAACAGCTTGAGCACCCTGTTTGTGCTGCTGGGCCTGGCCACTTATTGCTGGGGGCGCAACCGCCAGGACGAAGGCCGGCCCGGCGCATTATTGCTAGTGGCGAGCGTGCTGGTATTTACCCCGCTGGCGGCGTTCAGCAAAGAAAACGGCGCACTGCTGCCCTTCTTTTTACTGATTGTCGAAGCCACTCTGTTTCGTTTCGCCATGCCTGCGCCATCGGCCAAACGTTGGCTGCTGATCTTTTTCGCCGTGATTGCCGTGGCACCAGCGTTCACGGTTTTCGGGTATCTATTGACCCACATCGACTGGCTGCTGGGCGGTTACAGCGGCCGGGATTTTACTCTATCGGAACGCTTGCTGACCCAAGCAAGGGTGGTCTGGTTTTATCTCACCATGATCGTGGCCCCGAACATTTCCCAACTGGGCCTTTTCCACGACGACATCCCACTGTCCACCGGGCTGCTTAGCCCGCCCACCACCGGGTTCGCCATCGCCGGGCTGCTAGGGCTGTTAGGCATTGCCGGTTGGGCGTACCGACGCGCTCCGTTACTAAGCTTCGGACTGTTGTTTTTTCTGGTGGGCCACAGCATGGAATCCAGCATTTTCGCGCTGGAGATGGTACACGAGCACCGCAACTACCTGCCCATGTTCGGCATCCTGCTGCCGATGGCCTACTATCTGCTACATCCTACCCTGCCCGAGCACACCCGCAAGGCGAGGATCGCACTGAGTATCCTGTTCATTGCCATGTTGAGCATCACCACCGCTATGCGGGCCAGCGATTGGGGAAACCCGATACAATTTTCCGTCACCGAGGCACGCAATCATCCCGATTCCGCCCGCAGTCAGTATCGGCTGGGGCTCACCTATTGGCAGCTCATGGAATGGCAACCCGAAAATGCCGAGATCTACGCCGCACAAGCGAGAGAGCACTTTGAACTGTCCCGGTCCGCTAACCCAAACAACTCCAGCGGGCTGTTCGCCCTGCTCATGTTCGATGCACAAACCGGCAATGCGGTAAATCCAGAACAGCTCCACGAGCTGGAAACTCTGCTGCGATCCCGGCCTTTTTTAAGTAACTCAGCTCACCATTTACGAGATATCAACCAATGCCAGACCGAGGATCGCTGCCAGTTTACGGCACAACAAATCAATGGCATTTTTGATGCCGCCCTAGCCAACCCGACACTACGCGGCACTACCCGCGCGAAGGTGCTCGCCGAAGCGATGATTGTTGCCCTCGTGCTTGGTGATATTGGGCGTGCACTGGTTAAGGGTAGGGAAGCGATTCAGGCAGACCCTAACGACCCGCAGCACCGGCTGAACTATTCCAGTGTGCTGATCCAAACCGGCCAACTGGGCCAGGCACGCAATATGCTGCAGGGACTGGTGGATAAGGGTGTCAAACCCTTCCTGCATCACCGTCTGGTGGCACAGCTACAAGCATTGGCAACAGCCGAGGGAAAAGCCGGGGGGCCGACGCAAAGTCACTCAACTACCACCTACTAAAGTAGGTGGGTTAGTGCATTCGGTGCTGATGACTAAAGTCATCAACCTCGCACCATCATAAACGCGCATGAAAAATATTAAAATCAAAGTCACCGTCTAAAGACGGTGGTTTTTACCAAATCACTGGAAAATAAAACGAGGAAATATCAAGCGCGGGCATGGCCAAAATCCGGCCATCCGCACGGCGAATCAACAATACCGAATGCCGGTAACGCGCATGAATGGGCACCAGCACGTAATCATCCAATGTGCCACCGTATTTTCGCACCAAACCCGTGACAACGGCATTGAAATCCGGATTGTAGAGCGTGAGGTCATCAATACTGATGCCTTGGGTGAGCACCGCTTGCATGTGCGCGGCGGCCAGAGGTTCATAACGCTCTCCCAAGCGTATCATTGGCGTGTTCTTTTTGAGCTCATATTCCTTACATGAACTTTTTGCGTTCTGTTCTGCCTTCGGGTAACCGCAGAAACACCATAGGAGGATAGACGGAAAATTTAGCCAAATCGCTCTCGCCGAGGCCAGCTTCCTCCAGCTGCAATAGGTTGATCATGTGGAAGGCATCATCAATAAACACCACCGCCATGGTGCGTTGGTTATACACTGCCCACGTTCCCCAGCACCACGTCTACCAGAAAAATCAGGCGAATTCCCTGCCAACCACCATCCGCTGAAAAATAGGGTACGGGGTACCAGTAAAAAATAATAAAAACAGCAGCAGCAGGAAAAGAGTCGTGCTTATCCCGATATGAAGACCAAAGGCCTTTAGCTTTCCCATAAACAAAATTCCAAAACCAAGTCACGCCCTCATTGACGTCAAGAACCTGAACAGCAATCCTGAGCTGAACATCATATCGACAAATCGTCGATCATCTTTAAACAACCCTCGCACACCGAACCGGGCACGTAACAGCCCTTACCCCAATTTTTCTACCATGATATTCTGCCAGTATATCCCTGCGCGAGCCAACATCATGGAATCAAAAATCAGTATCGTCCTTCCCGCCAAAAACGAGGGGCAAAATCTCCAGCGACTGCTGCCCACACTGTGTAAACAATTCGAGCACTGTGAAATAGTGGTGGTCAACGATGGTTCAACGGATGATACCGTCGAGGTTTGCTCCCGCCACTCAGTGACCCTGATCAGCCACCCGTACAGCATGGGAAACGGTGCTGCCATTAAATCCGGCGCCCGAATGGCCACGGGTGATCTGTTGATATTCATGGACGCCGATGGTCAGCATCGCGTGGAAGACATTCCACGTCTGCTGGAAAAATTCGACGAAGGCTACGATATGGTGGTAGGTGCCAGACAAAGCGACACACACGCCTCTTTGGCACGGCGAGTGGCCAACACATTTTACAATTGGCTCGCCTCCGTGATGACGGGCTACAAAGTGGAAGACCTCACATCCGGATTCCGCGCCGTGCGCGCACGGCACTTTCGAAAATTTCTGTACTTGCTGCCCAATGGTTTCTCTTATCCCACCACCAGCACCATGGCCTTTTTTCGATCCGGCTTACCCGTCGCCTATGTCCCCATCCGCGCGGAAAAAAGAGAAGGTAAAAGCAAAATCAGACTATTCAGGGATGGGCTGCGTTTTTTCCTTATCATTATAAAAGTCGGCTCGTTATTTTCCCCCATGCGGTTATTTTTGCCGGTCAGCCTCACATTGTTTCTACTTGGACTTGGTTATTATTTTTTCACTTTTGTCACCGAACATCGTTTCACCAACATGAGCGCCTTATTGCTAACCACATCGGTGCTGGCATTCCTCATTGGCATCTTATCGGAACAGGTTTCTGCCCTACACTATAAGGGTACTGATGAGGACCAGCGGCGCACCCGCCGAATACCCGACAATCAAAAACCGCCCGCGTAACGTGCCCTGTGAAAAATAAGCAGACCATCCGTGGTCAATGCAGCAAGCGACATCTTCAACCATGAGCAACCCCGCCCCCCCCAGAGTCAACATCCTGTTATCAACTTATAACGGTGAACGATTCATCACAGAACAGCTGGACAGCCTGTTCAGTCAAAGCTATCCCAATATCGCGATCCACATACGAGATGACGGTTCCACCGACAGGACCGTTGGTATCATCAAAATCCACCCCAGACATGGCGAACTCGGTTCTTTCGACACCGGAAATAACGTTGGGGTTGTGCCGAGTTTTTTACAGCTTGTCACCTGCCACGGAGAGCCGGGGGATCTATACGCTTTTTGCGACCAAGACGACGTCTGGAAGCCCGAAAAAATCGCTCGTGCTGTTGAACGCATTATGAAACGTCCACAACCCGACAAAGTACTGTACTGCAGTCGGCTGGAATATGTTGATGACGACCTGGCGCACCTCGGTTACTCTCTGGTTCCCCGCCAAACTGGATTTGGCAATGCTGTAATGGAAAACGTAGCGATCGGATGCACCAGCGTATTTGGCGACACCATTCGCCAGCGGTTGTCAGAAGAAAGTACAGAAAAAATGATAATGCACGACTGGTGGGCCTACCTAACCGCCACCGCCTTTGGCGAGGTTATTTACGATGACTTTGCCTCCCTTCAGTACCGCCAACACAGCAACACGTTCACAGCATGGGAGCCCGGACATAAAAAGCTTCACGCTCGGGCACGTGATTTTGCAGTTCGATTTATGGCGCGCGAACACAAAGGACTCGACTCATTAAATCAGGCAATTAGCTTTATAAACACCTACCCCGACGCGCCCAATGATGTTAAAAAAATAGTAAACACGCTTATTGAGTTACGGACGAGAGGAAACCTCTGGCGACGGTTCCGTTATGTGACACACCCAGAGGTATTTCGAACTGAGCCGATGGAAAACCGGGCGCTTAAAATAATGATCTTACTTGGCCTTCACTAATTACCACACAATAGTGACTCAAGCCTGGATAAGGCTATTTCGTTAGACAATTGCTCTTCATAAAACCGCTGACTGTTTTTTGCGAGCTGCTGCCGCCGCCCTCGCGAGTTTGCGAGCTGCTTTATACGATTGGCCAAGGCCGCTCCGTCATTCACTGGCACCGTTTCAAATGGTTTATAGGCCAGGTCTTTTGTGGCGTACCGGCTCCATGCTGTTTCACCGGTAATGATGGGCCTGCCACAAACCGCATAATTATATATTTTTAGCGGACAGACTCGCTGTGTTTTTTTGCCCGCACCAAAAATTCCAAGACAAATATCGGCCTCACCAATCATTGATGCCAGGTTATCAGATGTTTGCCACTCGGGAATCCATTCCAAATTCGGTTCGTCCATTTCAATTTTACCTTCCACCGCTTGCGATGTTTGCCCGCTACCGACGACACGGAACTGGATGTGTTCACAATCCCTCAACAGCGCCACGGCTTCGAAAATGGCATCCACACCGTGTAAAGGAATAAATGTACCGACAAACAATACTCGACACACTTCGTTATTTGTCTTATAGGGTTGAAATCGAAAATTCTGTTCATTGGTAGAAAGTGGGATATCAACAACTTTACTTTCCGGCAACCCGAATTCTTCACAAAGATAATAAATATTTTGCGGTGTATCCACGATGACAATATCTGCGGATGTAAACGCCAATTTTTCCAGACGCTTTAACAAAATTGAAACCCAATTGTCTGGCGCCAATAATTTTCTGTCATTAACCACCGTGTCATACAAGGAAATAAATGCATCAAGCACCACTTTGTTCGGCCGAATCACACGAGGCAAAAGACTGAGAACCAGGCCAATGAATACCGATGGGTAAGGAACATAGACCAGAGCAACACGCCCATGGATCACATATTTTATGATAACGGACAAGTGTGCAAACACCGCTCGAAACAGGTCTGACATCAACCGGACCCTCCCGCGTTTTAGCTGCTTGCTTCCCCCCCACATTGGCACATTAATTTCAGCCAATTCAAATCGTTGTGATTTTCTAAACGCTCTAATGCGATAACGCACATTTGGATAACCCTCCGAATCGAGGTGCACGCCAGACACGAGCAATTTTGTCTTCACTGTAGGCTTCAACATCAGGCTAGCTCACTACGCCCCATTTTGTTCTTTATGCCATCCACGATACCCCGACAAAACGCATACCCTTTGTTCCATTTATCTTTTTCAAACAACACTATCGACACCAACTCAACAACCAGCCTGATGACCTGCCGCAAGGCCCAGACCGGTTCTCGCATAAAATATTCCCTTAAGGTGACGATGGTGTTCCGCGCCATGTAATATTTTCGGATCGGTGGGTGATCAAATACCAGCACACGTTTTCCATCGGGTCTCGGCCGCCCAATGGTTTGCCACATCAGTAGTTTGCAACTGATCATCACGGGGAAGTGATTATCTCTGGTCCTCAGGCAGTATTCATGATCGACGGAATCGATAAAATAATCCTCTCTGAAGCCGCCGATACGCCTGAATAGGCCAAGACTTACCAGCATCCCCGAAGTAATTACCGTTTTCTGCTCCAGAAAATTTTGCCCGCTTATGGAGTCACCGTGGACAATCTGCCTCTTGCTCGAGAGTTCCATGTAATTACTGCCAATCAAAGGCGACCTTCGGCCACTTTCGTCGTAAACCTGGGCCAGCGTGTCAAACATGTCTTCGCTTATCAACGTGTCCTGATCCAGCGTCAGCACCCATGAAAAACCCTCGACAAGGGCAATAGACGCCCCCTGATTCAACGCTTTACCCACACCTTCATTATCTTCGTTTTCCACCAGACTCACTGAACCCATGCTGGAAAATTTCCGAAGCACCGACAGGCAATGTTCATTGGACGCATTGTCCACAATGATTATCGTCGGCAATTGTTTTTGTATTTTTTTGAGCCTCGATACGACATCGTCGTCAGGAAAATAGGTCACAACCACCGCACAGGTGTTCTCCACCGTTGGCGCTGTCAATATGTCCTCGACCGTGCCAGGATCGCTACCGCGAACTAGCGAATTTTCCATATTATTTTCTTGCAACGCGACCCATCCTCTCGTTTCGCGCATGCACTTCAGCGGCGACCACCAGGAACACATTCACGGTTTCCATGCCCTTATGGTAATGAATTCACGTCGACCGGGGCCACGCCTAGCAACCCGTTCGGCACTCCTAACCACTTCAGGAGAAACACCTTCACGCGACGCTGAAAACGGATTGATGCCCTCTGCAACCGCCTTACTGGAACTGAAGTTGATTGCACATACGGGGCGATAAGCCTGAACTTCTGTATCGGTGAACCCGGCCACCTTCAGCGTTTTGCACATTGATTCCTGGGTAAAGAGCACAAGGTGTCGGGGTGGGTCTAGGTGAAGCCAATTTTTGCCAAACAACCGATGGCCCTCGGAAGCGATATTCGGTGTCTCTAGCCACAAGAAACCACCCGGCTTCAGCAGCGTGTAACAGGTGCGCAATACTTCAAGTGGATAATGCACATGTTCAATGACATGAGATATCGTGATGACATCAAATGGCTCAGTGGAGGAATCCAGATCATTTACCCCACCCAAACGAACATTTAGCCCCTGGGCGCGTGCGATTCCAACAGCTTTTACATCGAAGTCGATGCCAACAACATCCCAGCCGGCCTTGCGGGCTCGCAAAAGAAACGCGCCATTACCACACCCCATGTCCAGCAACCGCGCTCCCGCCTTTGCAACGGGCAGATTCCGCATACCGGCGTCGATAATCGCCCGCTTGTTCGGCATAAGCCAAGCCGCCAGAACACCCAGCATGCTGGCGGGGTAGGCATGCGCACCGAAACGGTGATTCAGATAACCGTTCGCGAGCCTTTGCCGAAATTTCTGTATAAAGCCATCCGGCACAGCCCTCTCGACACCGTCGTGAGTGAAGTACTGCCGGTACGCAAGACCGATACTGTCGACTGTCGGTCGAGGGTCGAGATAGGCGCTGGCGCAGCCCCCGCATTCATACATGGCCCATTCACCCGGTGCGCAAAAAAATACGCGGTCGGTAAGCCCCTCATGCAGAAGCTCTCTCCTGTCCGACCCACACACTGGGCACGCGGGTACAGACTCAAGACCACCCGACGGCCACGATTGTATTTTTTTTTCAGTCTTTGTTATGCCGTGCATACTTCAAACTAGCCCTTTATTTCCGGTGAAATGCGCCCAAATCGTCGTCAGCCAACGACGTATCATATCTCTCTCATCGTTGGCTAGCAGGACAAACCAGGCAAGCAACACATAGATCAGCAACACCAAGGCCACAAACAAGCCCTTTACAGCAAACCCCGTGATCATGGCGCCAAACGTCAACACAACAAGTGCCGAACACGCCAGCAACATTGGCCGCCGCGAAAAAGGAGACCCCATCGACAGCAGCCTGTCTGCCATCACAAAAAGGATCAAGGTATCAACCGCCACGCGCAACACCCAGGCTATCGCAGCACCGGTAATGCCGTATGCATCCAGCAACCACCACAAAGTTAACAAATAAAGTGGCAGCTCCAGCAAATGTAATTTGGCGGTGAGGTCCGCTCTGCCAGCGCTCTGCAACATACCAAATGGTACGTGAGCATGGCTGTTGACGAAAACCCCGATAGCCAGCAATTGCAGCACCAGGGCACTGTTATCTGCAAACTCGCTCCCCAGCCACAGGTTCAACCCCTCATTGGCAAACGTGACCACGACAAGCACCACGGGAAACAATGCGAGGAAGATGTAGTTGACGGTCCGTTCGAACAAAAGTGAAGCTCGCACGCGATTTTTTACCAAGGCGGCGGCGAAGGCGGGAAACATTACCCCCATGAGTGCCCCCGGAACAACCCAAAGCTTGGTTACCACATCATAGGGCGTGGCGTAGTAGGCAACGGCCGCCATGGAGACCGCCGCGCCAATAAAAAAACGATCGAGGTACACCATCAGGGGGCCGACAATATTGGTCACGGTCATCCAACCCCCAAAATTGACCAATGGCATCACCATCGGCCCACGTATCCTGATTGGGCGTCGCAGAGTGGGGTCAACTTTCAAGCACAGGGCCGCATATACACACCAGGATATCAGTCTGGCAATCACCAGCACCGCCACCACTGGCACCAAACTATTCGAAAATGGCAACACCACCAGCGGCCCGAGAAAGGTCAACATTCCCAAAGGAATACGTACAGCATTAACCAGGCCGAAACGCTGATGTGCCTCCAAAACCCCGCGCAGCCCGGTGGTGCCTATAACCACGGGAATAGAGGCTGCTAGCAAATAAAAGGCCGCCAGAGTCTCGCCCTGCAATTCTAGCGGGATCTTCAATACGCCACCCACCAGCCAAGGGGATAGCGCGGCAACCACCATGGCGCCAAACACACCGAGAACTGCCATCAGCGACATCGCCGTCCAGATGAGCGCAGGAATATCCTCGCTCTGCCCGCTGCCCAGCCTCTCCGCCACTAGTTTAGTCAGCGCCCGCCCCAGCCCCAGATCAAAAAGGCTAAAATAACCCACCACCATCCAGGCGAGTGTCAACACACCAAAACGCGCCGTACCCAAACCCTCTATCAGCATCGGGATGACAAGGATAGCCACCAGCAGCGGCGCTCCGGTGCCCAGCAGGTTCCAGAAGACATTGCGCGCCAGACGCCTGCCACCAATCAAATTTTGGTCGTTTTTATCTGACATATTCATTCTGTTGTGATCGACCAGACGGCTGTGGGCTGAAGCGCTCCATGCCACTACCGGCACCGAATACGCCACTTGACGCTACCACTATTATTGTCATTACGAACAGCAATGCCAAAGAGCTGTTGGCAGCCGACGCCATGTTACCCACGATGCCCTGCGAGGGCATGCAGCTAAATTTTTTAACAACCACTGCCGCTACAGTATAGTACTGTCCAAAAGCTTGGATGTTTCTCTAAAATAGAGTATAACCTACTGATTTTTCGGCACTTCAATCACCCACACGTCACATTTTAAGCGTAGACAAGATATCGTTGCAAGGCGGGCCACTGGTACCCGCCCACAACAAACCATGACCACCTTCACAGAAAACACAACGAAAGCTCTGGAGAATTAACCCCTACATGGCAACACCCGGCGCACAGAAAAATCTCAGCGGTCTCGCCCAACGGCTCGTCAATGACGGGCTGTTGACGGATGCCGATGCCCTGCAGGCCCAAGAGAAGGCTGACAGCAAAAAAATCCCCTTGGTCAGCTATCTGGTGTCAAAAAAACTGGTCGACGGCGTCGCGGTTGCCGGCATTGCCTCCGAAGAATTCGGCGTACCACTGTTCGATGTCGACGCCATCGAGATCGAAACAGACATCATCAAACTGGTGGACGAAAAGCTGGTGCGCCAGCATCATGCCCTGCCGTTGTTCAAACGTGGCAATCGCCTGTTTGTGGCGGTGTCCGATCCGACCAATTTGGTGGCGCTGGACGAGATCAAGTTTCATGTCGGTGCCAATACCGAGGCCATTCTGGTCGAGGAAAACAAACTCCTGGACGCTATCGAGAAGGCCATGGATGCCTCCGATACCTCGCTGGCAGACCTCGGTGGTGACGCCGATCTTGATGATTTGGACATTGGCGGGGAAGATGATCAGAGTGACGATTCCGCCGACACCGATGTAGACGATGCCCCGGTAGTGCGTTTTGTGAACAAAATTTTACTTGATGCCATTAATACCGGTGCCTCGGACGTACACTTTGAACCTTACGAAAAAATCTATCGTGTCCGTTATCGCCGCGACGGCGTGCTGAAGGAAATCGCCACTCCCCCCATCGCCCTGAGTCGGCGTATTTCCGCCCGTCTCAAAGTATTGTCACGGCTGGACATCTCGGAACGACGTGTCCCTCAGGATGGCCGCATGAAAATGCGCCTGTCCAAAAACCGGGCCATTGATTTTCGCGTCAACTCCTGCCCGACCCTGTTTGGCGAAAAAATCGTGTTGCGTATCCTCGACCCCACCAGCGCCCAGCTGGGCATCGACGCCCTGGGCTACGAAGAGGATCAAAAACAACTGTACATGGATGCCCTGGCCCAGCCGCAGGGTATGATTCTGGTCACAGGCCCCACGGGCAGTGGTAAAACCGTGTCGCTCTACACGGGCCTGAATATTCTCAACACGGAAGACCGCAACATATCCACCGCCGAAGATCCGGCGGAAATCAACCTGCCTGGCGTCAACCAGGTCAATGTGAACAACAAGGTGGGGCTCACGTTCTCTTCCGCCCTCAAGGCTTTTCTGCGTCAGGACCCAGACATCATCATGGTGGGTGAGATTCGCGACATCGAAACCGCCGAAATCGCCATCAAGGCGGCCCAGACCGGTCACTTAGTATTATCCACCCTGCACACCAATGATGCCCCCCAGACCCTGAGCCGCATGGTCAATATGGGTGTGGCTCCGTTCAATATTGCCTCCTCGGTGACGCTGATCATTGCCCAGCGGCTGGCGCGTCGTCTGTGCAAGAGCTGTAAAAAACCGGCGAACATTCCCCGCGAGGCACTGCTGGAGGAAGGTTTCACCGAAGAAGATTTACCCGGGCTTAAAATCTACAAACCTGTGGGCTGCGACCAATGCGACAAAGGTTACAAAGGCCGCGTAGGCATCTATCAGGTCATGCCTATCTCTGACGAGATGGCTCGTATTATCATGGCCGATGGCAATGCCATCCAGCTTGCGGATCAAGCAGCAAAAGAAGGCGTCAACGACCTCCGGCGGTCCGGCCTGATAAAGGTCAAACGGGGCCTCACCGGCCTTGAAGAAATCAACCGGGTCACCAAGGAATAACGGAATACACCATGGCAAAAAAAACACAAGCGGCGACGATCTACCT
>JAADHZ010000090.1 GCA_013151575.1 Gammaproteobacteria bacterium
GTGGCTGACGCCAATATGGACCATGCGCCGCTGGTGGCCATCGCCGGGCAGGCCGACACCCACCGCCTGCACAAAGAATCCCACCAGGTGCTGGATCTGGAGCAGTTGTTTCGCAGTTTCACCAAATACAGCTCACGCATCCTCGCCCCGGACATTATCACCGAGGTCACGCGTAAGGCTTTCAAGGTGGCGCAGACGGAAAAAACCGGTGCGTGTTTTATCGAGTTTCCCGAAAACATCGCGTCGATGCACATCGACGATACACCGTTGCGGGTCAAACATGCGCACACTCCCGAGCCACCTGCGGAGCGCGTGGCCTACGCTGCCGAGATCATTTCCAACGCCCGCGAACCCATCATCCTCGCCGGTAACGGCGTGGTGCGTTCCGGTGCTTGGACCGAGCTGGCGGCCTTCGCGAAAAAGCTCAATATTCCCGTGACCAACACGTTTATGGCCAAGGGCGTGCTGCCGTTTCGGCACACCATGGCGCTGGGCAGTGCAGGCCTGCAATCGCAGGATTATGTCAACTTTGGCTTCGAGCAGGCCGATGCCATTATTTGCGTGGGTTACGATCTGGTGGAATATCACCCGCGCCTGTGGCACCCGACCCGTGATCGTACCATCGTGCACATCGACAGCTCACCGGCCGAAGTGGATGCTCACTATCCCGTGTGTGTCGGTGTGGTGGGTGACATTAAACATTCACTGAACCGCATTGCCGGACAGGCTACACCCCACCACGGTCACAAATTGCGGCCACTGCGCGACGCGCTAATCAAGGAAATGAACCAGCATCGTGACGACGATGCCTTCCCGCTCAAACCGCAAAAAATTATCTGGGATCTGCGTACTGCGCTGGACCTGGAAGACACGGTCATCTGTGATGTGGGCGCGCACAAGATGTGGATGGCACGCATGTTTCGTTGCGAACACCCCAACACCTGTCTGATCTCCAATGGTTTTGCCAGCATGGGCATCGCCGTGCCCGGCGCACTGGCCGCACGCCTGGCCCAGCCACAACGCAAGGTGGTGGCGGTGACCGGCGACGGTGGTTTTTTAATGAATGTTCAAGAAATCGAGACCGCCGTCCGCTTAAAAACAGCCATGGTGGTGCTAATCTGGAATGACTCGGGCTACGGCCTCATCGAATGGAAGCAAATGAACCAGTTTGGACGGCCATCCAATGTGACATTTGGTAACCCGGATTTTGTGCAATTGGCCGAATCCTTTGGCGCCCGGGGTTATCGTATTGAAGCGGCCGAGCAATTACTGCCAACGCTGAAACAGGCACTGGCAGACGATGCCGTGAGCATCATCGACTGCCCGGTGGATTACAACGAAAACTTGCGCCTCACCGAAACCCTGGGTGAGATGATTATTCATCTGTAACGGACACGACACAGCTTATGAACACGGTTCCTGTACCTGATCCACTGGATGCCCGCCCACACGGCCGCCGTATCCGCCTGCTCAGCTATAACATTCAGGTGGGCATGGCCTCCACGCGCTATCGTGACTACATCACCGAGAGCTGGAAACACCTGCTGCCTCACGCCCAAATTTACGAAAACCTGAACCGCATCGCCCACGCCATCAGCGATTACGACATCGTCGCGCTACAGGAAGTGGACGCTGGCAGCTTGCGCTCCAGCTTCATTAACCAGACCGAGTACCTTGCCCAAAAAGGGGGCTTCCCGTTCTGGTTCGAGCAGACCAACCGTCGCATTGGCAAAATTGCCCGCCACAGTAACGGCTTGCTGAGCCACTTCCGGCCTGCCGAAGTGAACGACCACAAACTGCCCGGCCTGCGCGGACGGGGCGTGATGGTGGCCCGCTATGGTCACAGCGACAATCCGCTGGTGCTGCTGGTGATGCACATGGCGCTGGGCGCGCGGGCGCGGTATCGCCAATTTGAGTATGTTGCCGACATCGTCAACCAGCACCAGCACGTCGTGGTGATGGGAGATCTCAACTGCCAGCCAGACAGCGACGAACTGCGTTTCCTGCTCGCTAACACCGATTTGTGCGGGCCTTGTCACGGGCTTAAAACCTTCCCCAGCTGGCGTCCGAATCGCACCATCGACCACATACTCACCTCGGCCAGCCTGCACGTGCACGATGTCCACGTACTGCAACATCTGCTCTCCGACCACCTGCCCCTGGCCATGGAAATCGAGCTGCCAGACAAACTCACCCTTGCCGCCTGATCGTTAATTCGAGCTAACCCATGAATGACACCGACTGGAAACAAAAATATCTCGACAGCCTCGACACGCAGGAACACCGAGAACAGACCTGGGACGCCACTCAATCACTGCTACGACAAGGGCTTGCCCGCATGGCATTGGCGGCAGAAGGGCTGGAGCCCGCGCTTGATCATGACATTCAGCGCTTGCGCGAAGCCATCCGTACCAACGCTGACAACGAACAGCTGGCCGACATCGTCGAAAGTCTCGGCGATTCTGTGCGCAAACTGGACGAGGCCCGCACGCCTCCCGAGCCAACTCCAGCGGCCCCCGTTGAGATACTGAAAAAAAAGCCCGGTCTGCTGAGTCGCCTGTTTGGACGCCGGGATGCCGACGTCGATACCACTGACACCGCACCACCGGACAGCGCCCTCCTCAAGGATTTTTGCACCTCATTGCTGGACAGCCTGGGCCTGCCCAGTGAACTGGAAAGGCAGGCCGAGCAGCTCAGGATGGCTGTGTCGCAAGACCTGGACACCACCAACCTTGGCCCCACCGTCGCCGCCTTTGCCGGGCTGATTTCCCGCATGCGCGGGCAAATGGAAAACGAAAGCCGCGAACTCCAGGAGTTCTTGCGCCAACTCACCGAACACCTGCGGGAGCTGGACCAGAATCTCTCCGGTGCCAAAAACCAACACCAAACCGCGCTGGACCACGGGCGACGTCTGGACGCCGAAGTACAGGCACAGGTCGAACAAATCGAAAGCACCGTGGAAGAAAACCTGGACCCGGAACAACTCAAACTCAACATTCAGACCCATCTCAGCGCCATTCGCGAGCACCTGCAGGAATTTCGGGAAGGTGAAGGCACTCGCCAGCAACAGCTGGAATCACAACTGGAGCAACTCAACCACCGCGTACACAACATGGAGGCCGAAGGCGAACAACTGCGCCAGCGCCTGCAACAAAAACACGAACAAGCCCTCCACGACCCTCTCACCGGGCTATACAACCGCCTCGCCTACGATGAACGCATCGCCCAGGAATTCATTCGCTGGAAACGTTACCAACAGCCCATGGCGCTGATGATGATCGATGTGGACCACTTTAAAGCGATCAACGACCGCTATGGCCACAAAGCTGGCGACAAGGCGCTGACCCTCATTGCCCACCAACTGCGTCGCCACCTGCGCGAAAGCGATTTCCTGGCCCGTTTCGGCGGAGAGGAATTTGTCGTACTGATGCCGGAAACCGAACTTGCCGCGGCGCAGGTGGCCGCAGAAAAGCTGCGCGAAGCCGTGCAGCAATGCCAATTCCACTACCAGGGCAAACAGGTGCCTATCACCGTTTCTGCCGGGCTGGCCCGATTACGTGAAGACGACGACACCATCGACCCGTTATTCCAGCGAGCCGATCGGGCTATGTACCGTGCTAAAGACGCCGGTCGCAACCGCTGCATCAGCGAAGACGGCTAAACTCGTGGCGCATCGCTCGCCTTCCCACGGCAAAACCCGCGAGCGCACCCCGGTGGCGAACGTGCGCATCGACAAATGGCTGTGGGCCGCGCGGTTCTACAAAACCCGCTCACTGGCTTGCGATGCCATCAAGGGCGGCAAGGTTTCCGTCAATGGCCAGCGCAGCAAACCCAGCCGAGAGCTGAGCGTTGGGGATCAACTGGTGTTGCGCCAGGGTTACGACGAAAAAACCATCATTGTATTCGCCCTGTCCGACCAACGCGGTCCCGCCAGTATTGCCCAACAGCTGTATCAGGAAACCCCCGAAAGCCACCAAAAACGTGAAAAAGAACAGGTGCTGCGTCAGCTCGCTGCCGTGCAGCGCCCGCACGGAGAAGGCCGACCGACTAAACGGTCACGACGATTGATTCATCGCTTTACGCGTCCAGGTTCGTGATAATCCGCAGCCCGAACTTCCGGCCCTCAACCGGCGCGACAGTTAGGGTACAATCCGCGTTTTATTGAAGCCCCTGCACTGGCAAAATCGTGACCAACATCAACACAGGCAAACACCGACTCGAACCGCGCTGGCGGGTGCACACGCCCTTCGCCCGCCACGGCGTGTCTGCGGCGCTGCTGGACTGGTTGCTGGACCCCACCTCACTGACACGCCGACTGCAACGGAGCTGCGCCGGGCCATTCCGTGTTCAACCACTGGCTCAATACTGGCAACGCCCCTTGCTGAACGAGGCGCAGGCTCTGGGGGTGCTGCCCCACGAGCGTTGTTTTGTGCGCGAGGTGCATTTGTTGTGCGATGACAGGCCGTGGGTGTTTGCGCGTACGGTGATCCCGGTGCGCACGCTCACCGGTTCCCGCCGCCGACTGTCGCGGTTGGGCAAAAAATCGCTGGGTGCCGTGTTGTTTTCCGACCCGAGCATGGTGCGCAGCGGCATCGAAATTGCGCCTCTGTATCTGGGACAGCCATTATTTGCCCGCGCCACGGCGGGCTTGCCACAACCGCCACAGACTATTTGGGGCCGACGTTCGGCTTTTTTTCTTCATCATCAACCGTTGCTGGTGAGCGAAATTTTTCTGCCTCCCCTGGCGACCGGTGACAAGGGACGGCTGGAGTAAGCCATGCATACACCGACCAACACACCCGGCACGGCATCGGGCCTGAGCTGGGGGCGTCTCACAGAACGCTGCTACTACTACGCGCTGCTGATGCGTATGGATCGCCCCATCGGCACTTATTTGCTGCTGTGGCCTACGATGTGGGCCTTGTGGATTGCGGGTGACGGCAGCCCCCGCGCCGACGTGACTCTGGTCTTCGTGCTGGGGGTGGTGCTGATGCGTTCTGCTGGTTGCGTCATCAACGATTATGCCGACCGGCACTTCGACCTCCATGTGGCGCGCACTCAGGAGCGGCCCATCGTGGCTGGCCACGTCACTCCCCGGGAGGCGCTGATCCTGTTCGCGGTGCTGTGCCTGACCGCCTTCGGGCTGGTGCTCACCATGAACGGACTCACCATCGCTCTGTCGGTGGGGGGCGTCATTCTCGCGGCTATTTACCCTTATATGAAACGCCACACGTATCTGCCGCAAGTCTTTCTGGGATTGGCTTTTGGCTGGGCAGTGCCCATGGCCTTTGCGGCGCAAACCGGCGAGGTCCCTATTGTGGCCTGGCTGTTGCTCACTGCCACGGTGTTGTGGGCCACGGCCTACGACACGCTGTATGCCATGGTGGATATCGAGGACGATCTGAAAATTGGCGTGAAATCCACCGCCATTTTGTTTGGTGACGCTGACCGCATCATCATCGGGGCCATGCAGTTGGTGCTCTTGCTGACTCTGTGGATTGTGGGCAACAAGCTGGACCTGAGTTTTTACTATTTTGGCAGCCTGCTGGTGGCGGCGGGACTGGGGGTTTACCAGCAGTGGTTGATCCGGGAGCGCGAGCCGGAAGGCTGTTTTAAGGCTTTTCTCAACAATCATTGGTTGGGTGCGATCATTTTTCTTGGCCTGCTGTTGCACTTCGCCTTTGGTGTGGATGCAGTAGGTCCCGACGTCGGCGGGCTGCCCGGCATGATGGAAAAGTATTAAAAATGTTGATGTCGTGGTTGGCGGTGTTAGGGGGTTTTGCCCTGCTGGTATGGAGTGCGGACCGGTTTGTGCTGGGGGCCTCAGCGGTAGCCGGAAATTTGGGCGTTTCGCCCTTGATTATCGGCATGACCATCATGGGCTTCGGCACCTCCGCACCGGAGATGCTGGTGGCTGGCATGGCCGCCGCTGGCGGTAACCCGGACATCGGTGTGGGCAATGCCATCGGCTCCAATATCGCTAACATCGGCTTGGTGCTGGGCGCCACCGCGCTGGTGGCGCCCATGGCGGTGGATTCCGGCATCCTCAAGCGGGAGTATCCGGTGCTGTTCGCCATCACTCTGCTGGCGGGGGGGCTGATGTTGGACGGTGAGCTGAGTCGGTTGGACGGTGCCGTGCTGCTGACGGGTACTGCCTGCCTGGTGGCGTGGATGATCTGGGCGGCACGACGCGGCCAGACCAGTGACCCATTGGGAAATGAATTTGAGTCCGAAATTCCCACCGACATGAGCACTGGGCGGGCGGTATTTTGGGCCGTGCTAGGACTGGTGGCGCTGGTCGCCAGCTCCAAGCTGTTGGTGTGGGGGGCGGTGGATATCGCCCGGGAACTGGGGGTGAGCGACCTGGTTATCGGCCTCACCATCATTGCCGTGGGCACCAGTCTGCCAGAGCTGGCGGCCTCCATCATGGGGGCACTGAAGGGCGAACACGACATGGCCATCGGCACTGTCATCGGCTCCAACATGTTCAACCTGCTGGCAGTGTTGGCGTTGCCGGGTTTGATCCACCCCAGCGTATTGGCCGCTGAGGTGATGCAGCGCGACTTCCCGCTCATGGTAGGATTCACCATCGCCCTGTTTTTGATGGCTTATGGTTTTCGCGGCCCCGGCCGCATCAATCGTTTCGAAGGCGTATTACTGCTGACGGCCTTTGCGGCCTACATGGGCTGGCTGGGTTTATCCGTCTGATTGTGATGCCAATTTTTTGTTAACACCATTGCCCGGAATACATGTGAACGACAGCAAATTGCAACAATTAGCCCGCGCCGTGATCGACACCGAGGCTCAGGCCGTCGCGGCACTGAGCGACCGTATCGGGCCGACATTTCTCGACGCCTGCAAGTTGATGCTGGAATGTCGCGGGCGTATCGTGGTGTTGGGCATGGGTAAGTCCGGGCACATCGGCGCCAAGGTTGCCGCCACCCTGGCCAGCACCGGCAGCCCAGCGTTTTTTGTGCACCCCGGCGAGGCTAGCCACGGTGACATGGGCATGATCACCGCACAGGATGTGGTGCTGGCGCTGTCCAATTCCGGCGAGACTGACGAGCTGCGCACTATCCTGCCACTGATCAAGCGCATGGGCGTGCCGCTGATATCACTCACCGGCAATGCCGAGTCCACCCTGGCCAAGGCCGCCGATGCTCATTTGGACGTCAGCGTGAGCAAAGAGGCCTGCCCGCTGGGTCTGGCCCCCACCGCCAGCACTACCGCCGCACTGGCCATGGGAGATGCGTTGGCCGTCTCGTTGCTGGAAAGCCGTGGTTTTACCGCCGACGATTTTGCGCTCTCCCATCCCGGCGGCTCGCTGGGACGACGCCTGTTGCTGCATGTGTCGGACATTATGCACACCGGCAACAAGCTCCCCATTGTCACGGATTCTGCGAGCCTCAGCGAGACGCTGCTGGAAATCACCCAAAAGGGCTTGGGCATGACCGGCATCGTCGGTGCAGACGGGCAGCTCACTGGCATTTTCACCGATGGCGACCTGCGCCGGGTGCTGGACCATGGTGAGGTCGACATCCATCACATCAAGGTGGCCGACGTGATGACCCTCCATTGTAAAACTGCCCGGCCCCAGCAGCTGGCGGTGGAAATTTTGCGCATGATGGAGCAATTCAAGATCAACTCCCTGCTGGTGGTGGACGACCGGCAGCGCCCCGTCGGCGCGGTGAACATGCACGACCTGCTGCGCGCTGGCGTGGTGTGACGTTGGCACAAAAACAGGACCTGACATGCAAGACATTCTCCACAAAGCCGCACAGATTAAGCTGATCATCTTTGATGTGGACGGCGTGCTCACTGACGGACGACTGATCTTTGGCGACGATGGCCAGGAATACAAGGCCTTCCATTCCCGCGACGGCCACGGCATGAAAATGTTGCAGACCAGCGGGGTGGCGGTGGGCATCATCACTGGGCGCAGTTCTAAGGTGGTGGAACATCGCATGCGCAACCTCGGTATTGAACACGTGTACCAGGGGCAGCAGGAAAAATTGCCGGCTTTCCAGCAGCTCATTGCGAAGCTGGAGTTGCAACCGGAGCAGGTGGCCTACGTGGGTGACGACGTAGTGGATCTGCCCATCATGCTGCGCGTCGGTCTAGCGGTGGCCACCGCCGACGCCCATGCGCTGGTGGCCCGGCACGCCCATTGGCAGACTCCGAACAAAGGCGGGCAGGGTGCCGCCCGCGACATCTGCGAACTGATCATGGAGGCGCAGGGCACATTGGACCGGGCTATGCAGCCTTACTTAGATTAAAGAACTGAATTAAAGAGCGGAATAAACGCTCGTTACCCCCTATGCCGCAAACCCCATTATCCAAAAGCCTGCTACTGCCCGCACTGCTTGTCGTGGTTGCCGGGCTCAGTATCTGGCTGCTAGGCAAGCAGGATATTGCGGTACCGGTGGCGCGTAGCGGTGTCCCCGGCCCTGACAGCTATATGGAAAATGCAACCACCCAAGTGTTCGATCCGCAGGGCACACTCCGTTACCGGCTACAGGCCGAGCGGGTGGCGTACTTTCGCGAAGACAGGCGTAGCGAATTCACCGCGCCCCGATTCATTCGTTATCGCGCCGATGGCCAGCGCTGGACGCTGGAGGCCGAACGCGGCGTGTCGCAGGGCGGTGCGGACCGGATTTTGTTGCAGGGGGCGGTGGTGATGCGTCGCGTCGCTGCTGACAATCGCCCTGCTAACCTGGAAATCCATACCCGTGATGTGTTGATTCAACCGGAGCAGGATACCGCCGAAACGGTGGCCCGGGTTGTTGTCAACCGGGGTGACAGCACCCTGCACAGCGTGGGTTTAAAGGCATTTTTTGAGGAAGGCCGCGTGCAGCTATTGAGTCAGGTCAGGGGGATTTATGCACCGTAACCTGAAAAACACATCGGGGCTGTTGCTGTGGGCCTGTCTGTGGTTGGGCACCAATACCTGGGCGGCAGAAGACCCGCGCGGCGAGGACATTCAGCAGCCCGTGACCATCGAAGCCGACAGCGCCGAAATCAGCGAACGCCTCGGGCAAAGCACCTACACCGGCAATGTGCTGCTGCGGCAGGGGGGGATCGAGCTGCGGGCCGATCGGATTACGGTGTTCGCGGAGCAGGGTGAATTGCGACGCATCACCGCCAGCGGCGAACCGTTGCGCTTCCAGCAACTGCGCGAGGCCGAAGGCGATGTGCGCGGCAGCAGCCAACGCCTGGAATACGACGCTATTAGTAAACGTTTGCTGTTGCTGGAGGACGCCCGCTTGTCACAGGGTGAAAACCGCTTTAGCGGCAATCGCATCGAATATGACCCGGAAACTCGTAGGGTGTTGGCCTCCGGGCGCAACGGCGAAGGTAGCCCAGAGCAACCGGGGGGGCGGGTGCAGGTGATTCTGCAACCTCGCAAACCTGCTACCCCGGCGGCAAGCCCGCCATGAGCCGTCTCGCGGCCATTGATCTGGCCAAAACTTACGCGTCTCGCCAGGTGGTCAAAAAAGTCACCCTGCATGTGGACAGCGGCGAGGTAGTGGGTCTGCTGGGGCCCAACGGGGCCGGTAAAACCACCAGTTTTTACATGATTGTGGGTCTGGTGGAGTGCAGCCACGGCAGCATCACCCTGGACCAGCAAGACATCACGCCCTTCCCGTTGCACGCCCGGGCCCGGTTGGGCATTGGTTACCTGCCGCAGGAAGCCTCAGTTTTTCGCAAGCTCAGCGTGGCGGACAATCTGCGCGCTATTTTGCAGAC
>JAADHZ010000006.1 GCA_013151575.1 Gammaproteobacteria bacterium
AAAGCGATATTGGAAGAGAGAAAGGCGGTTTATGAGGCTGCCAAAGAGAAGAATCCACAGCGATGGTCTGGCGACATCAGGAACTGGAATCTGGTGGCTGAAGTTTGGTTGAATCCACCCAAAGAGGTGCGAGCCGAAGAGCAAAGATTGCTTAAGGCTGCGTAAGAAATACCGGACATCTTTGTTGACAACCACCGCTATTGAGGCACCGCCAGACGAAAGGGGCGGAAACAGATAGGTTTGCTCTACCAGTGCATAATACCTGCTCGCTACTCTACCCTTAATAGGCGAAAAATGGGCTCTCTAAGCGAGAATAAAGTCAGCCCCTTGTGGAAATAGTTATTGATATCAGCAGGTTAGTCTAGTTCGAGCCGTAATTCCTTAGGTTTTAATCCACTTTTCCTTAGTTTTCCATGCGACAATAGTATTGTTGTGGTGGTGGGAGTTATGTGCTCTCTACTACAGTGCCCCGCCAGGTTTCTGTCGGGTATTTATTGAGGTTATATATGAATATGGAAGACGGGTGTGAATTAAGAATTTCCTCTGAAAAGGGTGACGGTGTTTTCGCCACAAACTCATTTAAAAGAGGTGAAATAGTATTGGCTGGGATTATACAGGAAGCCTTGAATGAAAATCACTCTCATGCTTCACAGATAGGTGAGAATAAATATGTGCTTCATGCCGGATTGATAATTAAAGTTAATCATTCCTGTGATCCGAATTGTGGTATTGGAATAAATGAAACAGGTGCTCATGATTTTGTAGCCATAAGGCAAATTAGTCTTAATGAAGAAATAACCTTCGACTATGCTATGAGAAATTATGGTGTTGATTATTTTCCTAAGAAGTGTATGTGTGGCGCTGAAGAATGTCGGGGTACGATTACAGGGTGGAGAAATCTACCAAGCAAAAAGAAAAAGAAGTATGAGGGTTTTATAGCTCCCTATCTTCTTGAGTTAGATGATAAATATTCTTGCGAGAACGTGTAGGACGTACCGAAAAAACCTAATGAATTAGGTTAGATCGTATGAGGAACGAGCCACGATTTGAACCGGTTTGTTGGATAAGAGCTAAATGGCAGGGGCGGACCAGAGCAACTCATTGGAAAAACAAAGTAAACCGGCTAGATTCATCTAATTAAAAGCCTTAAACGGCCCATTTCACACATAAAATAGCAACTTTAAGGATGAAGTGTTATGCCGCGAGCAAATCGCCACTTCATGCCGGAGCTCGTCTGGCATATCACAGACCGTTACTACAAACGTGAATTTCTTTTGAAATTATCGCGTGACCGTGACCGGTGGCGTTACTGGCTGTGCCAGACGAGGATGCGTTATGGGCTTTGTATCCTCGACTATATCGTCACGTCTAACCATATTCCATCTGCTGATAAAGGATACGGGTAAAAACGTTATACCCAGAAGCATGCAGCTTATTACATCACCATGAATGGATTGAGGAAGCACTGAGCAGCAAGGAGCGTAAGCGCCAGGGTATTTGGAGTGAGGGTGTAGCGTAGACAGCCAGCATTATGTTGAGCGCGTAATGGAGCAACTGGGTGTCAAGGCAACAGGTAGATCTGTGAACCATGAGGCGGGACTGTATCAAGTGAAATAGCGTGAACATGCTTACAAGCTCCATTTTGATGGAAAAATGGGCGCTCTAAGCGAGAATAAAGTCAGTTCCTTGTGTGAATAGTTATTGAGATCAGCAGGTTAGGGGCGGAAATTTAATGACTTATATTAAGTGGCGCTCTGATTTAGTCCGTATTTGTTCGTTCTGATTGAGTAAAAGTGCAGGAATAGTCGCTCTTATTTCGAACTTTTACGATTAAAGAACGGGCGCCAACAGTAGGTGCTTTAGGCAAAGACGGGCTGAAGCAGGGATGTCAATTGTATGGGTTATTGTGTTCCGTCCCTTAGTCTGGTCCGACCCGTAATTCTCCCCAGGTCCATCCTTAAAGCACGTCAGGAATGTGCAGGGTTTGGTGTGTTTGCCAGCTTTTGAATATCGATAAGTGTAATGTGGCCACGTGCTGTTTTTATTAGGCCATTTTTTTCAAATTGTTTTAATAACCTCGACACCACTTCCCTGACCGTGCCGAGATGCGAAGCGATATCCTGATGGCTGATGCGCACAACACCGGAATGGTCGGATCTTCTGACAAGAAAACTCGCTAAACGATAATCCAGCTCGCAAAAGGATGTTTCCTCCAGCGTTGACATCAAATCAAATACGCGTGCAACCCATCGAAAATGTGTCTTCCTTTTATCCATCATTGAAAGAGGCTTTGGACAATGCGCCACAGCTTAAAATAAAATGAATGTTAGAGGCAACTCAGTACGAGGAAAATGCGTGTGAAACTGTCGAGAGCACGCCAGCAATCTGTGGTGAAAAATTTGATCGAAGCGGAGTTGATACGCAACCCATTCAATACATTAGAATGGTTCATTATGCGGCATAAAAAAACCGGCAAGAGCTTCATACTGGCCAATGACGACGATTCAATTATTGGGCCAGCGATATGGAACAGCTCTTGTCGGTAGTAAAATGCAATAGACTAAAAAATATTTTTCCTAGTGATGTCTCCTAAGCAAGACAAGCTCCTAGTGACTTGGCTTGAGAATTTCATCGTCAAGCCATTGCTTTAGTTGTTTCACTTCTTGTTGTAAAAATAGTTTATCGTCGAAAGCATTTGTTACCATCGCAATACCTTGAACCCGAGAGATCAGGTGCATGGCAATTCGGTGGGTATTATTATTGACGCCGATTAACTTTAATTGGGCAACTAACCAATCTCGAAATACAACAAACATTTTATTCGCATCGGTCAATATGGAATGGTCATATTTAGCAAGTTCCGTGCATAAACTACCAACGGGGCAACCGTACGAGGTAATGTTGTCCTGATTGTGCAACAGTATATCAACGTAGTGATGAAGACGTTGCCCGGGGTCGGTGAATTTTTTATCCCACTCAGCTAACGTTGCCTTGATACCGGCAATACGGGTATCGATAACGGCATGCAAAATGTCATCCTTGCTTTTAAAATGATAATAAAAATTACCTCGTGAGATACCCACAGCGCTTGCGATATCACGAAAGGATGTGTTTTCATATCCTTGCTGGTAAAAAAGTTCGCCTGCGGCGGCGATAACCCGTTGTCTCAGTGCCTCGCCTTTGTTGCCCATATCATTGATCCTGTTTTTATTTACGCTGGAGCGGTACCCATTTGTTCAAAAATTGGGTAATCGGTATACCCTTGTTCCGTGCCGCCGTAAAAGGTATCTGGGTCTGCATTGTTTAGAGGCAGATTCCTTTGGTAGCGGGAAACCAGATCAGGATTGGCGAGAAAAGGAACACCAAAAGCAATCAAATCACTATCTCCATTGCTGATGGACGTATTGGCGCGTATTTTGTCGTACCCATGATTTGCCATATACAGCCCGTCATAACGGTCACGCAAGACACGATAATCAATATTGCTGGACTGGGTCACCATGTCGCCTTCAAGCACATGCAGGTAAGCAAGTTTACGTGTATTTAATTGTGAAACAAAGTAGCTAAAATGTTCGAAAGGATTGCTATCTGAAATGGAGTTGAACCTGTTTTCCGGTGAATATCGAACCCCGACTCGATCGCTGGGCCATACTCCAATCACTGCATCCAGGATTTCATTTAAAAAGCGCATTCGATTTTCCATGCTGCCACCGTACTGGTCCGACCGTTGATTTGGCCCATCGCGCAAAAACTGGTCGACCAAGTACCCGTTTGCAGCATGCACTTCAACACCATCGAAGCCCGCTTTTTTTGCCATTTCGGCAGCATGCCGATATTGGGCGACAATGCTGGCTATCTCTTCCGTTTCCAAGGCCCGGGGGGTAACAAATTCTTTCATGCCCTCAAAGGTTACCGCCTCACCTTCGGGTTTGATCGCCGACGGCGCGACGGGCGCCCGGTGCTCCGGCAACAAATCGGGATGTGAAATCCGACCGCAATACCAAAGCTGAATGAAGATATGCCCACCTTCAGCATGTACCGCGTTGGTGACTTTTTTCCAGCCAGCGACGTGCTCATCGCTGTATATTCCCGGCGTGCCCGGATAACCCACACCTTCGGCCGAAACCTGGGAGGCTTCAGTGATAATCAGACCGGCGGTCGCCCGCTGTTGATAATACGTCGCGTTCAGCTCATGCGGTGCAGCATGCTCATCCGCCCGATTTCGCGTCAGTGGCGCCATTACCATGCGATTGGCCAATGTCATGTCACCCATGGTGACGGGGGAAAATATATCAGTGCTCATTGAGGCTCTCCTTAGACAATTCATGCCGTTTCAAATTATTGGCTCAGGTAATCACCGCTAGGATGACCGTCCTATTTTGAGTTTTAAAATAATACAATGATCCTAATTCGTCAAGGCGATTGATTGTGCGCTGAACCCAAACTAGTTGTTTTACTCTCAAGTCCATTTGCGACAAACCCCAAAACATCGCAAACTACTGGTCTTCGGTCGCTGCTTCACCGTGAAGCTCGCGAATGACATCATTAAAAGACAAAGGTTTAATCCATGACCCGTTCCCATGACCTCTTCGTCGCCGCTCAAACCCACATTCCCGGCGGTGTTAATTCACCCGTACGTGCCTTTAAAGGCGTGGGTGGTGACCCGGTGTTTTTCAAATCCAGCGAAGGTGCCTATATCACCGATGAAGACGACAAACGCTACGTGGATTACGTGGGTTCCTGGGGACCGATGATCGTTGGACACTCCCATCCAGAGGTGATCAAGGCGGTGCAAGACGTGGTGGCCAACGGCCTGGGTTTCGGTGCGCCGACGGCCATTGAAACCGTAATGGCGGATAAGGTCTGCGAGCTGGTGCCGTCTATCGAAATGGTGCGCATGGTCAGTTCCGGCACCGAGGCCACCATGAGTGCGATTCGGCTGGCGCGCGGTTTTACCGGCCGTGACAAAATCGTCAAGTTTGAGGGTTGCTATCACGGCCACGCCGATTCGCTGCTGGTGAAGGCTGGCTCCGGCGCATTGACGCTCGGTGTGCCCACCTCGCCGGGCGTGCCCAAGGCACTGGCCTCGGAAACCATCACGCTGACCTACAACGATATCGACTCGGTGAAAACTGCCTTCGCTGACGTGGGCAAGGACGTGGCCTGCATCATCGTCGAACCCGTGGCAGGCAACATGAACTGCATCCCGCCCGTGCCCGGTTTCCTCGAAGGGCTGCGCGAGATCTGCGACCAATACGGCAGCGTGCTGATTTTGGACGAAGTGATGACCGGCTTTCGTGTATCGCTCGGCGGCGCGCAGGCGCACTACAACATCAAACCCGATCTCACCACCCTGGGCAAGGTCATCGGCGGTGGCTTGCCGGTGGGAGCCTTCGGTGGCAAACGGGAAATCATGGAACACATCGCACCGCTGGGGCCGGTATATCAGGCGGGTACACTGTCCGGCAATCCCGTGTCCATGGCGGCGGGGTTGAAAACCCTGGAGCTGATTTCCGCCCCTGGTTTCCACGACGGCCTTAGCGCTGCCGCCACCGCATTGTGCGAAGGATTAAAAGCACGCGCTAAGACCGCTGGCATCCCGCTGACCACCAACCAGGTGGGCGGCATGTTCGGTTTCTTTTTCACCGAAGAAGAAACCGTCACCAACTTCGCCCAGGTTTCTGCCTGCGACGTCGATCGTTTCCAGACATTTTTCCACGGCATGTTGGGTGAAGGTGTGTACCTCGCACCCTCAGCCTACGAAACCGGTTTTGTGTCCGCTGCCCACGGCGAAGCCGAAATCCAGGCCACGCTGAATGCCGCTGAAAAAGTGTTTGCCACGCTGTGATGCCATCGGCACGTCAGCCATGCAGGGTGCCCCTGCTGGGGCATAACGGCATTGCCCGCCAATGCTACATGCCCCGCTGTTTTTGGTGGGCAATGCCCACCCTGCTATTTTGCTCACTCGCCACGGCCGAACCCATCCCGGTCACGAGTCAACCCTTCTCCGAGTTGGCGATTTATCCGTCACTGAGCGCTCCGGCCGAAGTGGTGAGTGACAACCTCAGCCGCATCAGTGCCGAGATCAGTGCGCGCATTGTGTCGATTCCTGTGCGCGTGGGTGACACGGTGAAAAAAGGCGCGGTACTGGCGCGGCTGGAACGGGAGGATTTTGTCCTGGCGTTGAAACGCGAGCAGGCCACCCTGCAAGCCATCGATGCGAAGCTGGACCTGGCCCACTACGAACTCAAACGTGCCCGGTCGCTATCGAAGCAACAGGCCGTTTCGGAACAACTACTCAAACAAAGGGAAGCCACCGTTAACGGCCTGCTGGCCGAACAACAGGCCCAGCAAACCGCCATTACACAAGCCAAAAGGCAGCTCGATAAAACTGAACTGCGCGCGCCGTTCACCGCTGTGATATTGGAGCGGATAGGCGCGATCGGCGAGCTGGCCAGTCCCGGCAGCCCCCTGTTGCGCATCATTGATATGGACACACTGGAAGTCGCCGTCAAATTGTCAGCATCGCAGGCAAAGGTGCTGGGGCGCACCCGTTCAACGGACGATACACCGGATAACAACCCCGCCATCGCCACACCGGAATTCATCAGCGCAGGCCAACACTACCCCGTCACCCTGCGCCGCATTACGCCAGCGCTGGACACCCGGGCGCGAACACAGGAAGCCCGGCTGCGTTTCACCGGTAAACTGCCGTTACCGGGCGTGACCGGAGAACTGCGTTGGTCGCGCAGCAAACCCAGCCTGCCCGCCGAATTCATCTCCCAGCGTGCCGATAGGCTCGGCGTATTTGTGTGGGAAAAAAATCAGGCCCGCTTCGTGACATTGAACCATGCGGAAACCGGCCGACCTGTAGTGCTAACACTGCCCCTTGGCACCGCTATTATCACCGATGGACGTTACCGCCTGCGCGATGGCGATGCGGTAACATCCGGCGTCAGCCATGTTTCCTCACCTTCGCCTACGCGTTAATCCAGCGTTGGGCTCACGCCACCGCACATGTTGATACCATCGGGTCAAGACAGCCCGCCGATCTCTGCACGTTATCCGCCTGCATGCTGTACCACTCCCGGCACACACGCTGTGCCTCATCCACACTGGAAAAAGTCCACAGTACAGTGCCGTTATCCGCCATTAATGTCGCCGTTTTGTTAGGCCATTCCTTAATGAAAAACACCATTGTCTTTCTCCTTTTTCATTTTCGTCATCGTTTATTAGGTAACGCCGCTGATTCTGGACAGAAAATATGAGTATTTAATTGCACGATCATGAATTTTTTGTGAACAATGGCGATTGCCGTTGCCGCCATCACGCTCGCGACAACAGCACCGCACCAACATGGCACCGATGCAGGCAAACTGAACGATGTGGCTAAAAACGTTCCTCAGTAATCACGTACTGGCCAACACCACTTTCGCGGTGGTGCTGCTGATGGGCGCGCTTAGCTATTTACAGTTGCCCCGCGCGCAGGATCCTGAGGTCAATTTCAACTGGATCAGCGTTATCACCGTGCTGCCCGGCGCATCCTCCGAAGACGTGGAAAAACTGGTGACTGATCCACTGGAAGAAGCCATTCGCAAAGTGCAGGACATCAAGTTCGTCTCCAGCACCAGCCGCGAGGGCATCGCCGATATTCTGGTGCGCTTTGAAGACATCAACGAACGCCTGTTTGACAAACGTATCAACGATCTGCGCCGCGAAATTCAAAACAAATCCAATGCCGAGTTACCGGCAGAAGCGGTGGACCCGGTGATTGTCGAAATCACTTCCTCCAACAATTTTCCTACTGCCTCGCTGATTCTCACCGGTGCGGCTAACGATGAATTGTTGCGTAAAACCGCCTTCAATGTGCGCAAAGATCTGGAACGTATCAAGGGAGTCAACACGATCATCGAGGCCGGTCTGAGCGACCCTGAGCTGCACGTGGCATTTGACCCTGTAGCCCTGCAAAACAAAGGGGTTTCACCCAATCAACTGGCCAACACCGTGCGCGCTTATTTTCGTGACGTGGTGGCTGGCGACATGCGCATCGGCCGACAGTCGTGGCTGGTGCGGGTGATCGGCACGGATGCCGACCCTGGTTATCTGGCTAGCCTGCCCATTATTGATAACAAAAGTGGTAACGAAAAGGGCAACGAACAAAATATCACCATCGGTGATGTCGCAGACGTCAGCTGGGGCCATGACAAGCTCAGCAAATTATCACGCTTCAACGGCCAACCCGGCGTTACCTTCGCGGTGACCAAGCAGGCGGATGCCAATATTCTCAATCTAGTGACGCGCATCAATGATTACATCGTGGGAAAAAATACGGTTTTGGCCGCCGCTGGGCTGACACTCACGCTGCTGGATGACCGGACCGAAAGTACCCGCAAGGCTATTGACGTGATGCAAGGCAACGCCCTGTTGGGCCTGTTGCTGGTTGCTTTGATTACCTGGGTGTTTCTCGGTGCACACATCGCCTTTTTTATCGGCATCGGCATTCCGTTTACGCTGGCCGGCACCTTCTGGTTGCTCAGCGCCACCGGGCAGACACTGAATCAAAACGTCCTGCTGGGCGTGGTGATCGTACTGGGCATGCTAGTGGATGACGCCGTAGTGGTGGTGGAAGCCATTTATTACCGCATCCAACGCGGCGCGCAAAGTATGCAGGCGGCCATTGACGCATTAAAAGAAGTGTTCACCCCGGTCACTGCCTCCGTCACCACCACGATGGCGGCTTTTTTACCGCTAATGTTAATGCCCGGCATCGTCGGCAAATTCATGTTCGTGGTGCCCTTCGTGGTATCAGTGGCGCTGGCCATCAGCCTGTTGGAAGCCTATTGGATGCTGCCGGTGCATGTGTCCATGAGCAAACTCAACCTGTCCACACCCGGGCGAATGCAACGCTGGCGCACTCGCTTCACCCGTAATCTTCGGCTCAAATACGGCAAGCTGCTGATTCGTGTCTTGCGCAAACCCAAACGTTCGCTGGCCGTGGTGCTTGCGCTATTTTTGGCGGCAATGACTGCCATCGGCAGTGGCATGGTGCGGCTGGAATTTTTTGCGTTCGACCCCATGCGCGCGTTTTACATCAACGTGGAAATGCCTCCGGGCAGCACCCTGCAAGAAACGCTGAACACCGTGGACGCCATTGCCAGCAAAGCCAAGGTGCATTTGCGCGATACTGAAACCCGCGCCGTGAGCGCCACCGCCGGGCAAATGTTCACCGAAATGGCACCATATTTCGGTGACAATTACGGCCAGGTATTCATTAGCCTCAAAGCTAAAACCGGTGACATGCGCGGCGTCGCCGACATCATCGAATCCATGCGCGCCGACGTGATGGCCACCGCCAGCCCACGCCTGATCACATTTTTAAAACTCACCCAGGGACCACCCGTCACCAAGGCCATCAGCGTCAAGGTGCGCGGTGACAATTTCACGGAACTGCGCGCGGCCACCGATGCGCTGCGCGGCATTCTGGCCGACATGCCTGCGGTGAGTGACATCAGTGACAATGATAGCCCGGGCAAACATGAACTCCAACTGCAATTAGATACGGATGCCGTGCGACGCAGCGGCCTCAATCCGGCGGATGTGGCCAACAGCGTGCGCTTGCTGTTCGATGGCGACATCGTGGCTTCCATGCAATACGAAGCGGAGCGCGTGGAAGTGCGAGTGCAGGCGCAGGCCACCCGTTTGCAGGGCATTGACCAACTGTTGTTGGAAACCCCGCTGGCCCTGCCGCAGGGCGGTTCGATACCGCTGGGCCAATTGGTCAGCGCAGAAACCGGACTCAGCCGCAGCAATATCCGCCACTATAATTTCCGCCGCTCCATCACCGTAGAAGCAGAACTGGATAAAACCCAAATGGATACGCTGACGGCCAATAAACAAGTCATGGCGGAGTGGGAAAAAATTCGTCTGCAACATCCGACCGTGGACCTGGATTTTTCTGGTGAGCTGGCGGACATTCAGGAAAGCCTGGATTCCATGCTCACCCTGTTCCTGTTTGGCGTAGGCCTGATCTACCTGATTATCGGCACCCAGTTCAAAAGTTACTGGCAGCCGTTCATGATTCTCGCCACCGTGCCGCTGGCCTTCACCGGCGTCACTTTCGCCACCAACAACCCACTGAGCCTGTTCACGTTGTACGGCATCGTCGCCCTGGTGGGCATCGCCGTCAATGCCGCCATCGTGATGATCCACGCCGCCAACCAACGGCTGGCTATCGGCATGAGCGTATTACACGCCATCGTTTACGCCGCGCGCCGACGGGTAGTGCCCATCGTTATTACCTCGCTCACCACCATCGCCGGGCTGTTTTCATTGGCCGCCGGGCTGGCCGGTGAATCGTTAATTTGGGGCCCGGTAGCGTCCAGCATCGTCTGGGGGCTGGCCTTCTCCACCGTGTTGACACTTTTTGTTATCCC
>JAADHZ010000008.1 GCA_013151575.1 Gammaproteobacteria bacterium
ACAAACATATCGTTGAAGCCGTGCCAGTCACCATACTTCTCCCGCATGGGGTAATAAACAGCATCAAAGTACTCACCCATCTGATCAGTGCACACACCCGGTGTGCCGGATTTTTGAACAATGGCATAGGCCAGCCGCCGACTCTCTTCCATCATGTCTCGCCACCTTCTTTGTCCCATAAGCAAAATGTGAAGGCACAAAGGTGTTCAAAATAAGGGGACACAATACTTAATTTGTCCGTTTACAGGTTTAAATCGCCCTTCAGCTAGTAACTGGATTAACGTCATTGCAATTAAATATTGTGTTCCCTTATTTATGGGTAAAGCTATTTTCTGTCAGGCGGAGCTTTCTTTTGAAGGCATTACTGAAGATGGTTTTATTAATCAGATCATAAGTCTTCTCTAACTGTAAAAAAAATGCTTAATTGAGGGGTCTGTCTGTGCCCAAACCAAAGTATTGACTAAAAACAGTCAGAAATTTTTACGCACAGTGAGTATGAAATAATTAGCGGGAACCGCTGTACGTTTCTTTAAGGAACTTGACTTAGCACCTTTACCACTTGGGAATGAAAAATAATGTTGGTCAGTTAAAAAACGGTGCAAAGTGGCCCTTGCTGACGGAATCAAAAGAGTATTTCTGTGCTTGTCCTGAAGGCTTCGTGTTTATTTAAGACACAAAAAAAGACGCTCGAAAGCGTCTTTGAGTGTTGAAATGGTGGAGCTGGCGGGACTCGAACCCGCGTCCGCAAATCCTCCGCCTTCAGATCTACATGCTTAGCCAAGTCTTTGAATTTAACCGTACGCTACCCGACTGGCAGGGAAGACGTACGACGAGCTCAGTTAGGTTTTAGCGAATTGGCCCTGAACATACCTCAACGCGATCTTGTGAGAGTCGACCCCGGTGATCTGAGTGCACAAGCACACGTCAGGCCGAGGGCACTAAGACAGGTGTTTAAGCTGCTAGTGCGTAGTTGTCGTCGTTGGCAACTATAAGGTTTGCAGTTGGTTTAACGAGGAAATTGCACCTCGGCATGCACCTCAGGTTTTGTGACCCACGTCGAAACCAGGTCAGCCCCATTGGTTACTCGGTAGACAGTTTAGTGGATTCAAAGGTTCCCGGCCAGTGTTGGTGTTCAATTATCACTGGTCTATTTGCCGGATTTCATGATGCGGCCTTTTTCCCGCTGCCAGTCGCGGTCTTTTTCTGCGGCCCGTTTGTCCTGTTTTTGTTTGCCCTTGGCAAGGCCGATTTCCGCCTTGGCCCGTCCGTGTTTCCAGTACATGGCGGTGAGCACCAGGGTGTAGCCTTTGCGTTCCACGGCCCCCACGAGTTTGCCGATTTCGGTGCGGTTTAGTAGCAGTTTTCGTATCCGGGTGGGTTCGGGGTGGATGTGCGTGGAGGCGGTGGGTAGCGGTGTGATCAGCAGGTTGCTGATGAAAATTTCGCCGTTTTTGACGAACGCGTGGGCGTCGCCGAGTTGAATGCGACCGGCGCGCAGAGCCTTGACTTCCCAGCCTTGAAGGACGATTCCCGCCTCGAAGCGATCTTCAATAAAAAAGTCGTGACGAGCTTTTTTATTGAGCGCAATGGTGTTGCTGTTGCTGCTTTTGTTCTTTTTTGACATGCGCGCATTATACGGAAGCCATTGGCGGCTCACCAAGAAAAACCCATGCGGATGATGCACAAGTATTGGCAAGTGGTTGAGCCTCTTGCTGATTTCATCGACAATATGGCCTGTTTTCATATTGGGGTAGGGAATGTCCACACAACGCGAGTCTATTCATGGGCAATGGTCCAGTCGCTGGATTTTTATTTTGGCCGCCACTGGTTCGGCCGTGGGACTGGGGAACATCTGGAAGTTCCCCTATATTGCCGGTGAAAACGGCGGCGGGGCCTTTGTGCTGGTTTACTTGCTGTGTATTGCCGCCATTGGCATTCCGGTGATGATGGCGGAGGTGCTGTTGGGTCGCCGTGGCCGGCAGAGTCCCATCAACACCATGCGAGAATTGGCGAAGGACGAGGGACGTTCGACGTGGTGGGCGTTGCTGGGCTGGAGCGGGGTGCTCGGCGGCTTCCTGATTTTGTCTTATTACAGCGTCATTGCTGGCTGGGGGCTGGCTTATGTGCTGAACTCTGCTGCTGGCAATTTTGCCGGTGCCCCTGCGGCCGAGATCAAAGGGATCTTCGACGAGCTGATGTCCAACCCCGGGGAGCTGATTTTCTGGCACAGCCTGTTCATGCTGATGACCATGTTAGTGGTGGCGCGGGGGGTGAAAAAGGGGCTGGAGATGGCGGTGCGCTGGCTGATGCCTGCCTTGTTTGTGCTGTTGCTGGTGATGGTGGGATACGCGATCAACAGTGGTGAATTCATGCGCGGTGCCAGTTTTTTGTTCAGTCCAGATTTCAGCAAACTCACCGCCAACGGGGTGTTGATCGCCATGGGGCACGCCTTTTTTACCCTCAGTCTTGGCATGGGCGCGATCATGATTTACGGTTCCTACATGCCCGGTGATGCATCCATTGCCAAGACCTCCATGGCTGTTGCCATTGCTGACACTGCTGTGGCGCTGCTGGCGGGGCTGGCCATTTTCCCCATCGTTTTTGCCAACAACCTGGAACCCGGTGCTGGCCCAGGGCTGATTTTTCAGACCCTGCCGATTGCCTTCGGTCAGATGCCCGGCGGCACCTTTTTTGGCTCACTATTTTTTGTGTTGCTGGTATTCGCCGCGTGGTCGTCTGCGATTTCGTTGATTGAGCCGGCCGTTGCGTGGCTGGTGGAAAACCGAAGATGGAGCCGCATCAAGGCCAGCGTAATATGTGGCATGGCGACCTGGGTCGTTGGGCTGGGCACGGTGCTGTCGTTCAATCTCTGGGAGGGATACACACTGTGGGGCAAGACTTTTTTCGACTTGCTGGATTACCTTACTGCCAATATTATGTTGCCGCTTGGCGGTTTGTTTATCGCGATATTTGCGGCCTGGGTCATGTCTCGCGAATCGACGCGGGACGAGCTGGAGCTGGGTGATGGCGGGGCCTATCCGCTGTGGCGTTTCATGGTGCGTTTCGTCACGCCACTGGCGGTGATTATCGTTTTTTTCAATGCCATTGGCCTGTTGTAGAGGACGAGTGTAAACATGCCCCGTATTAGCAAAAATGCGCTGGTGCCTTATAGCGCGGCGCGGATGTACGCGTTGGTGGATGATATTGCCGCCTACCCGGAATTCCTGCCGTGGTGTGGCGGCAGCACTGAAATCAACCGGGATGACGACGAGGTGGAAGCCACTATCGTTATTGCCCATAGTGGCTTGCAAAAGTCGTTCACCACCCGTAATCGCTTGCAGAAAAACAAGATGATCGAAATAAGCCTAGTGGACGGCCCGTTCCGGCACTTACACGGGTTTTGGCGCTTCGACGCGCTGGCGGAAGACGCCTGCAAGGTCTCGTTTGATCTGGAATACGAATTTTCCAGCAGGCTGGTGGGGATGGCGCTGGGCCCGGTGTTCAGTCAGATCGCCAACGCTCTGCTGGATGCTTTTTGTCAACGTGCGAGGAGCGAGTATGGCCAGTGAAAAAAATGCACAGCCGGTTGAACCCACGCTGATTTCAGTGGAGGTGGCCCATGCGCGACCCGACACGCAGGTGATTATTCCATTGCAAGTAACGCCGGGTAGCAGCATTCGCGAAGCCATCGAACAGTCCGGCCTGCTGGAGCGTTTCCCGGACATTGACCTGACCCAGAACAAGGTGGGAATCTTCGGCAAGCTGGGTAAACTCGATCAAGCTCTGCGCGAAAAGGACCGGGTGGAAATTTATCGAAAGCTGATTGCTGACCCAAAAGAGGTGCGCAAGCAACGTGCCGCAGCGGGCAAAAAAATGAAAAAAGGTGGCAGCACCGGTCAGTGAGAGTGGCTACCTTGTCCCTGGGTAGGGGTGCTGCTGCGCAAAGATGAGCCCGGCTTTTTAACCTCGCTTTCTTTGGGTAGCGCTGACTGTACATCAATCTTGCTGAGCAGGTTATTGTCAAAATACAGGGTTAGGTGGGCGGACTGCCTCTCATCGGTGTTGCCCGCTTTATAGCGATAAACATAGTCCCAGCGGCCGACGTGGAAGGGGTCTTCGATCAGCGGCGTGCCCAGCAAGTGTTTTACTTGGCGCATATCCATGCCCGTCTTAAGTTTTTCCAGCATCTCTTGAGTGATAACATTGCCTTGCTGCACATCAATCTTGTGTACCGAGCAGCCGCTGAACATGAGCGTCAACGCCAGTACGGCGGCAGTGAGAGTGGTGGCGGAAGCCGTGTGGGTAAAAGATGTCAGTGCGGTAGCCATGGTGCCTGCAACGTCAGAAAATGAAAGAAGGTGTAAATCCGGTGCTGAAGCGCCGCATCTTAACCGATTCCGGGGCGGGTTGGCACGCAACGGCGAAATTTTGGGGGAGTCAGCGATTGAGTAGCAAAGAACTAAGGGACGCGGGTCTCAAGGCCACGCTTCCACGACGAAAAATTCTGGAAGTGCTGGAACAGCAGGAATCCCGACACGTGAGTGCCGAGGACGTGTATCGCCTGCTGGTAGAAACCGGTGAGGACGTGGGGCTAGCCACCGTGTACCGCGTATTGACCCAGTTTGAAAGCGCCGGGTTGATATCGCGGCATCATTTCGAAGGCGGGCACTCGGTGTTCGAGCTGAACCTGGGCCAGCATCACGACCACATTCTGTGCGTGAAATGCGGCAGGGTCGAAGAGTTCGTGGACGAACTTATCGAACAGCGCCAGCGTGATATCGCCGAAAAAGCCGGATTTTCCATGACCGACCATTGCCTCTACATTTACGGTATTTGCGCCGAATGTCAGAAGGCCAAAAGCTAGGTGACGCACTAACTCAGCGCCCGCTGGCCCCGTTCGATCATCTCCCGCGCGTGTGACAGGGTTTGCTCGGTAATCTCCAGCCCGCCCAGCATGCGTGCAATTTCATCCACCCGAGCCTGCTCCAAAATGGGCGACACGTCAGTGTGGGTTTTTTGTTTGTCGGCCTGCTTGCTCACCTGCAAATGTTGATGTGCTAACGAGGCCACCTGTGGCTGATGGGTGACGCACAGCACCTGTCGTGTGGTGCTGAGATTGCGCAATAAGCGCCCTACCACCTCGGCAATACCACCACCGATACCCACGTCCACCTCGTCAAAAATCAGCGTGGGGATGCTGCCGGAGTGGGCGGTTATCACTTGAATGGCGAGGCTGATGCGCGCCAGCTCACCGCCGGAGGCCACACGAGCCATAGCTTGCAAGGGTTGGCCGGGGTTGGTGGTAACGCGGTATTCAACCCGTTCCAGGCCACTGGCGTTGCCGGTTTCCAGCGTTTCCAGCGCGATTTCGAACCGCCCATGGGGCATGCCCAGCTGGTGTAGGTTTTGCGACACGGCCGCCGCTAATTTTTTCGCCGCGCGTCGGCGGCTGGCACTGAGTTTTTGGGCCACGGCCTGATAGGCGGTCTGCGCCTCGGCCACGGCGGTGTCGATGTGTTCTAACTGCACTCCGGCCTGTTCCAGCGTTGCCAGCTCGACCTCCAGCTGTGAGCCCATGGCGGGCAGTTGCTCGGCTGGAATGTGATGTTTTCGCGCCAGCTCGTGCACCAGCCCCAAGCGTTCATCAATGGCTTGCAGGCGCGCCGGGTCCAGTGATAAGCCGTCCACGTAGTCACGCAATTCGCCGCTAGCCTCACGGGCTTGAATAGCAGCCTCACGCAACATGTCGCCGATGTTGGCCAATGCCGGGTCCATTTCCCGCAGCCGGTCCAGCTCGGCGCTGCTGTGTTCCAGGCCGTCCGATAGTGAAGCGCCTTCGCCCGACAAGGAGCCCTCAGTCAGTGTCGCCAGCACCTGCTCGCTGCCTTCGCGCAGCTGGTTGAGGTTGGCCAATCGTGCGTGTTCCGCGCCCAGCTCCTCCAGCTCGTTGTCTGTGAGTGCCAGCTGCTGGAGTTCCTCCACCTGGTAACGCAGCAGGTCGAGGCGGTCGCTGCGTTGCGCGTGGCTGGCCTGTAGCCGGGTTTGTTCCTCTTTCTGCTGATGCCAGTGTGCGAAACAGCGGGCGCTGTCCGTCAGCAGTTTGAGATGAGGGGATTTCTTGCCGTCGCTGGCGGCAAAGGCGTCCAGCGCCTGACGCTGCACGTCGCGCTTCAGCAACGATTGGTGGGCGTGCTGGCCGTGGATGTCCACCAGCTGCTCACCCAGTTCACGCAGCAGGGCCATGGGCACCGGGCGACCGTTGATGTAACCCTTGGAACGGCCGTCGCGGCTGAGGGTGCGGCGGATCAGGCACTGTCCGTCGTCGTCCAGCTCATGATTTTTCAACCAGATGGTGACGGCTGCGTTGTCGCGAATATCGAATTCAGCACTGACTTCGGCACGCTCGGCACCGGCGCGAATAGCGCCGGACTCGGCACGATCGCCCAGGGCCAGACCCAGGGCATCCAGCAAAATGGATTTGCCGGCGCCGGTCTCGCCGGTGAGCACGGTCATGCCGGTAGACAGGTCCAGGGACAGCTGTTCAACGATGGCGAAGTGGCGAATCTGGATGTGTCGTAACATGGTGTCTAGGGTGTTGTAGGCGCGGCGTTACAGGCGCTTGCCCCAATGCAGCTTGGCGCGCAGGATGCCGTAGTAGTTATAGTTGGCAGGGTGAATCAGGCGAATTGGGTTGGGCTTCTTTTCGATCACGATACGGTCGCCGTTTTTCAGCCCCAGGTCGATCTGGCCGTCGCAGGTGACCTGCGCGTGGGCCTGGTTACTTGCGCTGAGTACGATTTCGATGCAGCTATCGGCGTCCACCACAATGGGGCGGTAACTCATGGTGTGCGGGCAAATAGGCACCAGCACTAGCGCGTTCAATGCGGGGTGCAGGATGGGGCCGCCACCGGACAGCGCGTAAGCCGTGGAACCGGTGGGGGTGGAGACAATGAGCCCGTCGGAACGAGTGATGTTGACGAACTGACCGCCGATGTAAGTTTCGTATTCCACCATGCGTGCGACGTTGCTGGTGTGGATGACCACGTCGTTGAAGGCTGCGCTGCTGCTGATTTGTTCGCCTTCGCGTAACACCTGTGCGTGCAGCAGGGTGCGCTGCTCTTCCTGATATTCACCATTGAGGATGCGATTCAGTTTCTCTGCCAGATCGGAGGGCGAGATGTCCGCCAAAAAACCCAGGCGGCCGAGGTTGACCCCGAGGATGGGCACTTCGTGATCCACCAGGCTGCGTGCGGCGTTGAGAATGGTGCCATCGCCGCCCACCACAATGGCGAGATCGCAACGCTCCCCCAGTATTTCCCGGTCCACCGCTTCGAATTTTCCGACCAGCTCCGGCGCCAGCTCCAGTGAGTTTTTGTCTACCAGCACGTTGAGCTTTTGTTCCTGAAGGTAGGCGATCAGCTCCTTCAGTGTGCCACCGCCGGTGGGGTCGCTGTGTTTGCCGATAATTCCGATGGTATTGAATTGCTTAGACATTTGCGTAGTTTTTAAGTCCGGGGGACAAAGGTTTCAGTTTGTGGGTGCTGTGTTGGGCGCAACGGTAGCATGTTGGTCTACGTGGGCCAACCAAGGGCCGAGGCGGGTTTTTGGCTGTGGGTCAATGGTTCAGATAGCGGTTCAGGTCGTATAGCCCCGACAAAATCGGTTTGTCGTGCGCCTGTTTGTCCTGAAACCAGTCAGCCAATGCCCAAAACTCATGGTGCGTGCGCCGCACACCGTACTGATCGACAAATTGTTCATAATCTTCATCGCTGCGGATGTTAGCGCAGCGTTCGGTGAAATCGTTAATCTCCGACAGCTCGACGGAAAAAAAGAAATTCGGATATGAACCTTCTAACCACTTCGTTACGGTCATCGTATCCCGCTCAATATCCGCACGGTCCCGTTTTTGTTCATCGGCAAGAAATGAACTCACATTTTTATATGCCTTGTTACGGATGAGTGTGTAGGCCAGATCCTGTTGTGGTTGGCCGGTTCGGACACGCACAAAGGCTACGTCGGGAAAAGCATGCAAACTTTCACCACGTAACTGCGCGATTTTGTCCATGGCGTTGTCCACTCGCGCCATTGTGGTACCAGCGGATGTTTTGTTGCAATTTTTTTTGCTGCAATGGTTGATGGCCCGTGCTTGTTTGGACACCTTGGCAATCCGGCTTTTGATGTGTTGATACAGCTCGGATTGTGGATCATTGGTTTGGTAACCGGTCACGGATTCGGTGTTCAACCATTCCTGTGGCGCAGAAAACAGTTTTTCGATGCTGCTGCGCTGGCCCACATACCAGCTGTCGCGTATCGCCTTTCGCCGGTTGGCGGGAAGAAATGCCAGAAAATAATCCTCGCCTTCCATACGCAGGAAATCCATGTAAACCCGCGTGCTCATTCGGTGGCCGATGTTGCCGTACACGTTAAAACCGGCGACCAGTAAATAGTGAATACGCTCGAACATCGGGTAGTCAATGACCCAGGCGGTTTCCGGGTTGTCGCCCACCAGGCCGTAGGCCACTGAACCGCTGTCGAAATGACGAAACACCGTTAGCGCCGCGTTGGGGTTTTGTCCGTCACCGTCCCAGATGTAATTCATGGCGTGTTCCAAATCGTGTGTGCCGATGGTTTTGAGCCAAGCCTGTTTACGCTCCATGTAGACGCGCAGCCCCTTCCAGTAGTCGGTCCAGATGTCGAAAAACTTCAGATTGCTGCCGCCGTCCGCCGGTATGTTCAACTCGTTGGCCATTTCTCCAATGAATTGTGCGGTGTTGGTGATGATGGGCTGCTTCGGGTCAAAAAACATGACCCAAAATTGATCTTCAATGGCATTCAGCGCGATTTGCCCACGGCAGACCGGGCCTTTGATAAAGCCTTCAATAAAAAACCGTGCGTCATCCAACAAAAAACGGTAACGCGAGGTGACGGGAATGCTAGCGAATACCTTGAATGGGTTGGAGGCGATCCCGCGCGCATAGGACGGCAGCTCGGAGACCTCGTAGACGGGGGCCAGAAAAAGCTCGCGGTAGCGTGCCATGCGGTCGGCGGAAAATTCGTAAACGATGTGGTTTTTAATCACGATGCTGGGGTGATATCTCAGCAGCCGATAATAAAAAGGCGCGGCGCCCGGGTCATCAAAGGGACGTAGTGTGGGGATTTCATCGATGACCTTTCCTGACGGTGTGGTGGAGCGTACCAGGCGGTAAAACTCCCGCGCCGGTGATGCGGCGAAATGGATGTGCGCATGAAATAAATGTTCATAGAGGTAACGGCTGGTCAGCTGCTGTTTATTGGAGGGCTGATTTAAAAAGCGCTCCCACTGTTCAATTTGCGGCAATACCCCGGCGGAGGGTGCGGGCGGCGCGGGTGCCGGTGCGCCCTGAGCCAGCCACGAAACGAGCGTCTGGTATTCCTGCTCCGCTAGATTGGGCATCGCATAGGGCATGCCCCACAGGGGATTCTCGCGAGAATATTCATTCACCGTGTCAAGGGTCGGGCAGCGCTGTTCGCGATTAAGTCCCAGGGCGAAGCTGTCTGGCAGTTTGTTTCCACGGGGTTGTGGATGCTGTTTTTTCAGTCGCAACAGGTGGTACATCAGCGAGTTTTTCAGGTTGTTGTCTAGGGTCTGCCGCCCTTCGTTGAGCACCGGGGAAAACCCGCGAGAGCGCCATTGGGCCGTACTTTTGGCATCAATGAATAGGCGGGTGGGCTGCATCACCG